>CAMAVB010000107.1 GCA_945861465.1 Candidatus Kuenenia stuttgartensis
GAACCATCAGCGACTCGACAAACGCCTGCACCGCTGGCGTCATCTCGGCTAAAAGTTCCGGTGGTATGTCAGACATCCGTGTCATGCACGTGATGTCTCAGATTCTCACTTTCCTGTACAGACCAATCCCGGGCCGTGAACGGTTACCAATGATCCGAGCAGCGTAGCCCCACCAAGGAAGGCACCTGGACTAACCGTATTGTTTTGTGGAGCGCTATTCCAGGTCATCGTACTCTCCACCCAACCATCCGCATTGAGAACGTCGTTTAAACCGTAAACCTCGAACGTCAAAGGGTTAACAACGGTGGGATCATTCGTAATGGTCAGTTGCAGTTCAACGTTCACTGCGGGGACTAGAAGAGTTGACAAGTCGAAGCGAAGATAAGTCTTTCGACTGTTGGTGAGCGTGGAATTTCTGACCCTGAGGTCAGGATCTGAGCCGAAAGCAATATCTGCGTTGACCCCGCCTCGAATATGAGCATCTGCACCCGCGCCCGCGCCATCATCAGTCGTGAGGGTAATCACACTGGCTTCGATCCGGGGTCCATCAGCCACAGCCAATCCGATGACAATTATTGAAAAAAGGGAGAGATGCTTTATCATTCGAAAAATCCTGTTTAAAACGACTTCAAAATTCACAAGTACTTTTGGGGGGGGACGATAGAGGGTAAGGAGCGGCGCAGAATTAACTGTCGTCTTTCGGGCGTGGAGCACGTTTTTAACGTGCTCGGCACGATGGAATCGTGCCCCACTTATTTCTGTCTCAGTCCTATGTGAACTAACCATTCTGCCGACGTTAACGATCACGGCTGGCGCTGTTGATCAGCCTACTCCTCAATGCTTGATCGATCGATGTTTCGAGGTGAACCGTCTGGCCATTCGTATGGAGTTGAGTGCAGAGCAAGCTTCATGCCATCGCCAGTGCTGAGACACTGAAGTCGGAAAGCCTGCAATTTCAGCCGATCCCCTCGATTCGGCACTTCGGCTTGGGCTTGGTTCTGCTCAAAGCCAAACCAGTCTGGTCGCGATGAGACCACGACGTCCGTAGTGTTCTGCTCAGCAAACGTTGAGAGTGTTGTTTTCGTGAGAAGAATTCAGGCGCAGACTCAACTGCGTTTCCGGCCCAACGGGCCATCGGTTCTAATAGCCTGGCCTGGAGGGCCAGGTCCACGATCGGAAAAAAATATTTTCAGGCCCAACGGGCCGACAGTTCGATTTTTGATCGGACAACGCATGGCAAATTGTTGGCCCGTTGGGCCGATGGATTGGGATGGTGCTGGTTTCCTGGGGCGTTGGCCCAGGCTATGGGAACTGCTGGCCCTTTGGGCCGAAATCACAATCCGCCAGCTCATAGGGCCATGTTCAATGCGTTTCGGCCCAAAGGTCCATTCGTTCAAATAGCCTGGCCCAACGGGCCGGGAACATTTGTTCAGGAAACGTTGCGGTCGATCCCAATACCCAGTGCGCGGATTTTGGACCGCAGACTTCCGCGGGCGATTCCAAGGATTCGCGCCGCCTGCAACTGATTGCCGCCCGTATGACGCAAGACTCTGATCAGAAGCTCACGCTCCATTTGTTCAAGTGTCATGGCGTACAGGTTCTCAGCGCCTGACTCGATCGCTCGTTGGATAAGCAGGTCCAGCGCCAGATCCTCCTGCTGAAATGCGGCTCCGGTGGTCCCCTGCTCTCCGAGGCTGGCACGTACTTGAGCTGGCAGATTTCCCGGATCCAATACGGTCCCGTGCATTTGAAGCAGCGACTGCTTGAGCACGCTCTGCAGTTCGCGAATATTGCCGGGCCAGGCATACCTCTGTAGCGCCTGCATCGCTTCGGGAGCAACTTCTCTCACAGGCTTGTTCAGTTCCATGCCAAATCGTGTGACAAAGTGCTTGATCAGCAGGTTCAGATCATCGCCGCGTTCGCGGAGCGGTGGAAGTTCGAGGGAAAACACGTTGAGTCGAAAGAACAGATCTTTCCTAAAAGCGCCACTCACGGTCATCGCCTCAAGGTTGGCGTTTGTGGCCGCGATGAGCCGCACGTCTGTCTGGATTGTCTCTCCGCCACCGACTCGTTCAAACTGCTGTTCCTGAATCAGCCGCAGGATTTTTGCCTGCATCAGTGGAGCGAGTTCACCGACTTCATCGAGAAATATCGTGCCTCCATGACTCTGCTCAAACTTTCCAATGCGCTTGCGATCCGCTCCTGAGAATGCTCCTTTCTCGTGACCAAAGAGTTCGCTTTCGAGCAACTGTTCGGGAATCGCCGCACAGTTAATGGCGAGAAATGGCTTATCAGCTCGATGGCTATGCTGATAAATTGCCCGCGCGACGAGTTCTTTGCCCGTTCCGGACTCACCGAGCAGCAGAGCCGTCACGTCCTGCGCGGCGACACGACCAATGCCTTTGTACAATTCCTGCATCGCGGGACATTGTCCAATCAGTTGGTCACCGCCATTTGAAGATGGTACTTCTTCCGGCAATGCCGCCGGCGTCCGCATGAGCTGGCTGGAGCGGATTGCACTGTGAATCAGTTCGCGAATCTGCGGCAGCTCAAGAGGCTTCAGCAGATATTCGAACGCCCCCAGCTTGATGGCTTCGATCGCAAGATCCGTTGTACCGTGCCCCGTGATCAGGATGACAGGGATGCGTTGATCGATGAATCTCAGCCGGAGAAATGTTTCCAGTCCGGTCGCGTCGGGCAGATGCAGATCCAGCACAATCGCATCCGGTCGTTTTGTAGTCACCATTTCCTCGGCTTCTGCCGACGTACTTGCGGAGCAGATTTCGATATTCTCATCACGAAACGCTCGTCGGAAGGCATGGTGAATGGATGCTTCGTCATCGACAATGAGCAGAGTTGGCATAGGTCAGCAATCTTCGATCTGCAGGTAATTCGTTTGACGCGCGCCAGCTTCTATTTTGAACGCCCCGGTTTGTTGTTGGGAAATGGGCCTGTCATCAGTTGCGAGAACGGTTCGCGACTGTCAAAAGGCGGATCGTTGTTGAGAATGGCGTCGATATCCGGGACGGAAGGCTGCATACATGAGGAATCGCAATTCGAGGCAAGAAAATTCAGGGTAAGAAAATTGGAGAACTCAGATGCGATTCATTTTCTTACCCCCAATTTTCTTGCCTAAATAAATTCTTGAATGAATTGATCTCAACAATGATGCGGGGCGTTGTCTATTTTTCCCTCGGCAACCGGACGCGAAACGCAGCGCCTCCGGTTTCCAGGTTCTCTGCCTCAATTGAGCCGCCGTGATCTTCGACGATTCTCTTTGAGATCACCAGCCCCATTCCCAGCCCCGTCTCCTTATTGCTTGAAAAAGGCTGAAACAGTGTGGGCAGCATGTTCGCAGCGATTCCCGTTCCTGAATCGGTCACACCGATTTCGACATGGTCCGGCATTGTCTTCGCGGATACGACAATTGTTCCGCCACGAGGCAGTGCATCAAGGCTGTTCAGGACCAGATTGACCAGGACCTGCCGCAGCTGCTCAGCGTCGGCGATTAAGACAATCTGCTCGTCATCCAACGTCAATTGCATTTCGACTTTCTGCTTTTCCGCACGCCCGCGTACGAGGTCGAACACTTCCTGGAGCAGGTTCTGCAATTGAACCGCGCGGCGTTCCAGCTTCGGTGGTCGAGTGAAATCCAGAAACGTCCTGATTGACGATTCCATGCGACGGATCTCTGTTTCGATGACGCGCATGTCTTCACTTGTGAGCGACGAGTGGCCAGCTTCCTGACCTGACTGAACGAGCATCTTGATTGCTGTCAAGGGATTGCGGATCTCATGCGCGACACTCGCCGCCAATTGGCCGACCGCCGCCAGCTGCTCCGATCTCAGCACTTCCAGTTCGCGCTGTCGGAGGTCCCTGAGGACGCGCTCAATACCGGACGTCAGCTGATCCAGTTCAGCGTGGACCTCTGAAAAATTGCCCACGTCGGTCCATATGATCTCAGGCAAATTCGGACCAAGCTTGCCGGCCGCATCGCGAATTCGAACCTGCAACCGTCGGATCGACTGGCCGAGTGCGCGAGTCAGACCAAAGCCCAGCACCAGCCCGGCGACGCCTCCCAGCACGCCGATGCCCGTCAATCCCCAAGCCAGACGAGCCAGAACGGCTTCATGCTGAATTGTCGACTGTTCAATTCGCCGACCGTTGTACAGCCGAAACTCCTGACACGGGCGCATCACGTATTTTTCGAGAACTCTGAGCGAGGTGGCGACTGCTTCGTCGTGGTTCGCGGCATCGTGATCCGGAATCTCTTCGAAGAAATGCAGGTACTTCGCCAGCCCTTCATCAAGTGCTCGCGCGGCTTCCTTCTCTTCCGGCTGATCGGCCACTGTTCGCAGGCGGACGAGGTGCTCATTCAGTCGATCGTGCAATGCAGAAACATCATCGACGTTGTCGTGGAGCAGAGCCGAAATCTCGTACAGAGATGCTTCCAACTCGACAGCGGCCTTGCGACTCGTGACACTCTCACGGAGAATGCTGGTCATCACTGACTGTTGTTGAAACAGAAACAGAGCCGTGATGATGCACAGCGCTGTCAGCACAACAGTCCCGGCAGCAGCCGGCAGTAAGAATCGCAGCCTGACTACCACAATTGATTCCTCCGTATTAAAAACCTGATCTGCGATGATTCTGCAGGCCGGACCAAGCGGAGTGTTGATTTAGTCGTTTAACCCGACCCAAAGGGGAGGAATGCCACCGGAACGCCGCGCCTACGGCATCCGATTAAATAAAACAACGATCCGCCGCCGGGCTAAGATTCATCGTCGGGCTCAACATCATGGGCAAAAAGATGTTGGGCAAAAAAATGGCTGCTATTTTTCTGCCCATACATTTTTCTGCCCCGAACGTCCTCGCTCCTGCAACGTCGTATTGACGGTGGCGTACGCGCGAATTCCTCAGCTTAGCTTTGCAGCGGGCCATTGAAATACAAACACTCCTGATTCTCACTAAATCAACAGACCGCAAGCGCAGCGCCGTTCCGGCAATTGCGAGACACCTGCCGAAACGGCGCTGCGCTTGGTCCGGCCTACTCAAAAATCACCCATTGACGTCACATTCAACTTTCGCACAACCTACTTCGCCGTGGTTCCTGTTTCCAATGCCGCGTCCGTCGGCCTGGGGCGATTCGTTTGAAATTTGGAGTGCAGTGAATCCCAGTCGATTGTCAGGTGACCGCCGGTGTTGATCACGACACACTAATTCGCGTGCGGATCGCTCTTTGACCAGAGTTTGCTGTCGGTCAGAACCTGAAACAGATTCAACCGTGCGCCGCGGTGTTTGACGGCAAGGACCGGGACTGCCGATTCCATCATTGTCTGAGACGTCTCACTGCCCAGCAGAACGGATGCGGCACCGCCCCGCCCGCGAGTACTCATTACGATGAGGTCGGCGTGCTGATCGCCGGCAACTTGCAGAATGGCTTTCGTGACGTTGTCGGATTCTTCAAACAACGGAGTCACCCTGATGTCGTGAGTGTTGATCGGAAACAGAAATTGCTCGAAGGCGTGCTGCTCGTCTCTTCGAATCTCCTCTGTATGTTCCTCATAGTGAATCATCCCCGCATCAAAGTACACATGCAGCGACTGACACTCATTCAACCCGGCGCAGCGAGCGATACCGGTGGCGACGGACAGACTGTCTCCCGAATGCTGCGAGAAATCGATGGGTGCCAAAACGCGACTGATCCGAACGGGAGCATGATTCGGCACCATCCATACGGAACACGGCGAGATCATCGCGATTTGGCGGGCCAGCGAGCGTTTGCTGCTGCGGTTGCTGCGGTGCCCGAGTAAAATGACTCCCATCGACTGTCGCTCCACAAAAGCCAGCAACTGGTCGATACGATTTCCTTCGCAAACATGGAAAGCCGACTGAACCTGCGTCGAAAGAGGGCCGAACTGCTGTGCGACGACTGATTGCATCTCCCGGCGAATCGCCCCGTGATCGATGCCGTGTGGCGTGGGGTGATTCGGTGCCAGGACGTGGACGAACTCGAATCTCATTCCGATCCCGAATTTCGCCAGCATTGCGGCATAGCTGAGCAGCGGACTGTCACTCTCAGTCAGCGTCAAACCAACGGTCATGTGTTCAAGGGTCTGCATTGAAAATCACTCCTGTAAAAATGCGGAAAGGGTCATTTTGGAAGCGGTCAGTCAGCAGATGGCTGTACCGCAGGGGAACCACCCTGGTCTGGATCCGTTGAGGGATGCTGCGATGCAGGCGGCTTATCGAGAAATCTGAACAGCAGGCCGAAGATGATCAACGCCGACAGGACGCCCGCGAGAAAATCTGTCAATGGTACCATCAGGGCTGTGTAAACCATAAGGCAGGCATGAAACCAGTTGTGTTTCCAGACTTCACGAATTTCTGCCGGTTTCACCATGTTACTCGCCACCCACAGTAGAATTCCGCCGATGCAGGCCATTGGAACCTTTTCCAGCCATGGTGCCAGAAATATGGCCATCAGGATTTTCAGGACTCCCTTGAAGTAACCCGCAAACGGTGTCACGGCACCGGCCTTGATACTGGTCGCCGTGCGAGCCAGCGCACCGGTACAGGGGAAACCGTTCACGAGCGGCGTGATGATCTGCACAAGTCCCTGTCCCCAGAATTCCTTATCGGGATTGAACGGTGTTTTTTTGTTACCTGCAAGGCGATCTGCCATTGACGAACACAGCAGACTCTCAACTCCGGACACAAATACGATCGCCGCAACGAAGTACACAATGTCAATGATCACCGACGAAGTTACCGGAGGCAGTTGTGGCGGCGTGAATACGAAAAAGTTCGTTGGAATGCTCCCAAACTTGTCAGCGACCGTTGTGATGCCTTTTTCCGAAAACACCGTTCCCGCCAGCAGCGTACACAGTCCCAGCGCAAGCAGCGGTGCGGGGATGAAGATCGACAGCTTCAACAGATACCGGGTCATCACAAACGTCAGCAGCGCGAGAAACAGAGCATATCCGTTGAACTCGCCGATGTGGTCCGCGATGAGCTTCATCTTCTCGAAGAACCCGCCGCGAATGTCAGCCTTCAGACCAAGCACCTCACCGATGTTGGAAAGTGCGATGACCGCAGCAATGCCGACCGTGAAGCCGACGATGATTGAGTTCGGCACGAGCTTCGCGTATTTACCGAGTCCCATCAGCCCCATTCCCATCAGGATGACGCCGGCGATGATGCTGCATAACACAAGGAATCCGTGAGCCATGGCAAACGTCTCGCCGTTCGCTCCTCGGTACGCCTGGATCAGGCCCGCGATGACAGGGATAAACGCCGCAGTCGGGCCGTAGACCTGGTACTTTGAACCGCCCCATGTCCGCCCGATCATACAGGCCAGTGCTCCCGCAATGATGCCCTGCTCCGGACGCAGCCCCATCGCAATGGCGAATCCCATCGCCATCGGAATGGCAGTGAGTGCCACGATCAGCCCGGCGCTGAAGTCCCGGTAGAGCGTGGACGCCCAGGTGTCGCGCGTAACGTCTTCAAAACGACTGTCCCAGAAAGTGTTGAAGAGCTTGAACCGGTAACGAAGATTACTCATTGTAATTGATCTTTCTTGTGGCGCTGGACGGTGGAGGGTTGTTGCTGAAGATTCCTGAGAAACGCTACGCAAACAATATCAGAATTAGAGACGAATTGGTTTCGTTGATCCCTGGCGCGGCGAAGCCGCAAATCCGAAGTCCGAATTTCGAAATCCCAAAGAACTACGGTCGAAAAGATGCGCGCAAAATGCGGAGTTGCTGGAAAGAAAGAATCTAGGCATCGGGCTTCTCCTCTTGTGATTCCGTGTGTTGTTCCGGCAGCGTGTCGTCCGGCTCAACGACTAACTGCGGGTTCATGCGACGCTCCAGCAGATGCAGTGCGGCGTGATGGCGCGAGGCGACGCCTGGCTGTGGCCACAGTCCACCGCCCAGCACCAGAAAAGTGAGCACCAGCACTGCAAATCTCTCCGACGGACGGGACCGCAGGATGGCTGTGGTCTGAAAACGGCGTCCAGTGAAGATCCGGAAATAGGCTCGCATGATGGCGATCCCGTTCAATGTTGCGGCCATCAGCACCGCCAGTCCGACGAATGGAAAGACGCCCACGGCTCCTTCAATGAGCAGTTCCATCCCGACAAAGCCGAGCGTTCCCGGAAAACCGATCGACGCCAATCCCGTCAGCAGGAACAGACCTGCCAGCGTCGGCGTGTGTTCATACATGCCATGATAGCGATCCAGGCTGATGCGTCCGATGCGTGCTTCAACGGACCTCAGCGTCAGCCCGAATCCACCCAGTGAAATACAGACAGAAATCCATACGCACAGCGCCCCCGTCAAACCGATCGTGGACACGATTTCGAGACCGGAAAGCACGAGCGACGCATGACTCAGAAACAGATAGCAGAAAAAGCGTCGGGCTTCTTTCTGCACGGTGGCCATCCCCGCAGCATAGACCGCCGTCGTCAGCGACAGCACGGCGATACTTCGCATCGCCCACTCAGGACCAAACGGCAGCACCAGATGCATCACCGCGTAGGCACCCGTCATGGGTGCGACAAACAGCAACGCCGTTCCGAAAGACGCATGTTCGAACAGGTCCGTCATCCAGCAATGCACCGGCACGACTCCGGCCCTCAGCAGGACGGCGATCGTAAGCAGCGCGGCAGGAAGCAACTCGGCACTCTGATGGCCGGCGGAATCATCGATCAGACTCCAGCCCAGTACCAGCAGCGCAATGAACAGCCCCATGTGCAGACTAAAAATTCTGGTCGAGGCCCCGCGTCGGCGGAGTTCAATCCACGGCGGCACGCACGCCAGTGACAGCAGCGTGATGATCATCCAGGGACTGTGGCAACTGAGTGTGGCCAGCACGATGGATTCCGAAATCAGCGTCATTCCAAACGAAAATCGTCCCAGCTTTGTTCGCAGCGTCGAAACAATCGTCATCAAATACAGCAGCGCCGACAACGGCAGCAGCGGAGCGCTCAGTTCATCAATGACAAAATAGTCGTGCCTGAAAATCCGTTGGATTAAGTCCCAGTGGTCATGCGCCTGAAACGTGTTCATCGTACTGAAGTCGTACCATTCGCCGACTGCGAACAGCAATGTCAGCGAACTGACCACGATCGCGACGCGCTGCGCTGCCTGCTGGTTCGGCAGAATCGCGCAGGCGATCGCGCCGATCAATGGAACCAGGATCGAAAATTCGAGCCAGGGAAAGTGAAGTTCAGGAATCATAGTTAGTGTTCAGTGTTCAGTGTTCAGTGGGCAGTGTTCAGTGGGCAGTGGGCAGTGGGCAGTGGGCAGGAGGCGTCCCGGTGCTTTATTGCGATTACTGAACACTGAAAACTGAACACTGAAAACCATTATGTTTCCCCGGTTTCTCGATCTGCCGTTCCTCGGGTTCCGCTGGTGCCGGACAAAAATGTGGTCCAGCGTCGTTCCATGCGGTCGGACCATTTGAAAATATTGACGAAAGGCCGGACGACGAAATCGTCCAGCACCGAATCCAGGTAACCGCGTTCCCATGCAAAGCGATAGAATCGTGCGCGCATGGTCGGCGACCACCAGCGACGCCCGACGGAACGTGAATCCGGCAGGTGGTCCCCCAGGGCATTCTCCAGATTGCTGTAGTCTTTCAGCAGCGACGGCGCACGCACCAGCTGCAGCGTCCGCACGCAGGCGTGACCAATGATGTGAATCAGCGGGATGTAACGCAGACCCAGACCAATCTCGATCACGATAATGCTGACCTGAATCAGCGACGCATACGACAGCGCGCTTTTCACGTCCGCCTGAACTCGCGCCGCCATCGCGGCAAAAATCATCGTAATCAGACCCAGAGCCACCACCATTCCGCACAAAATCGGCGACAGTTCCAGTACCGGACTCACACGCAACAACAGAAACGCACCAAGATGCACCGACAAGGCACCGTAAAATACCGCGCTCGAAGGTGTCGGACCTTCCATCGCACGCGGCAACCAGCCGGAAAACGGAACCAGTGCTGACTTACCGGCAGCGGCAAACAACAGCAGCGAACCCACCAGCAGTGCCTGATTCTCGGTGATCGTCGCGTGTCCGCCTGGCCAGTCACCTTTTCCCATCAAGGCTTCGAAGTCACCAGAACCTGACAAATGATGCAGCGTCAGTGCGGCGATCAGAAAGGCGGCATCCGCGACACGATAAACAGACCAGACGCGCAGGCCGTTCTGAACGGGTGCGGGTCGATCGTGAAAAAAGGCGACGAGCAGAGCCGACGAGAGCCCGACAAGTTCCCAGCCCATGAACAGTGTCTCGATTGTCCCGGCCAGCGATGAAATGATCATGCCGAGTTGAAATATCGAATAATAGAGAAAGAACCGGTAATAACCTTCCTCCAGATGCAGATAGCGAAACGCAAACGCACCAATGACTCCGCACAGCACAAATGACATGATGGCAAACGGAACACTCAGACGGTCGAAGACAAACTTCAGCGAGAAATGAAAGTGTTGGGTGTTTGCATCTTCGGCGATTTCCGTTTCACTGATTTCCCTGGTGGCTGCCTGCTGGGCATTTGCCCTGTCCTTGTCAGCTTCCGTCGTTTCGTTCTCCAGATGCACCCAGTCTCCCAGTTCCAGCGGCACATGCCGAATGTTCATGGCCAGCATGTATGCCAGGATGCACAGCGAAGCGATGAGCCCGATACTACTGGAAGCTTGCGCATATCTCGCGACCGAACGCTCACTCAAAGGAATGCGAAACAGTGTCGCCAGCCCCAGCACTGCCAGTAACGCTGCAGGACTGATGACCACCATGATTCCGGCAAATTGAACGAGCATAGGGAGGATCTAGGATTCAGGAGTCAGGATTCAAATTTCAAATTTCAAATGCACACCGTGCGGCAGGCTAAGGACCGCCGCAGAAATAACTGTCGGATTCATGACGTGGGGCACGTTTTCAACGTGCCGGGCACGATGGAATCGTGCCCCACGTATTTCTGTCTCTGTCCTAACTTCCGTTCTTTCCCTGAATCAGGGCGAACGGCAGGTTGTCGCGCCAGCCGCGGTACCAATCGAGCGAACTTTCAGCTCGCGCAATTTCAGTTGTGGACGGCTGATAATCGACGAACTCTCCGTTGACGAATCTCTGGATGCGGCTCGAATTCGGATCAAGCACGGCCAGTTGCGCCCATTCATTGCGACAGATACGACCGACGGTGAGATCCTGATCCATAATTCGCAGCATGGCTTCCGGCGTGGATTCAATGATAAACAGTAATCGCACCGGTTCGTGGATATCGACGCCCTGCCATGGCAAACCCGGTCGCAGATCGCTGGCGGCACCATCCATGACGCCCAGCAGTGAAGTGATATTGTGTGGCAGTTTGGTACCACAACCCCAGCCTCGCGTGTCGATCGATGAGAGCGTATAGAGCATGTTGATTCCTTCGCAGACCGGGATCACGGCTGCCAGAATGCGTGCCAGGATCATCGACGTCTCCGTATCCTGACTGGCGTCGTATGACATCATAAACGATCGTCGATCCAGATACAGGCCGCGGATTCGGCTGCGTCGTCCCACAAAACAGACGGCATTGGTGGAATTCCCGTACTCAGGTCGCGTCTGAGCCAGATCTTCAGTGCGATCATCCACATGCTGCAGAGCTTCCGCAGGCGAAAAATCCAGCCGCGCGGTTTCAAATCGTCGACATCGTTCGTGTGCGTTGCGTTCGGCGACTCGTCCGAAAATGTCCACGGCCAGATGCAGTTGTCGCATGTGCGACGCCGGCAACAGCTCCAGATCGAAGTAGGTAACGGCCTCCGTTGCAGTATGGTGCAGTCCACCCAGAAATCGAGTCTCTTCCGGAACCTCCAGACCACGTGCCAGTAATTGACGACGTACACGTGGATCATTCAGCATCGCTGCCATCGCTCTGGCATTGGCACCGCCCCGACTTCCGGAACAGGCTCCGCAGTGATACGCCGATTCATGTGGATTATTCAGGCAGTCGGAACCATGCCCCAGAATAATGACCAGCGGTGCGAAGCCGGACGTCAGTCCGATATCACGAAGTGCGCGTTCTGCCATGTTGACCATCTCGGACAGCGTGAAACCGATCCCGTCATCGTGCGGGCCTGCTGGTGTTCCTTCGGGACGTTCAAGCCGCAGCCGCGTAATCGGTGGCGGTGCCACAAACCCGCGCGCGGTGCGATGCATCTTTGCGGTCAGACGAGGAAACAGAATGCGTCCCACCAGAGGTGCCGTAAACAGTGGCCCCAGAAGTGCGGTCAGAACAGCACCCGTAAGTGAACCCCGCGTCCCCGTATTAAAGCTGTGTTCCGCGGTGCCCAGCAGTCGTCTGGCACGCGCTCGCTGCCGACCGGAATCTGTCAACGCATAAACCACGTCTTCGACCATCCAGTACTTCGGCTGGACAACAACCGGACACAGTGCCGTATAGTGCGCTTCACCGGCACCGCGATAGTACATCGCTACGCCAAAAAAACCGGCATTTGCAAACGTTTCGACGCCCGGTGCCACTTCTTCGAGATGCCTGCGAAAGGATTCTTCGCGGGCGTCGATGCAGGTGATCACCTGAAGTTGCGGTGTCTTCGGAGAGATCAACGGCTGGCTCGCCCGGATCGCGACCGAATCCAGCGCGTGGCGCATCAGTTTTCGCTCGAACGCCAGATGGAACACTCGCCGCCGTTCGAACGAGGAGAATTCTTCGACAGCATGTACAAGTTCCTGCCATTGTGCATCGGAAAGTTCCGCGATCGTCTGCGGTGTCCAGCCATGCAGCTGCGTCAACTGCAAAATCGGAAACGCGCGTTGCTCGACAGTATCCTCGGTGTCTTTTTCCGAGTGATGAGTTTCAATGAATTCGCGCAGGTGATCCAGTGAACCCCTGTAATCCAGCGTTTCTCGCGACAGCCACTGCAAGGCGTATCGTTCCAGAATCAATCGAATCGCCAGAAATTCGATCAGCGTGCCGTGTCGGGACGGAATGTAAACACGATCCGGACGCTCTTCGGTTTGCCAGATCATGCCCGCCCAGCCCCGAAGTGCAAGAAGTGAACCTCGCACGAAGCTCTCCTTTTCGTGCGGTGCAATACCCAGCAGCGACAAGGATTCTTCCAGCGAGTCCATAGCGGACATGCCAGCCGTGTGAATCCGCTTCAGTTCCGTGGCGACAGGCCGCAGCCAGCGATTTGTAAAAAAACCACTGGAACTGAAAAGCGAAATGAAGGCGTGGAAGAACCCCGCACTGCGATGCGGCAGCTTCCACTGCGCATATCCCTGGTCGAGGAATACGGAACAAAACCGAATCAGAACTTCATGTACGAGTCGGTCACTGTCTTCGCTGGAAACAGCAAGAAGCAGATCCCGGTGGCGAACTGGCGACTTGCTGCTCCGGGAGCCGCTCGGCGTCCGCTGCATGCGTGACCTTAAAAGTCGCCACAAAAGTGCCAAGGTCACGCTTTCCCAGGCATTTTCGTCGAGTGTCCCCGATCCGCCGAGCAATGTGCGAGGTATAGCATCCTGCACGACATCCATCAGCTCCTCAGCGGAATCGGACCTCGACGACGCTGCGGAAACAGGGAACACGTTTGAGACCCATTGATGCGTGGAGTCAATCATGCGTTCCCGCACGCTGTGAGATATCTCACTGCGAAACCTCTGAATGGCGTCGGTTTCTGCAATCATCCACCGACGTTCATGCTCAGCTCCCGGATTGATCGAATGTTGCAGCATGCTCATTCGCAGACTGGCGTGTCGGACGAGTCCGGCAACCTTATGATCGCCGTCAAAGCCAGACTCCTCAGCCATGATTTCATTCAGGTCATCAACGGTGATGCGCCCTTGCGCCATCTTTTCGCGATACGACCCTTCCGGCAGAAACGGTTGACAGCCGAAGATATCGCCGACTTGCCGCAATGCTTCGATGAACGGCTGATCTTCCATGCCCTGCAGAGGGTTAAGAAATGCGAATGCCGTGATCGGCCCCTGCAATGGCAGCAGGTCGGCCAACCGACGAATAAGGTGTTCCGTCGATTCAGCTGCAGTCTGGTCCGTTTCGGGGAATGCGGATTCCTGAGTTGTTGCAGTCATAGATTTGAATCGCATCAACGAGTTAATTGTGAGCGGAACAGGGCCAAGGCGTCTCGCACCCTACGACCTGGTGAACAACCCGCGCGTGCTGTGTCAAAACAACGAATTCGGGATCAATCTGTAGGCCGGAGCAAACGGAGCGCCGTTCCGGCCTACAGACCCAAATCACAATGTCCGTCAGGCGCGAATCCCAAGGCGAGCAGCACGAGTTCGAAAACGCTCAGGCAGCAAACTCCCGATGTCGTACGCCGGGAAGAGATGCAAATTCTATGCCTGAGGCATCAACGCGCAGGCATCGTCGCGCATGGCGCGATCGGCAGCATTCAGGAAATGGGCGGAGGCCGACAACCTCGCATCTCGACGCAATCGCGATCAACGGACCGCGAATCAGTGAGCGGAGAAATCCACAACACGCGACAGGCAAATCCCGGCGGGCGAAGCAGATCCACGAACAGGCGATGCTTCTCGATCTCAAGTCGTGAAACAGTCTCTGAATCTTCCGAAGGTGCCTCTTCCAATACGCACGCTGCACTGGAACATTCTTTCCAACACGCCGAACGTTCAAGCAGTCCCATCGGGATCAGGAGCGTCATGGCGGTCAGGATGTGCAGCAGTTGAAGCATTGACGACAGTTTGCACGAAACAACCATCTCCTGTCAAGCGGCTTCTCAGACAACCCCTCTTAATTGTAAGATGCGAACATGAAGCAAATTCGCCGCGGTCAGGGCGAACACTGAATGTCCACACAGCATATTTCACGAGGCATCATCCATTGAACGACACGATCGATCCCGACTGGGCCTGGAGCGAGTTCCAGCCTGATCCAGAAACCCCATGGAATATTCGCACGGCGGCTCACTTGTTTCGGCGCGCCGGTTTCGGGGCCACGCAGAATGAGTTGACTGCCGCCGCTGCCAAAACGCCGGCGGCTGTTGTGGCTGAGTTATTGACCGGGCCGGAGCCGGAATCGTTCCGGGCCGAAATGACAGCGTTGTCGAATGCGGCGCTCGCGACGGGTAACGTCAAACAGCTCTCCGCATGGTGGGCCTATCGGATGCTCAGCACGCCGATGCAGTTGCTGGAGAAAACGACACTCTTCTGGCACGGGCATTTTGCGACAAGTGCCGAAAAAGTCGCTGACGGAAAACTGATGCTGACGCAGAATGAACTGCTGCGGTCGTATGCGTTTGGTGACTTTTCAAAATTACTGCTTGAGATTTCACGCGATCCGGCCATGCTCGTGTATCTCGATTCCGCTACCAACCGCAAATCACATCCCAACGAAAACTACGCTCGCGAAATCATGGAACTGTTCTGTCTGGGTGAAGGGAATTATACGGAGACAGATATTCGTGAACTGGCGCGATGCTTCACGGGCTGGGAAATTCGTCGCGATGAATTTCGCTTCAATCGTTATCAGCACGACGAAGGTAAAAAAACGATCCTTGCTCAGACCGGAGAATTTAACGGCGAAGAAGGCGTCAGGATCGTGCTGGAACAAAAGTCCGCCCCGGAGTTCATCGCCACGAAACTTGTGCGCTTCTTTGTGATGGACGAACCAGCGCCGACCGCTGAATTGATCGCTCCGCTGGCAATGGAATTGCGCAATTCCGGCATGATGATTCAGCCCGTGCTCCGACGAATCTTCACCAGCAACCTGTTCTATTCGCCATATTCCGTCGGACGAAAAGTCCGCTCGCCGGTGGAACTGGCTGTCGGTCTGTTGCGCAGTCTGGAAGGTTCCACAAACACCTTTGACCTGTCCGAAGAAATGCTGACCCTGGGCCAGGGACTGCTGTATCCGCCCAGCGTCAAAGGCTGGGACGGAGGACGCACATGGATCAATTCCTCCACGTTGCTGGGACGGTCAAATCTGGTCCGGACGCTGATCACCAATGACAAAACGCGGTTTGGAAAGACAACGCTCAGGCAATATCTGGCGAAGCAGAAAGTCACCAATCCACGCGCCGTTATCGACTACCTTGAAACTGTGCTCTTCGCTGTTCCGGTTCCGGAAGCGGCCAGGGAACAGGTGGAAACACTCATGAAATCCCGCAGCGATGGCAGTCTGATCGAAGGACTGCATGCGTTGTGTACCATACCCGAATTTCAACTTGGATAAGGCGAGCGGTGGAGAAAATTACAACGATCCGCCGCCGGGCTAAGATGTATCGTCTGGCCTCAACATTATGGGCAAAAAAATGTTGGGCAAAAAAATGTTGGGCAAAAAAATGTTGGGAAAAAAAATGGCTGCTAAGCACCAGTGCGGAAGTTTTTTAGTTTAACGGCGAGCCGTAGGCGTAGGCGGAAGCACGCTGGATTCGCCTACGCCTACGGCTCGCCGTTAAACGATTTGTGCCAACTTACTTATGCACCAGTGCTTATTTTTCTGCCCATGCATTTTTTGCCCCGAACGTTTTCGCTTCTAAAACATCGTGCGGACGCGAGAATTCCGCAGCTTAGCTTTGCAACGGGCCGTTGGAAAATTACCGTAGTTGAATTCGTAAGAATTCAGGGAGGCTCTAAATTCTTGCGAATTCAGCTACGAAACACTGGAGACAGGTCGTGATTGATTCAGCACTTGATACACAATGTCTGAACTCCAAACTACGAACTACGTCTCAATCAGGATTCGAGGTGGGCAATGAGTGAAGGAGGCAGGCAAGCCGAGGAAACGAGCGGCAGTACATTCGTGTCTGGCGTATCGATTGTCTCACCGCCAAGGTCCAATCTCCGAATTTGAGTTAACCAGAAAATACTTGTAAGGAACGATCATCATGTCCCACTTTTCACGACGCAACTTTCTCCGATCCTCAGCGGCGGGTTCTGCCGTGCTCACATTCGGCGGGCTCGCGCCGTCCGCGTTGCAGGCGGCGGCCGAACAGAGCACGTCGGAACGTATTCTGGTCGTGATCGAACTCCAGGGTGGCAACGACGGGTTGAACACCGTCATCCCCGTCGGCGACGAAACCTATCGTAAGCTGCGACCGAAACTGGCGATCGCAAAAGATGATTCGCTGGAAATCAGTGATGGCCTGGCGTTCCATTCATCTTTGCGAGGTTTCGCCGATCTGCTGGAAGCCGGACGACTGGCCATCATTCAGGGTGTCGGCTATCCGGATCCCAATCGCTCGCATTTCGAATCCATGGACATCTGGCACACTTGTCAGCGGAAGAATGAGAATCGCACCGATGGCTGGCTGGGCCGTCTGCTCGAACAATCTGCGGACACTGCTGGTGGCGACCCAACCGCATTGCATCTTGGACATGACAAGCAGCCGTTCGCACTGATGTCACGCAGGGTGCGTGTGCCATCGATTCGATCGCTGGAACAGTTCCGCCTGCAGGGCACCGAAGATGCTCAGTTCCGCAAGGCCGTGCAGGACTTGACAGACGCCCGGCGAGGCGACAACAACGATTTGCTCAACTTCGTGCAGTCCAGCACCAGTTCGGCGATTTCTGCCAGCGAACGATTGAGTTCATCCGTGAAGTCCTATTCGTCAGGCATCGCGTATCCGAAGAATGGACTGGGGGAACAGTTGCAGACAGTTGCCAAACTCATCAGTTCGGGGCTGAAGACATCGGTCTACTACGTGACTCTGAACGGCTTTGATACCCACTCACAACAACCGGATGCGCATGCTGGCCTGCTGCGTCAGCTGGGAGATTCCGTCAAGGCATTTCTGGACGACATCGATCACTTGAAGCAGTCAGATCGCGTCGCGTTGATGTGCTTCAGTGAGTTCGGTCGTCGCGTGGAAGAAAATGCCAGCGCGGGGACAGATCACGGTACAGCCGGGCCGATGTTTATGGCTGGCACAGCGGTCAAATCAGGTTTGATTGGACAACTTCCCAGCCTGAACAATCTGCAGGAAGGTGATCTGCGACACCACACCGACTTTCGCCAGGTGTATGCGGCTGTGATCGAGGACTGGCTCCAGTGCGAAGCAGAACCGATCCTCCACGACAAGTTCGCCGCAGTAGATGTCTTCGCAAACCATTCTTCTGGGATGTGAAGCTCACTGGAGGGGTTGAGCGGTCGCGGATTGATCAGAATCAGGGAAGTGACATCCCATGGCACATGATCGCGGCCTTCCGAAACCTCTTTATACGGAAACGTGTCGAGCTGCAGCGTCCGAATGAGATGCAGCGTCAGCCACAGCCCGCCCATGGCGAGCGCAGGTGAAATGCCTGACGCAGCGACGACGCCACGATTTCAAATTTGAAATTTGAAATCTCAAATTTGAAATCTGCAATTTCAAATCCAAAATCCAAAATCCAAGCCCGCCGGTCCCAGACAACGTAGAAGACACTCGGAAAGGGTTTGTCTTCAATCCCGTTTTGTCAAAAGGCGCTTGCCGCAGAGTGGACGCTGTTTCAAAAGCCGTCTGCCGAATCGGTGATCGCGCTGCCGTGAAAGTCGATGACAAGGCGGGGGAAGCCATCTGGGCGTCGTATTGACGGTGGCGTACGCGCGAATTCCTCAGCTTAGCCTTGCAGCGGGCCGTTGAATAAAAAAAGGGGTCTCCGGAAAACTCGGAAACCCCTTGAAACATTTGTCTTTTTGAATGGGATCGTCGGGATTCGGACCCGAGACCTACCGATTAAAAGTCGGTCAGCTAGGTTTACCTAATGTTCAAATGATGTACGAACACTGGAAAAACAGCGGTTCAGGAATTACAGTTCAATCAAGCCATCGCCTTGGGTTCGCTCAAAAGGTGACAGGCAAGGTGACAAAATCAAACCGGGGATACGCTGGAACTTATAATCCCAGCGGACAAAGCGGCGTCCGAACCGCGTTCCCCGTTTGTTTACTTTTCGGAACTCGACTTACGGAAAGTCGAATGCGATGGACAACGAACGAAAAGATTTGGAAGACATCTGCCGGTTCGGCTCAATCGAACTTGAACGCCGGATCGAATTGCTGACAAGGTATCTAGACGCAACGAAGGATTGCACCGTTAAGGGGCCGCACTGGTTGATTGCCGGTGCTTTGCTGTGGGCCAGTGTGATGCAAGCGAACTCAAGTATGGGCACCATAAGGTTTCACACAAGGGGTTTATACGACTCATCCCCGAAATCCCTTGCGGATGGAGTTAAAGAACTGTACACCATGATTCCACTCATTCATTTACTGCAAGCCCGCTTACCTGATTGGATGAGCAAGTTCGATAATATCGTTACTTATGGAACTTGTTCCGAACGCAGCTGGATGATGTTAGCAATGTCGGAAACAGTCCTATTCACAGTTCCTGGCTTGAAGCCAAATGCCACCGGCTTTGAAAATCTAGGCGCAGCACACGAATATGACCCGCATTACGTGAATCTGCAGTTGGAGATTGAAACGGAGAAATTCAAGCGAATCCGATACTGTTCTACCGACAACAGCGCTGGTGGAGACACAAGTCCCGGAACTACCATTGGCGAGTCACTGAACAGAATCTTGCGGGGCGTACAAAGTGAAAAACAAAACCTGCAATTGCAGAAAAAAGTTTTGCCTGAGTATCCGGGGTTCACTGAGGCAGTAAACCTGCTGAGGGCACGTCCAAAAACAAAAGGACATCAGGCAAAGATTTGCCGTGAAGTATCGAATGGAGATAAGAAAGCGGCGGCTACGTTGAGAACGTATCTTCAGAACAACCGTGAACTCTGGCACGAGGACTTCAGATAAGTAATAGCTGCAATTGCGCAATTTAGCGTTCAAGGCTTCGCAAGGTTATCTTTGCGAAGCCTTTTTCATTGGTAACGTCCGCCATCGACACATCAACGGTATGTGTTTCAACATTCGATTGCGGAGCAAAATTCAATGGGACCAAAACAGCGCACGGCTGACACGTTGCAGCCGATCGACGACGCCAAATCGTACCCGATACAGTCATTTATGGGCGCGATTGGCTGGGGCCGTCATGCGATGAAGCAGGCACGGAAGCAAGGGCTGAAAGTCGTCAAAGTCTCGGGCCGATGCTTTGTCCGCGGCAAAGACTTCAGCGAGTTCCTGGGCTCACTGACGACCGACGGTGAAGGCGGTGCCAAGTGAGCGGAGTCAATTACCTCGACGCTGGCACACTCGACCTATGCCACCAGGCCCTGCGCGATGGCGGAACAGTCGACGAACTGGCGGGCAAGCTGCACTTCGATACCGAGTTGCTCGGACGCTTGTTGCAGTTGCCGACAGCCAAACCAGCGGCGACGACAGATGAACCCGACCTGTGGCGCGTGCCTGAGTTGGAGGCGCAGCTATGACAGCATCCGTATCGCCAAATCGTGCCAAAAAGAACGGCAAGAAAGCAGCGACACTTGCTGCTGCTGAACAGGCTCGACTGATCACTCGTATTCGGAATCTGTTCGAACTCGAAGGCTGGTCAACAGAACTAATTGCGGAGGCGGTTGAACTTCCTCGCAGCGAAGTGATTCGAATTATTCAGACATCAATTCCCAAAACACCTGAGGTGAAAATATGAAATATCATCCGTACGCAAATCTGTTTCCACTCCTGGACGAAAACGAGTTGCGAATCCTTTCTGAGGACATCGCAGCAAACGGACAGCATCATCCTGTAATCATCGACGACAAAGGTCTGATTCTTGACGGACGCAATCGCTCCGCCGCTTGTACGCTCGCTGGCATCAAGCCAGTGACAAAAGAGTTCAAGGGCAATGATACTGAGAAGTTGGCGTTTGTGCTGTCGGCAAATCTACATCGACGGCACTTGACGACAGCACAACGCGGCATGGTGGCAGACAAACTGGCCGTGTTGCGGGCAGGAAGACAAGAAAAATCAAATGGCGGAATTCAGCCATCTACTCAGGAAGACGCAGCGAAGGCGTTGAATGTGAGTCGTGACAGTGTGAAAAAAGCTCGCAAGGTGCGGGAAAAAGCCACTCCGGAAGTCGTCGCAGCGGTCGAGGCTGGCACCATGTCGCTCAACGCAGCGGTGAAAACAACGAAGCCAAAGAAGCCACCGAAACTGAAGGCGGACGATCCATCAGATGTCGCAGATGATGCTGAGGAGTTCCCCGAAGATGAAACAATGGAGCAAGTCTGCCAGCGTGAAACCAGCGAGATTGAATCATGGGCTCGCAAGTTTGGCGACATGCTCAAAGAGGCACAGAAAGCCCTGTCAGCGGTTCCGACGCTCGATGAACTGAACGCCCGCGACGGCTGGGAACGCAAGATGAGGGAATCATTGGCGACGTTACGCGGAACAAAGCCTGTCGTGTGCCCGATTTGCCAGGGCGATGGTACTGAGAAGTGTCCCTGTGGTGGGCACGGACGAATCACGAAACAGCAACATGGGCAGATGGTCTAAGAAGGCAAATAAAAAAAGCCGTGTCAACTGGGAAGCTGAAACGGCTCAGATTTTTGACCACTCAGGCAGGGCGGTCAGCAACAAACAAAGAGCAACGAAAGTTTACCAATGGTGTCGAAGACAAGCAAGAACGTACCAAAGTCAAAGCAGAAACGCGAGTCAGAAAAAGGCGACTCGCAAGCGACCACACTTGTGGCGCTCGCTGGCAATGCGGAGAAGTTCTACGATGGTAGCGGCGAGGCGTATGCACGAATTGATCAGGATGGACATCGCGAGGTTTGGCGGATCGGGAGCAAGGCGTTTAAATATTGGCTCCAGCGAAAATTTTGGATGGTGATGCGTACCGCGCCGAACGCTCAGGCACTCCAGGACGCTATCGGCGTGCTGCGAGGCCAGGCGATTTTCGATGGACAACTGCGAGAGACAGCAGTTCGCATTTCCGGAAACGATGACTGTATCTGGCTCGACCTGGCTAACGAAAAATGGCAGGCCGTCCGCATTGACGCGAACGGTTGGCTAATAGTGGACAATCCGGACGTTACCTTCGTCAGACCGCGCGGCGTGCTGCCGCTGCCAACACCCATCCGGGGTGGATCGCTGGACGAACTGCGCAAACTTGTCAATGTCGTAGAAGACACTGACTGGATGATGATCATTGGATGGCTCGTTGCGGCATTGCGGCCGCGCGGACCGTATCCGGTGCTAAGCATCAATGGTGAGCAGGGATCGGCCAAGAGCACGCTATGTCGGATTCTCCGGAGTCTTATCGATCCCAACAAGGCCGCGCTGCGGAGTGCGCCCAGGGACGAGCGCGACCTGATGATTGCTGGAAGTAACGGGCATTTCGTCGCGCTCGAGAATCTGTCGAAAATACCAGACTGGCTGTCAGATGCACTGTGTCGGCTGTCCACTGGTGGCGGATTTGGCACGCGAGAGCTATTCAGCGATGGAGAAGAAAAGCTATTCGAGGGACAGCGTCCAGTCCTCTTGAATGGTATCACTGAACTCTGCACACGCAGCGATCTGCTTGACCGAGCCATCTGCGTCTCACTATCGGCGATCCCGGACAGCAGGCGCACCACGGAATCCGACTTATGGGCACGATTCGATGCTATCCGCGCCCGGACGCTCGGGGCGCTGCTGGACGCTCTTTCGCAGGCGTGTTCGGCACGGGCTGAAGTGCGACTGACTTCTCTGCCGCGAATGGCGGACTTTGCTACCTGGGTGGTCGCTGCGGAACCAGCGCTACCATGGAAGCCAGGTGCGTTTCTCAGTGCTTACCAGGGCAACCGCGCCACTGCCAATGAGAGTGCAATTGAATCGTCGATTTTGTCTGGACCGCTGATCAGTTTCATGGAAGGGCGCGACGAATGGCAGGGAACAGCCACTGAACTCAAGATCGCATTGGAAGAGCAGGCGGGTGAACGTGTTGTGAAGTCCAAAGACTGGCCGAAGCAACCGCACCTTCTTTCCGGCGAGATCAAGCGTATCGCGCCAAATCTCCGCCGAACCGGACTTGACGTCGAATTCGGAAAGAAGTCTGGCAAGCGGTTTATCCAGATCATGCGAACTGCTACGCAAGGCAGCGTCCCGAGCGTCCCGAGCGTCCAAACCCCAGAAAATGCGGGAGATTCATCGGTGCAAATGGACGCTGCAGGACGCTCACAGGACGCTCAAAACGGCTGCAGCTCCCACGATTCTTCCAGTGTTTTGCGGGATCAGGACGGTGTGGACGCTCAGGACGCAGATTCGCAGCACTGTTCGGACATTGACATCGACTGGCTGGAAGAATCACATCTGTGAAAGCATCCGATCCATCACCCGCCGAAATCGCAGCAGCGTGTCTGCTTATTCACGCCACATGGACACCAGACGAACGCATGCGTTGGAGGCTGGCATCAGTCAGCCGCAACTCTCCCAATCGTGAAGGGCGAGCGTGATTGCTCTTTCTGGATCGGGACACCAGACTCGCATGTCGTCATTGAAATCTTCGCCCTGAAGACTTCGTAAGAGTGGCCTGCTACCAAATGTTGCTTCGGCACCATTTCCCCATATGGTGTTGTGGGGTTGTGCCTAAGTCTGACGCCACCATTCCATCAATTGTGTATAGGCCGTTTCGCAGACAGCGAGTGTCCACGAAGAAACTGATTTTGAAATGGCTATTCTTTTCGGGACGATGTGGTCGTAGAGAATCGTCCCAGCGCGTTTCAAACACGGAAACACACTGTGTTTTGCTCGTCCGTGATGTCAACAGAACCACTGTTTCGTCAAATTCGACATCCGGTTGTGCTGACCACCGTGGCGAACAAGATCGCGGAATCGATTGTATTTGACGTGTTTCGTTGTCATTCTGCTGCTCGACTTTGCAACCACCGAACGCCTGATGCGTCGATCTCGAACTTTCAGTAGGCCGCTATCTAACGAAGGGCTTTGAAAACCCTCGATAAACGACAGTACCGGCGTTGAATGCGATGTCCGTGGTCCACCCTTTTTTTTTTTGAAGCACCCATGAAACTCAAGACACTTTGTAAACCTCGCGCCTCCGTTTTTGCTGCCGACCGCCGAGCGACCGTCTTGAACCTCGACACCTTTCTGAAGGGCCAGGTGCATGGAGCAGAATTCGTAACCGTTCACGGAATCAGTTGTGCAGGAGCGATGGAGCGGGCTGTTTGTTGAGCTTCGCTTCGATGGAGGACTTCAGAAAGTTGAAGAAGTTGCGTTGCTGTTTTCGGCAGGTGGCCAGAGCTGTCCACATGCGTTCGTGAT
>CAMAVB010000108.1 GCA_945861465.1 Candidatus Kuenenia stuttgartensis
CAGGTTCGAGCCCTGGTCGGGTTATTCCTTGAGTGAGCAGTAATCGGAAGGGGTCGGAAATGCCGAGAAAACACTCGGTTTTTCCGGCCCCTTTGTCATTCCTTGTCATCGGTTTCTTCTCCTTTCGCATACCTTCTGCCCCATTTTCAACCCCACGGAACCCCATTTACTGGGTAGCATCCGGCGGCTTCAATGTCGCTCGTTCGAAGTGCGGGTCAGTGACTTGAAGATAGTGCTTTCGGGCGACCGCTTCTGAATTGCCGATCCACGCGCAAACGACATGAGCTGGATAGTGCTCCATCAATTCTGTCTCTCGGGTTGATCGCAGGTTCTGAAATGGCTTCGGCCATGGAATCAATCCGGCCTTTTGAATGATCCGACCGAGTTGAGTCCGCAGATTCTGATTTGGACAACGGTATCGGTTGACTAAAAACGTTTCGCCTTTCGTCGTTCCTGATCTGACGTCATTCAAGGCCAGCGCCAGTTCCGGAAACAGTGGAATCACACGCGATTCGTGTCCTTTGTGATGTGCTGTTTTCGGACTAGTGACAACCATTCGCTTGTCGTCAAAAAGAACGTCCTGCCATCGTAGAAGCAGGACTTCGCTCGGGCATCGGAGTCCGCCATAGCGGCAGAGCGAGAAGATCAGCCGCCATTCAGGGTCCGGGCAAGCGATCAGAATCTTCTGAGCCTCTTCAGTGGTGATGAATCGCTCTTTCTCCTTGTTGCCTCCCACTGTGACCGTCATTCCGTCAAACGGATTATCGAGGATGAGTCGGGCCTTCCTTGCTGCTGTCATAAACTGGCGAGCACGACCACAACGCCGACGTAATGTGTTCTCACTCAATTCCTCCTTGTTCTTCAGCCATTCCCGGAACGCAAGTGCATCACTCACAGTGATCGCTCTCAAAGGTTTATTCGCACCAAAAAAGTCGGTCATGTTCTTCACGACACGGTCGTAATTCAGATGCGTGCCAGCCTTCACATCGGTTCGACGTTTGACGTATGAGTCCAGAAACTCGGCCAGCGTAGAAGAATGACGAGGTTCAACAAGACCAAGCTTGCTGAGGCGATCATGAAGTGGCTGACTGATCTTCGAAAGCCATGCGGCCGTCTGCGGATCCAATGTGATCCCGGAAGTCTTCGCAATCACAAGTTCGTCGATATGCCGTGCCATTTTCTGACACTGCGTCTTGTTGAGTCCCTTTGCCGGAATCGTCTGTCGATTCGCTAGGTGATCAATGAAGCGAACGCGATAACCGCTTCCATGTTTTTCGACATGTGCCATAACAGTGTCTGACTTATGAAGTTGCAAAACCTGCACGCCATCACTGATCGAAGTCGGCAGGACGAAGTGCGGATGCAATAGGTACTCGGTTGTTCAATTCGATCCCAATGTGAGCGTCGCAGTTCTCTTCGCTTCGAAATAAGCGTTCAGATCTTCAATTCGCCAACGAGGAGTGCGTGCAGAAGGGTAGAAGGCGGGAGGTAGCTGCTTCGACTTCACCATCAGATCGACTTGACGAACGGACACTTGTAAAAGGTCGGCAACGTCTTGCTTCTTTAAGTAGGGTCTGAATTGAGCGGCGGGTTCGGACATACGGAATCTCCAGTTCAATGTGAAGGGATTTCTGAATTGGACTTCGGACGTCAACGCACCTGCGGACTAGAAGTTGTGCCGTGCCATTTGGAATGGCGACATTACACGATTCAGAATCTCTCACACTGAGGTCGACCGGAGGGAACCCGCGACGCGAAGTGCTTACGCAACGAGTAACGTTGCGGACAGTTAATTCACCGAGAACCCCACCGCCTTTTCTGTGGGTTTGCTGGTCGGCCTGCGGATCCAAAACTGCCTGAGCTAGAAAAAGTTGAACGAGAACATCGCACGAAACCAGCTTGCCGTGCGGTGAGGTAGTGTTCACAAGGTGGCAATGGAATTCAAGTCTGAAAACTTGCTTTTCAAGGCTAACGCCCCTCCTTCACAGCTGCTCCAAAGCTGTTCAAAAGCTGCTTTGACTCGCCCGACTTAACACCGTTTGAAACCTCCTCGCGGAGTATTCGGTACGCTGTCCGGAATGAGCCGTTTTTGTCAAACGGTCGTCGTTGCGATTTCAAACGGCCGTCGATGCGATTGAGGTGTCAAGAAAAACTTTTGACTCGTTTTTCAGAATTCAAGAGTCGTCCTTCCTCATCGTTAAAAACAAAAGCCGATGGACTTATCGCCAAACAACCCGGTTCGTTGATCGCGTTACTGGAGCGTTGAGCGATGTCGACGTTCAGGCGCATTCCTAGACGTACCCATATCGATCACAAACCTCAACAATCAATTGCCCGACTGAACCGAAGTCAGTCGCTCAGAGCGAGAATGCACGCTGCAGTCCCTCTGTTTTCGATTCAAGATATTGCTTGAGGCGGCTCAACTCGGTGCGTTGATCGAGACGTCGGTACAGACTTTCCCATGTGAGTCGTTGGAACCGTCCCTGAAACGGCTCATTCACCATGCGACGAAACTCAAACGCACTTTCGACGTCAGCTCCGTCTCGCACCAGATTGACGTGGAACGCCTGCGTCTGAGGATGATCCAGTCTGGCCATCCACTCGGCAAAGACCATGTTCCGCCAGAGTTGGTAGTAAACCCGGCTTGACGATTCCGCCGCTCTGACGTTCACAATACGCAGCGAGTCATCCTGATAGATGGAGACCAGTTCCTGCTTCGTGAGCGATGTCGGACTTTGTCGCGGCCCTTCGTCATAGTGCGTATTGCACGAGGTGAACTTTGCCTCAATCAAAATCAGGTACTTGCCCGGCAGATGCAAGGCAATATCAGGTTCCGTCAGTGGCCGTTCAACCGGGAGTGCTGATTCGAATCGTTCTCTGGCGGCAATCAGCAAATGCCACGGCTCGCAGCTGTCATCGCTGACACAAATTCCCCAAAGATATAACGTGGGTTCATGGCTTGATGCGATGCCCGTAAGCATTTCACCCACCTGAGACAACAGTCGAGCTTCCTGTAGAGAACGAAACACGTTCCATGACAGAGCATCTTCTGATCGTTCCGAACCAAGCCGATGAGATTCAAACTTGAACGGATGCCGGACGATCTGCTGAGTAAACAAATCCGCCGACGCGATGATATTGCGGCGGGCCTGCAGATACGAATACGTGGGGCGATTCGAAGAGTAATGACAACGAATGCCATGATCCGGACAGACATCGCCGGGAAAGGTTCGTGAAGGAACCCGCAATCGATGCTGGCAACCAACGACGAAACACTCAACGGATTTGTCGCCTGCTTTGGACGGACGAGCGGTCGCCTGCACTTCACCGATTCCGTACGGCAGTTCTGGGTTTTCATGCGACATCGTTCTTGACCTCAGCCGGTTTGGAAAGTTTCAACTGAAAGTAGTCACTAAGCTGTTGAACCAAATGCTGTTCGGCCCGATTGAACTCTCTCAGGTTCCGCCGCAGGATCGCTCGGATGGACTGGTAGTCAATCTGCCCGACGAATGGAGCCTCGGGCAATCCTTTCAGCCGATTCTGGCTTGAGATAGAAGCACACACGTGATCTGAATCACGATAGCGGTCAGCGAGAGCATCCTGCTTGTTCATGCTGACCAGAAGGATGCAGAAATCACGCGGTGACGACTCAAACAGTTCATCACGATGATACCAGCCTGTCTCCAGCAATCCGACACGGATATTGCGTATGAACTGATCACTGGGAATTCCGCTGCTGCCATCGTCCCCGGACGTCGACTTTGACAGCGGAGACAAATACTTCATTTCCAGAAACACTGTCGTTGCCGGATTCTCCCATGAGATGGTCACGTCAACTTCTGTCCGGCCTTCCCGCCACGGGAGGAGTTCCCTCGGAAAGAAACCTCGGCTCTTCCACAGTTCTATCTTCAAACTGCGATAGTTCTGTCGTTGAAACCGAGGTGCTCCCAGGCCGTAGTTCAACAGGTCCGGAAGCCACCATCGTGGATTCAGTGCCCCGAGAACTTGAAAAACATTTCCCGTGATGACGTCTTCACTTGTCGGCCGGATGATCAGTGGACAACGTATCTGTCCCGATTTTGCCGATTCACAGACACATCCACTCTTTCCGTTCAGTTCCGTCAGCACGATACATCTCCATCCGAAGTTCGAAACTCTGGCTACGCCTTCGACCCGGATTTCAGAGCATCAATCACCGCTCCGGCTTCCCCTTTGGCCAACTCATAGAGGCCAACGGATCGACCGAGAATCTGAGCAACTTCAGCCTCAAGCTGTGTCGTGGTCAGACGGCGACGTCGTCCGATCTCCAGCAGATAGTTGATTTGCTTGGTGGATGCCGTTTCTGCCTTTGATGTCGGCGTTGAAGCCGACTCACGGCGGGTTTCCGGCGTTCGAACCCGAGCTGTGCCGGAGTTCGTGTTTCTCGGACTCGGAGGTTCTTGATCGCGGCTTGCAATCGCAGAGTCCCCTTCGTGACGGTCGACCTGATGTCGTAGTGATTCCTCTGCAAGGTCATAGAACTCCTGAATCTTCTCCAAGACACGTTCCGGGTGATCCAGCGGAATGCCGATTTCCCCTTCAAGATTGATACTGAAACCCGTGCTGTTGTAATCACGGGACACTTTGCGGCTGATGCCAACGTTCACTTTCAACATGAGAAAAGCTCCTTGTGAGATAAGTACCGGGATGTAGACCAACCGCAGGTCCATGACGTTCATGGACCTGATTCGGTTGATCGACTGAGACGGGCGGAAGAAAATTCGTCCGTAGAGAATGCCGACTACATCGCCATGTCGAGGGCAGCAGCCCATGCCTGAGCCTTGAGTTCGACGCCAGAGCCGAACCATGCGGAATTCAATCGATTGGCTCGTCGAGACATCTCTGAATCTCCACGGCAGGATCGATGATGGTCAACAAACTCCGTGACAGCGTTGAAGGCCGACCATGCCGTAAGCCGCGTTTCAGGAATCTGCTGTCCTCGACCGTGTTCGAACAGATGCAGCAACTGGGCTCGGACATTCTTGGCCCGGGCACTGGATCCCGCATCACGGTCCGGATAGAGCTGTTCAAAGTAGCGATCCAGTTCGTTCTTCGTCGGATAGTACGACGCCAGTACATTCGCCAGCTCTGATGTCTGAGAGTAGAACTTCGACGCCAACCCGAGAAGATCCCGAGCTTCCGCAGCCCGCGAACGAATGTCGCCCTTATGCACGATTGAAACGCCGTTTCCATGACCACGTCGTTCTGCAGCTCCCAACGTATTGGCACAAACCACACGAATCGGCGTGAAGAAGACACGCAGGGCGGAACGGCCGTCATGTGAATTGCTGAGCAGCAGGTATTGCTCGGTGACGTCTTCAGAATCCTTCAGACGAATCTCGCCCGGAAGCTTTGCGAGCATCCAGACTTTCTCACCTTTGCCCAATGCTCCAGCCGTGTGATATTTCAGCTCTCCGGCCGAAACGATCGAATCGAGGAAGCTGAAGCATTCATGGTTCTGAATCGCTGTGTACGAATCAGACACCACACCGAGCACATCATCGGTATCAGACCGAACGACTGCTTTTCTGCCGGGAACGACTGATCCTCGGGGAGTCGTCATTTCCTGAAGTTCGACTTGATAATCAAGTCCAGCCGCCTGAATAGCCAGTTCTGCGTTGGCCGGTTCTTCAAGCCGAGTTCCCAGCCCATGCCAAGGGGTGTCCCCGAAGTAAGCGATTGCTGGTTTGCCGTTGGTTGTTGAGATGTCGTGTGCCATGTGCGAGTGCTCCAAGGTTGTTGAGTGATTGAGACAACCTTAGTACTCGCTGGACCGACTGCATGCAGTCACTCGGCTGAAGTCTTACCGTTTTCTTTTTGCACGAGCGACTGGAAAATGACCGACAATTTGCCTTTCAACCATGGATCTTTGGTAGTGACCGATGGTGGTCCGCAATCATTCTATTTGCATCGACCGCACAGTATCATCCTTCCCGCCCTCGGATAAACATCTGCTCTGTCAGGTCAAAGACAAATGAATCTTGCTCTTGTCGTCGATATCCTCGTCAAACACCATGCAAATCTGAGCAAGCCAGAGGCTCCATATCCTGACTACCTGAAAATCGTCAACGCTCGTGATCAGGTCATTCAGCGGTTTCAACCTGAGTTCGCTAACCCGGCGTCGCTTTCCGAAGCAACGTTCCGCGAATTCTTGAAATTCGAGAACAATCAGCACTGGACCGGGTTGCATCGACCAACCACGCACTCCATGGATGACATGACCAAACTGCGTGACGCCCTGACTCACCTCTTCGATGAAAACGTGCCGATTGCGACACGTTTGGATACTCTGATCGGTTCCGGTGTAAAGTCAGTTCGTGGTATTTCCATGGGAATACTCACACCTCTGTTACTTGTCAGATTTCCCGACAAGTATGGAGTTTGGAACGCCAAATCCGAAGCTGCATTGAAAGTGGTGAATCTCTGGCCGAACTTCAAGTATGGTTCAACAGCAGGCGACCGATACGAGATTTTGAATTCCCTATATCTGAAACTCAGCCAACTTTCTGAATTGGACCTATGGTGTCTGGATGGACTTTGGCACGTGATCAACGAGAAGAGTAAGTTAGAGCGAGACGAAGCGTTTGCTCAACTGGAAGCAATTGAGAAAGAATACCTTGAAGGAAAGAAGGTTGAGACGTCGGGATATCGACTTGAACGAAGCAAGGAAGCGAGGGACGAATGTATTGCGGCTCACGGTCTGCACTGCATGGTTTGCGGATTCAATTTCCTTGAGCAATTCGGCGAACTTGGCTTCGGTTATATCCATGTGCATCACCGCGAAGATTTGGCATCTGCCGGTGGGGAGAAGATTGTTAGTCCCAAAAAGGATTTGGTGCCGGTTTGCCCCAATTGCCATGCGATGTTGCATAAGGGAGCGAAACCGGCCAGATCAATTGATGATCTAAGAGAGATCATTCGCAAATCAAGGTCCTACTAACACAAACTGAATCGCTTCTACGGTTTTTCGGCCAATACCAACTCCAGCAAGGGACTCATCGCCTTCCACGCCTCGACAAACAGATCAACCACCTTTGCGGTCTGAACAATGGGACATGAGTACGAAAACTCAACATCAATGCCAAACTGAATGTTGGAGCGTTTGTTAACGAGCAGACTGAAAAGTGATTCGATCCACTGAGGTTGGTACTTGACCGGTGAGTCCGAATCAATGCACGTTCGCAAATCAGCCTTCAGCAAACCGTCAATTTGAGGTTTTGACTTTTGTGACAGATAATGCCTTTGGGTCGCGTAGATCAGCGGTTTGGAATCCTCGGAACGACGAATGACGGGCCGCAATCGTCTTTCGATTTCTTGCAAAAGCTCGATAAATTCATTGAGTCCACACTCTTTAAGGCGAGTCCGAAATCCGCCGGAAACTCCATTTGGGACTACAATAGCGGCGACCGCTTCAGATTCTCGCAACACCATAGTGAGATGAGGAAAACGCACGAAGTCTTGGTCGCGGGCAATTCGTAACGGGATGAAATCCCAGACTCCTTCGTCGTCTGTAATTGCCGGGCGACGCTTTCCGTTCGCATCGATCCCGATGCTGGATTGCAAATCTGGGCTTCCTTGTAACTCGTCGCCCAGCTTTTTCAGCAGTCGCTTTCCGCTCAGGTAAGTGAACGGCGTTTTTTCGTCAAAATGCAGCCCGTCAAACATGGTGAGTTTCCCCTCAATGATGTATTTGTCCCTATCAGCTCTGGCTTCAAACAATTCCATGTATTCCAAGAATGAACGAGCCCAGGTCGAGGATGTTCGGCGTTGACTGAACCACGAATGCAGATCTGTCCACAGTACGAGCAACGTACCATCCGGAAGGACACATGACGGTGGTTCAACGGTGATTGCCACAATGATTGGATTATCAAATCCCGATTTTACGACGGAGGTTCGATGTCGATTCAGCTGGGAAACCGTGAGCCTTGAAGTGACCTTTGCTTCAAAGGCAACAGCCCATCCATCATCCGTATGGATCATCAGATCAGGGAGCCCGGCCACAGTCTTTTGTTGAAGCTCTTCGTCGGCTCGTCTGCCGGGAATGTGCTGCTGTACGACCTTGAGTTGATCGGTCGCGGGGATATCTCTAAGTCCCAGCCAGTTCAAGAACGGTCGGAGCAAACTGCGATCATGGGACAACGTGCAGCACAACGCATGTGTAAGCTTGTTTTCCGGTTGGGAGTATTGATCGAACACATTCCGCATGTGTGGCTGAATCCTGATTGATTCACTTTGGAATTGATCTTGGGCTCATGTTCCGGAGCAGCGAAGTTGGACTCATAACTTGGTCAAGTTAAGTTTGAGTTTCTGGCATCAATGCTCCCAACGCTTTACCTCATCCTTTGATGACAACTCAACATTCCGGCAAAGCTGTTCGAGTTGGTGGGCGATTTGCTTCACTTGCTGCGGTGAAATCAACTGTCGATTTTGGACGAAGATTCGGGCACCAGTATTCATGGATTACGTTTGGCATTCTAGGCTAGCGGTTTATGTTGTCAGTGGTGCGGTTTAGTGAAAGATTCAATGGCAGCGTTATCCCAGTCTTTAGTCCACTCACGCCGACGGCATGAGCTCAACGACTTTCTTCCACAGCACAGAAAATGAATGTGATACGCAGTCATTTGGCTTAAAGTGTTCTGCAATGGCTTTTGCTCGGCTAACTTTACCGGACATATCTACAAGTTTACGAAGCTCGTCCGACGCGTTCGTTAGCCGATCCGGATCACGGAATTTCGCCTTGTCTTTCAGCCGGCTGGCCTTGCTGGTTGGAAAGGCGGACTCGACAGCATCCAATTCTCCCAAAAGCCAACTTTCTAATTCATTACAGACCACTCGAATGGAAAACGGCTTCCCTGCTATCTCGGCCAGTAGACGAAGTCGTTCCTTCACTGCCAAACAGTCTTCCCCGTCCTGGTCTCGCAGAATTACGAAATGTGGCTCACCGTAATTCCACTGCTGCATCTTTGTTGGGATGTTCTTTTCGAGATCGTTTTTACCTTGAAAGTAGAGCACTATCCAGTCGATCCCGTTGATCGTTTCGGGCCACGTGGCCGAAAACACGCTCTCCAGAGTGACCTTCATCGATTCTTCTTCAGTTAGAAAGACAATCATTGGTGGGTCACCCGTTCAGCAATGCCGCGAAACATGCCCTGCTCCCACAAGTAACCAGGCCTGTCGCCTCCTTTAATCAAGTCCGATACCAGCGGATCGTCAGTGAGTGGATTAATGCAAGAAACGCCATTTTTCTTGTCGATGTGGTAGAGGCTTTCCAGCGGTACGGCATTCAGGAACTGTGGCGAATGTGTTGAGACGAATACCTGCCCGCCCCGTTCAGCGTATTGTAGAAACTCCTCCGCCAGCAGTGTCATTAGTTCTGGGTAGAGTTGATTCTCCGGCTCTTCAATGCACAGAACCGGATGCGGTTTCGGATCATGCAACAACAGCAGATACGCAAACATCTTGACCGTGCCGTCGGACACGTTTTTGTCAATGAACGGTTCCGCGAAAGAACCGTCCTGATAGCGAACAAGCAGTCGCCCGTCTTCAGTGACACGAACTTCAATATCACTGATGCCAGGAACGCGATCTCGCAACTTCTGTTTGACGACTTCGAATTCTGCAGCATGTTGTTCGAACATGTAGCGAGCAAAGGCAGGCAGATTTGAACCGCTGGCTGACAAGTGGAATGCGTCTTCATCATCTTTCACCCCACGAGCATCGCTGATATGAAAATCAGATATATGCCAAGCTTCCAGTAATCCGCGAAATGCCTGAGCTGCCTTGAAGCGATCGAATTGCCCGAGTCCTTTTATGGCCAATGTGTCCGGCGAATTCAGTTTTTGGCTTTCTCGCTCCAATTCTTCGTCTGGCTTGGAAAAATCTTCTTCGTTAGTGATGGCATATCCCTCGCCATTCTGAAAATCCAGAAAATGAAACGGCTTGCCCGCACTACCTCGTTTGTATCGCAAAATCTCTCGTCGCACGAATGGCAACCCACCTTCGTCTTGGGCTAGCTCCAGAGAATATGTGACCAGCCGGTTGTAACCGGCGATCTCCATTCGAAACTGGATTTCAATAACGATCGATTCCTGTTCGTGACCTCGAGTCACGACCTCCCTGAATCCATTCCTGCCACCTTCAGAATTGAGAGCACTGCGAACATTGTGTTCTAGGCAGTGTTTTAAGAAGGCGAATACTCTGAACAGCGTCGTTTTTCCGCTTCCATTTCGGCCAACAAACACGCAGAACGAAGGAAGATTTTTAAGCTCAACATCCTGCAATGCCTTGAAATTGCGGACACGGATGGTTTCTATTTTCATATTAGTCAATGTCCAGCTTTGGAAGGTTGTTGACGATCTTCATGGTTTCGAGGCTGACGGTGATGACACGCTGGAGGAGTTCCAGTGGATAGCGGGGGTTGTTCATGGTTTCGGTGGCCCAGAGGTTGGCGTCGTTGGTGATGCCGCTGTCTTTGTCGGTGGTGACGGCTTGGCGTTCCATGACCCAGTCGATGGCGGGTTTTCCGGTTGAGAGTATTGATCGCACACATTCCACATCTGTGGTTGAATCCTGATTGATTAATTCATTTTGGAATTGATCTTGGGGCAGTGTTCCGAAGCGGAGAAGTTTGGCTCATATCTTGGTCAAGCTAAGTGCGGGTTTCTTGAATACTTGTTCCCATTGCTTTGCAATCACTCATATCGGGCTAAGAAGGCACAAACTTTCCATCCTGCCATGCAAACGTAAACGGCCCGTCTGTTTGGTCGAACTCCAATGTCAACTCTACCGGAGTATAGGTTTCACCTTGTCTCCAACGCACCGCCCTTTCCGTTCGGAACTTCATTTTGAAAGATTCACCGTTGGGAGCAATGGGCCCCGTTGAGTGCAAAACGGTGGCGTGAGTGGCTTCGCCATGCCTAATCGTCAATGATCCGTGACTCAAAGTCAGATGGGAATTGCTTCGATTGACGAGGGTCAGCGATCCAGTAAGTGTCTCATCTATCCACTCGGCATCTCTTTGGAAACGTCGTGCTGACGTAAATCCACCGTACGTGATCTTCAAATCTGCAGGTGACACTTCGAGACTGGCCACTTCGATGTGGCGTTTCTCCATATTCGCATCGAGTTCCCTAACCGCTTTGACAAATGACGACTCCATCCCTGCAAAGAGTTGCTGAAAAGCGATCTGGTTTTGAATGATTAGATCGACCAGTTGTTGTTGGTCCTGCCTGCGTAGCCACTCAAGGTATTTTTCGACGGTATCAGTTTGCCCCTGCCGTCTCTGATTCTCTCGCCATTCCTGAATTTGCTTGAAGAACGAGAAGAGGGATGCGAGTGAACTGCCCGTCGCCAGGTCCATGTTTCGCATGAATTCAAAAAGTAAGTTGAAATCCAGATCCGCCATATCGATTTCCCGTTCAGTTCGTCGTGAGAAGTGCCGTGACGCGAGGATCGCCTGTACTGTGCAAACATGCTCGTGCCACTGCTGACAATTCCATTTCGGGCTGAAGCATCTTTCTTACTGCGGCCGCAGCATTCTTGTATTCCTGCCTCGCAATGACGTTGGTTTGATCTGCATGATAGCGGTCCAGCTCTTCTCGGTACTTCTGAACGCGATCCCAGCAGTCATTCCAAACCGTTCTTCTTTTGTCTACCAGTGGTCCAAATCGAAGACTGCAAAGTGAAATGGAATACTCCACGCGTTTCTTTGCCCATGAGTTAGTGACGTGGGACGCCACAATTGCTTCACCAAGCATGTTGAAAGACAGGAGACTTGGGTCTTCCGGGTCCGTTGGATCAAGAAGCATTGGATCTTCATAACGAAGATCACCAAAAGGTTTTGCTCGACTGCAACCAGATCGCAAAGGAAAGAAGGTTCCTTTCGTTGGGTTTCCCACGCTGCCGATAATTCGATAATTCTTCCAGTCGAACGCAAGCCACCAATAGCCTTCATGTTCAGTACCATCCTCATCCTTGGCACTCTTCTTCGGGCGAAAGTGTTCAACATGCCAGTGGTTGAAGCAGTCTTTCGCTTCTGAAAACCAGCATTTGTCATGCGACAGAGAAAGCAGCCACTTCTTCAGTTTCCCCCAAAACTTGCTGTTGCTATCGATCAGTTTTGCTCTAGACGCTGCATCCGGTGCGGCTTTGAGTTCTGCAAGAAGCTCATTGGCTTTTGTGACCCATTTGGCATCCGGTTTTTGTGATTTCAACGGAATGAATCTCACTCCCCGTCCTCCGCTGCCAACGCTTCTTCATCGAGCAATTCTTTCATCAGCGAGTCTGCCAGCTTCGTCTGTTCGTCAATTTCTGCCTTAGTTAACGACGTTGAAGGTCGGGCAGGGCGGCGGCGTGCCATAGCGGAGGCAAAAGATTCGAAGTACGGGTTCGGGTGTGTCAGCGACACAGCCAGATTGTTGAGTTCGTCTGCCAACTCCATGAGTTTTGTTTGCTCTGTGGCAGACTTCTTTTGTTTTCCCAGTAGCCTATAGTGCTCGTCCAGCTTCTCCAGGATTTCCGGGGCCAGCGTCGACCGAAGGCCGTAGAGTTCGGACTTCAACAACCCTTCGACGCCAATCCCAATTGGGTCGTACATCGGCGGATCGGCTGAGATCTTGTCGTCGGTTCGATTGAGAACTCGCACTTGGTTTTTGTGCAAACTTCCGATCATCAGGGGATTGTGTGTCGCGACGATGAGCTGGCCTTTGTCGGCCCTGATGTTGTCCTGAAGCAGTCCGAGGAATTCATATGTCCAAACGGGATTCAGGTGCGTGTCTGGTTCATCAAGCAAATAGAGAGATTCGTCATTCTGAGTGAATAGCAGCAGTCCCAGTACCGTCAGCAGTTGTTGCTCGCCCTCGCTCATTTGGACGAACTTGACGCGGCTGCCGTCCATGCGTTCTACAGTGACTCGCACTTCATCGATCAGGTCACACAGGAAAAGGCTTTCGAGGAATCCAAACAGGGTCTTTGTGTCCTCGCCCTTCGCCTTCAGGGCTGCAAGTTCTTCTTCATTCTTGATGAACAGGTACAGTCGTTCGGTCGTTTCTCCCTGACGGCGGACGTCGCGTTCAATTGATTCTGTATTGCGAATCGGGGCGAATGCTCGATTCCACAGCCGATCCAGGAAACTCTTGAAGGCACCGCGAGCATACCAGAATCTGGGATCACCTTCGGCAAGCTGCACCTTTGAAGGCGTGCCACTGCCTCGCCACCACGGCGTCTTGAGCACGAAGAGGGCGGAATCGAAGCTTTTGATTCCTAGGTAATCATTTAGTAGCTGTTTCGCCGACGCTTCCTGCGAAAGAAAGAACGCCAGCAAGACAAGTTGGCTGTATTCTTTGCGGCAGAAGAACATTCGCCGAAGAGGAAGTTCGCCATCAGCGTTTTTCAAAACTCGATCGTAGTGCTGCCGAGTCGGCCGGTCAAACTGACGTTCGAGGCGTGAACTCCATCCGGAATAGTAGGCAAACACATAGTTGGGTAAGTACGAGTCACGGTCACGCAGAAACGCGGTCTGCGTGACTGGTTCGTCGTCGATGGTGATCTGAAGACGTTTTGTGCTGCGATCCGGGTCCGCATTGATCAGGATTTGGTGTTCTCGGCAGACGTACTGCAATAGATAGGGAAACGACGGCGATTCTCCAAGCTCAAGGTCGCGGAAGATCTCGACGATGGCTTCGATGAGGTTCGATTTTCCCGTTCCGTTACGACCAAGTAACACAGTCGTGGACTGTGATTCATCGAAGTCAATCGCGAACGATCGCAGATTGCGATAGGCCGGAATCTTCAGGAAGTCGAGTCTCATGCAACCTCCAGCAACCGAACCTCGTTGTCGCCCTTTTTGCGTCGCTCCTTCAGCAAGCCTTTTTCTTCTTCTGCCTTGAGTTGATCGTAGAAGTCATCAATCGCAAGTTTTGAAACGGCCCACAATGCCTCGGCAGTCAGCGAGCCGTGCGAACGCAGGATGTCAGTGAGGTGATTCGATTGGATTTCAGATCGCTTTAACATGCTAGTTCCCGCCTTTTGCTTTGAGACACGCTTGCCGGACTTCTTTGCCCTAGGCTTTGAGGCATCAGACTCCTTTGCCAGTTGAATCCTCTTGAGAAGTTTTTCGGCGGGTTCGTCGTTTGGATCTTGCGGAACAAGTTCGCCACGAAAGGCCTTTGAAAGAACCGATGGTACGAATTGACTGACCGCTGACAATCCCGCCTCCAATTTGCGTTCAACTTTGTCCGCGATCGCTAAAAGGGACTCGACGCGGCGGACAATTTCTATCTGCTCGGCGACTGGTGGAATGGGTACTGGGATATGTGAGATTGTCGACGTATTAATGTTTGGCTGGGCAACTGCTTTCATCCCACCGAGTAGATTTTCCTGGCCCCATGGTGACATCAACACGGTCAAAACGAATCTCGGTATTGTCGTGCTCTTGGTTAGGCGATATCGGATCAAGTAGGCACTCGCGATGGCGGGTCCGAGTGCCGATGAATACAAAGCACACTTTCCGATCGTCGCTCCAGTCCTCGTGATGACCATGTCATCTGGCAGTAATATGAAATGGTCAAGGGCATTGTCGGCGACGACAACGCGGGGAGGATTATTGAGTGTAATCTCGCCCCGAAAATCCATGTCTGAGGTTCGGACTGTCGGAATCCCGTTGTTAGTGTCAGTATATTCTCCCTCGCCAAAGCGTGGGCCGTATTGAAATTGGGCGGTGAATGAGTCGAACGACTTCCACATCCAACTGGACGGCAATTCGGGAAGGTGTTTCACAGTGATTTCGAAGGGTTCTTCATAGCGATCTTTCCAGGTGGTTCCGGTCAATTCGCGGCCATTGGCTTTTGCTTTTCTGTGCATAGCGTCGCACCACAGGTCGAATCGTTCAGTTGCGATGCGAGCGGACAGAGAATCGCTCCGCTCAACATTTGGATTCTCTGTCCTCCAGTCGGCGGTAAGTTTTCCGGAGCAGGCGGAGGCGAGGATGGATTGGCGGAGGCGTTTGAGGATGGTGGGGATGCGGTCGAGGCGGTCGCGGCAGGCGTCGACTCGGGCCAGAAGGGAATCCAGCTTGTCGGCGATGCGTTTCTGCTCTTTCTGGGGCGGAATGAGAATCTCGGTTCCTTCAAACTTCCCCTTTGTGACATGACGAAGTCCAACTCCGCCGTGAGCAATGTCGATCAGTTCTCCGAGCTTCTGATTGATAGCGTGTCGAAAAAACCGCTTATCGAATGACGACTCATCGAAGTCTACTCGGAAGATATGTTGATTCAGTACCGCTTCGCCGCCCTTCCAGACGTGTGCTCCAAATGACGTTCCGGGTGTACCAGACCAAGCAAACAACAGCTCTCCGCCCTTGAGGTGATACCGATCGTCAAATTCCCCTTTGTAATAGTTAAAACGGGATTCGGCATTGTTGAGATTTTGTATGCGGACAATCGGGACGCCGCTTGTCGACCATTCTGTCGGCTTGAATGCTCTCCCGTTTTCCAGCTTGCACAGACTGCCAATCGTTGCTTTTGTCCAGCCGTTCGGAAGCTCGCTCACGCTTCCACCTCCTCAATCTCCTCACCCAACTCGGCAAGGATGGCTCGGAGTTCTTCAAACGCGTCTTCGAGCTCGGTCATGGCTTCTGTGGCCAACTCGGCGGGTTCAGGCAACTCATCAGTGGATGTGTCACTGTCGTCTTTCAACCAGGAGATGTCCAGACTGTCGTTACGTTCGGCGATCCAGCTTCGCTCGAAACGACGGAAACGACCTTCCTCACCGGTGTCTTTGCGTTTCTTCAGGCTCTTCGGCGATCCCAAAGGATCTTTGCCAAAGGCCTTTTCAAACTCCTCGAAGTGTTCTCGCTTCAGCTCTGTCCGTTTTCCAAATTGCGGCATGTTGGCTCGCAGGTCGTAAACCCAGACTTCTTTCGTATTGCCTTTGTCCGTCTCCCCGCGTGTAAAGAACAGGACATTGGTGTTCACGCCCTGAGCATAAAAGATCCCCGTCGGTAGTCGCAGGATTGTGTGCAGATTGCACTTGTCCATCAGGTCGGCACGAATCTGCCTGCCGACGTTGCCTTCAAACAGCACGTTGTCCGGCAACACTACGGCAGCACGACCGCCAGGTTTCAAGCCACGGTAAATGTGCTGCAGGAAACAAAACTGCTTGTTACTTGTAGGAAACGTAAAGTCCGTTCGTGACGGCAGACCACCGCCCTTCTTCGTGCCGAATGGTGGATTTGTCAGGATCAGCGTCGCTTTGGGTAATGCCTCGCCTTCAGGACTGAGGGTGTCGCCATAGCGAATACCACCAGCATCGGGGTCTGATTCGATCCCATGCAGCATCAGGTTCATCAAAGCAAGTCGGTGCGTGTCCTGAACATGCTCCATACCGTAGAAAGTATTACGACGATACTTCCTCTGCTGAGCTTCAGTCCAGCTATCAGGGTCGTAGTGTTCTCGCAAATAATGATTGGCCGAAATAGGGAAGCCGCCGGTCCCTGCAGCAGGATCCTGAATAATATCATCGAGAGTTGGCCTCATGACGGCGACCATACTGTCGACCAGTGGACGTGGAGTGAAGTACTGCCCGGCTCCAGATTTTTTCTCGCTGGCATTTTTCTGTAGCAGTCCTTCGTAAAGATCGCCAAGCCCTTCCTGTCGTGCGTTGTACCAATCGAGCTTGTCGATTTCCGACACCAGTGTTGAAAGTGTTGCTGGCTTGCGAATGAAGGAGGTTGCATTGGCAAAGATTTCTTTGACAAGCTTCGAGCCATGGCTGCCAAGGCGAATGAGAGTCAGCTTGTAGGCTTCCAGTCGATCGGGAGCAGCCTTCGCTTCCAGCACGTCCCAACGGTTTTCCGCAGGGATGTGTTTCTCTGTCTCGGTCTCTTTGGCCATTTTCAGAAACAGCAAGTAGGTGAGTTCCGTGACGTATTGGTGGTACGTAACTCCGTCGTCTTTAAGCACATTGCAGAGGTTCCAAAGTTTGGCGACGATGTCGTGTGTAACATTACTCATGAAGTTGCGGGCTTTTGATTATGCGGCTGTTTGCCAGATTGATTCGTTGAAGCTGTCGAGGATTTGTTGAAGTTCGCCACCAAAGATGCGATCAAGTCGATTGAATCCGCCTCCCTCACGGACGAACAGGAGGTCCGGATCATCAAGAGCATCCCGATCCACGATTACGATGGCTTTGGTCTGTGCTGCGATCTTTTGAAGCCACTGTCGTTGTGGGGTGCTCCAAGTCCGGGAAGCAAGTATTTTTTGCATGGCATTTTCAACCCGTTGCTCATACGGCAACAACGGATCACCAACCACCGCCTGCCGAATATAACCGATAATGCGGGCTGCAATATCCTGATTGGTCATCTCACGCCAAGCTGTCGCAAGATTGGTTTCACTGAATCCAGCTCGATCCAGTTCCAACGCTAACTCACGAAGTTGCTTGCGAGTCAATTCACGAGGTCGCGTGAGGACTGTCACCAATGCGGGAATTCTGTTGGAATTGGTTTTGATGAATTCCGTGAATTCGTTCAGATAGTCGGCAGGTTTTATTGCGGTGCCGTAGCCTCTCTCCGTGCCTAAGAACTGATCGACGTGTTCTGATACGAAGATTGGGGCCGGGCCAGTATTCGCTTTGCGGTCGAGAATCTCTCCGAGGTCAGTGTTCTCGGTGAACCATCGAGCAATTTGTTCCATCGACATCTTTTTTAACTTGCCGATGAATGCAACGGGCGACATCCCGGCTTTTATTTCAAAATCACGTTCAGCCGACTCGCTTAGATGGTGTTTCTTTCGTTGTAGTTTGGCGATGAACTGGTCTCGCACCAGTTGTCGCTCGTCATTACCCGTGACTTCGGCCAGTTCTCGGGTGAGTTGTTTAAAACTGATGTTCGGATCAACAACGACCGGCTTCATGGCGGTCAGATTCTGAAGAGCGTCGTAGATCTGAACGGCGTCAAAGATGCGGAATGTTTCCTTGTCGATTTCAGGACAGAGCCGAGTCGCTCGCCCAATCATTTGATCGTAAAGAATTCGGCTGTTCACGCGACGGAGAAACACAATGTTGCAGATTTCAGGTACATCGATACCAGTCGACAGCAGATCAACCGTCACTGCGACGTTAGGAGTTCGCTCGTTCTTGAATCGCCGAATCAGTTGCAGTGGTTTGTCCGCGGCACCTGTGATCTTGATGACGGCGTCGTCTTCAACACTTCCATATTGCTTTTTGAATGCCGTTTTAAGGAGATCGACGACAAGGTCGGCGTGGCTATCAGTCGCACAGAAGATCAGGGTCTTTTGTCGGGAAGTGGGATCAAGTTCCTGAGCAAGGTAGTTGCAGACGACTTCGTTGAAGGATTTGGTGATGACCTTTTTGTTGAACTCATCGACTTCAATCTTGATCTCGTCCGGTGTTGTAAACAAATCGATTTGATTTCGCTGAGCGTCGTACACAGGAACCTGATCGCCAGCTTTCCAAACGATGCCGCTTGTTGATAAAAGAGTCTGGATCCTCACGGGGGGCTCATGATCGATGAGCCAACCGTCTATGACCGCTTCGCGGTAACTGTAGGTGAAGACAGGAATGCCAAAAATCTGGGTCGTGTGCAGAGCAGGTGTTGCCGTTAATCCCAGCTTCAACGCATCGTAGTAGTCCAGGACTCGTCGATACTTGGAGATGTAATCTTCAAGACTGCGAAAATTCAGTTCAAGCTCCGACAATTCTCGATCAAGCAGGTAACCCCGATGGCATTCATCGACAACGATACAGTCGTATTGGTCAACTGCTGGGGGTATGTCGTTTTCAGCTGGGTATAGAAGTCGCTGAACCATTCCCTGAATCGTGGCAATATGGACAGAGGTATCCGAGTCAGGAGTCTGGTCTTCGAGTTCCTTGATACCAAACACATCCGCGAAGGTTTGCAGGCTTTCCATGCGAGTGTCTTTGAATGAATTGGCAGCTTGCTCCCCCAATGCTGATCGGTCCACCAGAAACAAGATGCGACGGAATCGCTTAGTCTTTAGTAGTCGATAAATGAGTGCAATGCAGGTTTTGGTCTTGCCAGTGCCAGTCGCCATCGCCAGCAACATCGACCGTGTCCCATTGGCGATCTCCGATTCGACTTTCTGTATGGCGGCTTGCTGGTAATCTCGCAACGGGAACCCGTAATTAAAGGGTTCCGATTTGAGCTGCTCATTTGCCGCCGTCTCATCGCGTTTCAGCAGGGCCGTCAAACCTTCGGGTGTGTACCAACCGTCGAGTGCGTGGCCAAGATTTACTGGAAGTCGGATGTCGCAAAACCAAACACCGCTTTTTGTAGCGAGTTGTCGCAGGAATGGGCGACCGTTAGACGAAAACACAAAGGGCACTCGATACTCATTTTCCTCCCCCCAGTTGCTGGGGTGTAAGGAAACTTCTTCGCTTGGAAGGAAGCCGCGACTATATCGCTTTGCCTGCTGCAAAGATCCGGAAACATCAGTGTTCTTGCGTTTCGCTTCTACTGTGGCCATCGGGACCAGTCCGACAAACAAGACATAGTCGGCAGGTCCGTTGGCTGTTGGCCATTCGGCGATGGCAAGGTTCTTGCCTTTTTCAGGTCTCGTACCGTTGCCGTATCGAAGGGTCTCAGAGTCTGCGATCCAGCCAGCCTGTGAAAGTTGCTGATCGATCAGCTTTCGTGTTTCAGCTTCATCCAGATGAACGGCGGCGGCGGCCGTCTTGGCTGCTGCAACAAATGCGACGACCTGCGACTTCGCCTTTTCCTTGGGCTGAGCTGCTGCCTCAGCTTGCACGGCTTCCAGTCGCCTCTGAAGTTCCGCTTTTGACTGCTCGACCTCCTGAGCCATTTGCTCCCAGAAGGATTGCTCATCGCGTGCTTCACGCAGTTGTGCTTCCGTCGCGTCCAATTGTAGGACTGCTTCGTGATGGACAGATTGAAATTTCTTCAGCTCATCGTCGAGTCTGGTAAGTTCTTTACGTAAATCTTCGGTCTCATTTTGAGGCGGCTTCGGCGGAATGAAGGCTCCGGACTTAAAGTTTGTGTCTTTGAAAGTGCGGTGGAACCATATGCCAAGTTGCCAAGTAATCTTCAAGGCCGCTAGAGCTGTCCGGTGGTCTCCGACCATTGCATGGCTGGCAGCATTTCCAGCTCGACGCACTTCGCCAAACAATTGGGCAATTTCGCGAGAGAAAATCCCCTGATCCTGAAGTCTTCGAATCAACTCAAACTGGGGTTCTTCAGACGATACGTAAATGCCAAGGTATGCCGCGACTTGTTGGGCAAGCAATTCTGCCAGCTGGCGAAGTTTCAACAGCGATGTATTGGGGTCGTCGGGGAAATACCGTTCCGCCAGCAGACCGAGGCGAAGTAACTGCTGATCCTGCTCAGCAAACTGAGCAAAGTTACTTTGAATCGGTGATGACTTCGACATTGCAATGCAGCATCTTCAAATACGAATGGTCGTTTCTTGTTGTCCACTTGGCGTTCGGATCAATTTAGCCTCATCAAGAATTTGGCCTAACGGGGCGTTCGACTTTGTTCAGAAACTTCTCCAGATCGGCCCTCTTGAAAAGTCGGTAGCCATTAGCCGGATTTCGGTGCATTGGAATGGCACCGGAAGCCGCCCATTTGCGGAGCGTGTTCTGAGAAACACCCAAGATATCTGCCGCCTCAGCTGTCTTCACGTAGTCAGTCAACTTCTTCATTGGATGCCGCCTTCGTCGCGGGGTTCGATCATCGCTGTGGAAGTCTACAAAAGTCTGCAAGCGGGGTACAGTGAACAGCGATCACACTACCGGCAGTCACGGACAATACCAAGATTTCGGATGCAGGTCCGCTGGAACAGAGCGTGTGCGACGTGGTGATGGGCCCAACGTCCATCAATAAAAAACCCTCGACTGCCCGACGATTCACTGAAGGACGCGGTGCAGCATTTCGGCCAGCAGTGCCTGTCGATACACTTAAAGCATCGTGAAATGAGAGAAGCGACAATTCGCAGAGGCCGCCCGAAATGATTTACGCTCGCCTTAACCCCCAAATTTCTGATGGTGATCGTCGACTATTGCTGAATGCCATCGACCAAAACGATGCATCAGTGCTGGAGTCGTTCGCTAATCAGTCGAGAATAGTACACGTTCATCAACTGAACCATCTCCAGCATCGCACGCTATACTGTGTCTGGTGCGAGGATCGTGTCCATGCTTCGAAGGGAAACTGCCCACCGGGTTATACGTCGGCGGGTCATTGGTACTTCCGGCACGCAGTAAACAAAGAATGTCATGGTGAGCCCTCCGCAATCGTCCCCGAGGCAATCAACCCGGAAAATCACGGCTGTTATCTTGCAATGGGCCACGAGACACTTCCTGGCCACAGCCGTCGAAATTGCTTTTGCATTACCTCGGGCTCAACGTATTGTCATCTTGCCCTCGCCGCTGAACCCCCGTGCATTTAGGCAATTGAAACTCCGACCGGCAATTTGCCGTCCACTTGAGTGACGCCGTCGGCGTTCGGCGAGATGGACGACTGAAACACCCCTATTGTAAAAGCGGCATGCAAGTGAACGTGCTCAGCGAGTCGAATGCACTCTGCCAATCTCAGCCTGCTTCTCACTTGCTACCGCGAAGATGCGTTCCACCGAATCCATCGGTATGATCTTGAAATCCGATTTTGTGGTCGTGATCGGCAGTGCGTACCGCTCGGCAATATCGTCGAGGCCCGTTGACTTCCTCGCGAAATCCTTCAAGGGAATGCCACTCGACGTTACCTGATTCTTAAACTCAATGTATCGCTCGGCGGTATTCTCTGCGTAGCTGAGAAACTTCTGACGCTCTTCAGCCTCGGCTCGTATCATGGGAATGCTGAGCTTCACGTCCCAGACCCGACCAGCATCCATGTGGATGTCACGCAATTCGCCGAATAATTCAAAGAGCTTCTGCCCCTCAGGAGATTTGATTCGCCTGCTTGTCAGATCAATCTCCAGTGCCAGTTGCCGAACGAGCTTGCCGTATTCCTCCCGATCAATTCCGAGCTCCATTGCCGTTTTCAGTTCGGCGGCTGATCGGTCCAAGTCCCGGAATGCATCGCCGTCATCAAATCCCGATGACCATTTGCTAAGAAGTGTAAAAGCAACAACAAGGCTAACGACAAGTCCAACAGCACTGGCAAAGACAAACGCCATCGTCAGCAACCGTTTGAATCGTGACGAAGAGGGAGTCGTCGAGCCGCGAGTCTTTCCAGTTCGACTAGGATTCGGCATGGTCGAATAGGAATCTTGCTCATCACTATTCACGTCCCACTCACTGTTTTCCCATTCGCTGAGAGCCGACTCTACATCTTCGACAACAGGACTCGGTACAACAACGGCTTTGCCACACTTCTTGCACTTGCCTTTCAATCCGGCCGACGAGTCTTTCGCCTTGATTGCCGCTCCACAATGCGAACAACTGAAACTGATCATCGAGTGAACTCCTCTGGTGTGTGACACCCAATGCCAAGATTTCAACCGGGCACTTTGTGTGTCAGAAAAGAGGAAGTACTTGCAGGAGCAGGTTGGTCACCATCAGTCGTTTGAACCAAATCTTTCACTGGTCAATCCGCCACGTTCATGATTGCGTCGAGTGCGAAATTCGACGTTCCAGCTCGTGGCCAAACCTTCAACACGACTGCGATTCAGCCGATCGACTGCAGATTTTCCGCCATCGTTCATCAGGATAAATCCCCTTGTCAGGCGGAAACATGTTATCAGGGGGAAACACGTTGCCACGACAGTGCAGAGCCCAGTGCAAGTAGCGAATTGAATCCTCCCTCGACTTGGATCGAAATCGCACAAAATCATCCATGATCCACGTCTTGGGGGATTTCAGGAATGGCTTCAAAAGTCTTGAAACCTTCGCGATCCAGCGATGTTCTGCTGCATGGCACGCACGCACGAAACCTGCTGACAATGTCAACGACACAATCTGTATTGATGGCGTCATGAATATCCAATGTGTCGGATGTTCACGGCGAGCGATGTCGAGCCGCTCCATCATGACTTCAGCAAAGTCATGCTCGCTAATGTCCGCCTCAGTCCATTTTATTGAAATGAATTCGGCAGCCATGTCCCGACTCAACGCCTTGCCAACGTTACGCTTTCTTTGACCCTGCTCTAAAAAGCCTTTCACCAAAACCGGTTCCATAACGTCTCTCCCCCGAATGTAGTCTGAATGATGCTGCGAGCGAGACATCCACCTGCAGTAGTTAACAGTGTTCTGCAGGAGGATATGCCCCAATTGCATCCCCGTATCAGGACATGCCGATGTACTCCTTTTCCTTCAAACAGATTTTGATTCATGACTATGTTGCATCATCGCCACCGAGTTTTTTAGCCTGGGCCCACCCCCGGCCACTGTAGGGAGATGGATTTGGCTTTAAATTGTTTTGTTTTGAGTGTTGTCGAAAGGTACTGATGCTGCAAGAGCTTCAGTTTCTGCTAATGGTTCTTTTATTTTAGGATCACGATCAACAAGAACGAGACGAGTCCCGTTTTTATTGACAATCTCTGAGGAACTTAGACTGCTCTCAGCCGCAGTTTTGGATCATTACTCCGATTTCGGATACCACGCATTGTTGTCGAACAATGGGAGCAATTTCGTCGATTCGAAATTGCAAGAGTGTGAGTCACTTCGGAGTAGTAATAAGTAATAAGAATATACCACTTATAGAATAGATTCGTTGTCGAGAGGTACTGATGCTGCAAGAGCTTCAGTTTCTGCTAATGGTTCTTTTAGAGCTAAATCGCTATCGAGGAAAAGAACTGGAAAAGGTGGACGATCTGCTGCTCTTGGCCTGACAGTCAGACGAAGATTCGGATTGCCACTCAAGGTAACCGTTCACGGGTCGAGCAGGATGCACGGAGCCGATTTGCCTTTCAGGCTGGCATCCACGGCATCGCAGAGCCACTGGTAGATGGGGCGTTTCTGGAGGCGGCAGGTTTCTGAGATGGTCAACATCCGTTCGATGAAGCGACT
>CAMAVB010000109.1 GCA_945861465.1 Candidatus Kuenenia stuttgartensis
ATCGCATCGAAGAGGCCCGCCAAGTGGCCAACCGCAAACGCGACGATCGTCAAAAACGCCGTGAGAAGATCGCAGCCGCTGCTGTCCGTACCCCGGACGATGCCCGGAATTGAACGCCCCTGGACCAAATGGGTTCCCCGGACGCTTACGGGTGTGATTCAAATCATGAGGATGACTCCATTGTGCGCGGGCTGTTGAAGTGGAAAACAGAGCCCCGCTCAGTACTGCTGAACGGGACTCTGCATGAAGCGTTCGTGCGAATGGGAACCATCACACGCTGAGGCAAATCTCACTGAGAATCGCGGGCTGTTTCCAGCCGATCGATTTCAAGCTGCGTTTTGCGAGCCTCTTGCGCTTCCCTCACCAGGAATACAACCGGCGTCGCAAGTGCAGCGACCGCCGCCGCCGCTGTGGCACATTCACATCCACACCCAACCTGACTGCCGGTAATCCCAGCCAGCAACGCGAGCATCAAAAACCGTCGCTTGAGCCCTGACCACCGTGAATTTGTCGTTGACGTTTTCATCTGCGTGTCTCCGAAAAAAAGAATCACTGAAATCAGAGGTCAACGGCTTGCTCAGTAGCAACCGTCCCCTCCACGAAAGACACGCACCGTGATGGCCAAGTGTTGCAAAGAAATCTCTGAATCTCTCGGTAGCCACCTCGTGATTGCACTATCAATCTCGGCGATATCTGAGGTGTTCCATTTACTTGTAAACGTCGTATCGGCAACACTTGCCGATGGTAGATTTCCACAGTCGATTCGATTGGTAGAAACTGCCAATGACGTTTTGAATGACATTCGACGGAACGCGCCGTTTCGATACAATAATCCGTACCATCAGTTTTCCCCGGACTTAAGACAGGCCTCATCCCACTTGCAGGCGAATATTGCGCGGGCTGACGCGGCAGTAGCAGGAGAGCCAATCCTGCCACTCAATGGTGCTTGCCGTGGAGCAAAGCCGCAGTTACGCTTCCGTATTGCAGCGATATTCGCGATGCGGTCGTGTTGGTCGCCACGACACGTTTTTCTTAAAATCTTCAGCCGATCCCAATTGATACAAGATGCGATGTTTTTCGACGCACTCGTACGGCTGATGCATCACGCATGGGAGAAGTAATGGCGAAACAGAAAACACCGGCGAAGAACTCGCCACCGGAATACCGGATGCGGATCTCGCGACTGACCGTGGATAAGCTTGGAGTCAAGCTTTATGATCGCGTTTCGGCCGTGATTGCGGAATTGATTGCAAACAGTTATGACGCCGATGCGACGAAAGTGACAATCTCAGCCCCGATGGGAGAGTTGTTGGCGGAAAAGCATGGCGGTGTACTTATGGATAAGGGCTACAAGATTGAAGTGGTAGACAACGGGAGCGGCATGACGCCGGAAGAAGTCAACGAGTTCTATCTCATCGTTGGGGCCGAGCGAAGGAACGATCCGAGGCGAGGTAACCTGTCGAAAAAATTCAACCGAAAGGTAATGGGCAGGAAGGGGGTGGGGAAGCTCGCGCCACTTGGTATTTGCGAGCACATCGAAGTAATTACCGCTGGTGGCAAAAGATTGCAGCAGGGAGAAATGAAGGGGTACGTCACTGCGCATTTCGAGCTCGTCCGGTCTGAGATGATGCAGGAATCCGACGAGTCATATTTCCCGAGGGTCGGGGCATTGAACGGCACGTTACAAGCGAAGTCGGGTACGACGATCCGAATGAGTAAGTTCGACCATCGTATCGTACCGAAAATTGACGACTTTGATCGCCAGCTTTCTCAGCGATTCGGGACTCGGGCAGCCAACTGGGAGCTTATCCTGAAAGATAGCGAAAAGACCGCCTCTGCACCGGATGCAACTAGGTCTGTCGGGGAACTCAATATCGTTCTGAAGACGAACACAAAGATCGAGTTTCGCGAAAAGCTCGACGATGACGATGAAAGCTTCGCCCCCCCGCAGTATGGAGCTTTTTCCGAAAATGGCAAAGAAAGTGATGATTTATTGGCAATGTTTGAATTAGAGGGCCTGCCCTACCCTGTCACTGGATGGATGGGTTATTCGGAGAAGCCCTACAAGGACGATTTGATGGCAGGGGTGCGTATTTACTGCCGAGGAAAGATCGCTGCCCAGACCAACATCTTCAACATGAAAGCTGGGTTCACCGGCGAGCACGATGTACGGTCCTATCTGGTAGGAGTTCTCAATGCCGATTGGCTCGATGAGGAAGACGACCTGATCCGAACGGATCGGCAGGACATCCTATGGTCGCATCCGCTTGGGAGAGCCTTTGAGGCTTGGGGCCAGAAGGCAGTGAAGCAAATCGGCAAATTGACTCGGGAACCGATGCGAAAGGCAGCATGGGACGTTTTTCGGGATCAAACGCAAATAGAAACGAAGGTAGAGGATGAATTCCCGGGTGAACATCAGACGGAAATTCGTGAGAAAACACTGGAGATCGCGCAGACCATCGCACGGTCGGCAAGGCCCGAGGAGTTGGAAGACCAACAGCACTGCCGTGCCTTGGTTAATCTGGCGATGCTGCTCGGTCCGCACATTACCCTTGAGGAAAAACTGACCGAAGCTTCCGGCAATGAACACACGCTTGAGGTTGTCACCAACATCCTTCGCATCGCAAGAGTTGCAGAGCTGTCATCATTCGGCCGGATTGCCGATGACCGGGTTAAGGTTATCAAGAAAGTTGAAGAACTGAAGGACGATACGGAAACGATGGAGGAATCTTTCCAGTCACTGATCGAGCAGACCCCTTGGCTCATCAATCCTCAATGGTCGCCGATTAGCGATAACCAGTCGCTGACGAACCTGAAAAACAGCTTCATCGACTTCTACAAAAAACAGACCGGCGAGGCTATTACAATCTTCGGCGCTGTCCGGCACAAAGGTGATAGGCGCGGTGCATTCGCGATGTCCTCACAATTCGTAATGACAACCCAGGACACGACCGTTGAGATCATTGAAATTAAGAAACCTGGTCATTCGCTTCAAAACCTCGAGATGGACCAGATCGTGACGTACCACGACACGATGGATGCATTCTTTCACGAGAATGCTAGCGAGGATGTGCTTCGAGGATTCGAAAAGTTTCACATCACTCTCGTCTGTGACAACTTAGCCCTCAAGGGTGCGCAAAAGGTTGCATTCAACGGGATGCAGGCGAGCGGTGGCCTGACGCTGGTGTCGTGGGGTTCGTTTCTAAAAAGAACTCGAAAGATGCATGAAGCCTTTCTCAAGGAAGCCGAAAGGCAGAAGAACAATGCGAGCAAGAAATAAGAAGCGGCCCCTGTTCGCTGTGGATATTTTCAGTGGCGCGGGCGGCCTGACGACAGGTTTGAAGGCTGCTGGATTTCGCGTCGTTGCAGGCGTCGAGATCGAGCAGCACGCTGTTTCCACATTCAAAGTGAACCATCCTGAGACACGCATCTTCAAGCAGGATGTCACTACAGTCACAGGAACGGATCTACTGGCTGAAACTGATGAAAGGTGCATTCACCTCCTTGCTGGATGTCCTCCCTGCCAAGGTTTTACGAGCCTCACATCAAAGTACCGGAGAACTGACCCGAGAGATAGGCTGATTTTGGAGCTTGCGAGGCTTATCGAGCAGTCGCGCCCACTCACAGTAATGATAGAGAACGTGCCCGGCTTGGCTCAAAAAGGGAAGCGGCTCTTCAACCAATTCATTCGCCGCATCGAAGCGGCGGGGTATATAGCAGATTGGGACGTGCTGCAGGTGGCTGACTATGGCGTACCTCAGAGCCGCCGTCGCCTTGTCTTGCTAGCAGGCCGAGGCTTCAGTGTGCCAATTCCCCCACCCACGCATTCAAGAGCTGGCGATGGCGGTCTACCGAAATGGACAACTGTTCGGAGTGTGATCGCAGGCCTGCCATCTCCCAAATTACTGGCCGAAGCCAAAGCATCATCCGGAGGAACGGGCCATGACTGGAATGTTGTCAGGCAACTTTCGACTCAGAACAAGAGACGACTTCGGCACGCGATCCCCGGAGAGTCATGGGAAAAAATACCGAAGCGGTTTCGCCCCGATTGTCATAAGGACAAGAAGGCTGGCTTCAGCAATGTCTACGGTCGAATGCAGTGGGATGAAGTGTCCCCGACGATCACAGCTGGATGCACAACGCTGAGCAAGGGGCGGTTCGGCCACCCCGAAGAGAATCGGACACTTTCCGTACGTGAAGCGGCGTTGCTGCAGACCTTTCCGGCCGATTATGTTTTCTCGTCTCCATACATGGAACACGTATGCGCGATGATTGGCAATGCGTTGCCGTGCGTCTTCGCTGCAGTGTTGGCTGAAAGTTGTGCCAACGCGATTCATGTAAACATGAACAAGCCAAAGCCCACTTCCAAACGGAGTCGCAAACCGCGACCCCAAAGTCGTGATCTCTGAGACAAACCTAAAAAGCGAGCCGATGGCTGAGGTCTGGAGAAGCCTGATATGTATTTCACCGTACTCGATGTGGGAACAAAGCCACCAACCGAAGCTACTGGTCAAGCATTTCTCATCATGGACGACCGAGATGATTGGGGCAAGTTCAAAACTCAGTACGCCCTAATAATATTCGACTCGAAAGGAATCCCGCATCACATCGGTGATGTTAAGATCGGCCAATTCTTAATGAAGCAGGAACGGCCAGCGATTCCTTCGACATTCAATGTCTTGAAGTCGAGTTTTTTCTCCCTTGGCCAAGATGATACTTATTACGAACGGCTTCATGCTCAGGGGATGACGATTTGCAAACGCGTGCTTAACGGACTTCGAGACATAGCAGCTGACGAGAACCGATTCAACAAGGCCAAAGATGAAACGGTAACCATCGAATCCTTGCTTCGGTCGGTCACCGGTGTTACTGCACAAGGGCAGTTTCGTCGCCTGGCAAAAGGCCGCAAGCGCCTCACCTCCTTCAAGTTCAAATACACCGGCGCAAAGCCAACTGCGGATGGCGTCAACCCTGTCGAGCTCTCTTTCGATGTCGAACCGGACTCTCGACCACCGACCAATATCCATGTTCTGATTGGGCCGAACGGCGTCGGCAAGACACATGTACTTGAACGCATGGCCCGCGCGCTCCTGAATGGCCCCGACAGCACCGAGGACAATGGCACATTCGAGCAACTCGGGAAGAATAAAGGTGAGAATTCGTTCGCAAACGTAGTTTCTGTGACGTTTAGCGCGTTCGACCCCTTTGAACCACTCCCGGATCGGCGGGGGGAGACCCACGGAATCAGGTACGCCTATGTGGGACTTAAGACCACGAGCAAAAATGTGGCACCAGGGACGCTGAAGAACCTGAATATTCTAGCAACGGATTTCGCCAAAAGCCTTGCCACATGCGCAACTAGCTCCAAAGCTGAGCGATGGCGTGGTGCAGTAACGAGTCTTGAAGCTGATCCGATCTTTAAGGCAGCCAACGTGTCGGCATTAATCGACGGATTTGCAGACGGGGAAGAACCACACGCTGACTGGAAAAAATCCATTGATAAGCTCGCTGACGATGCGACATCACTTTTTTTGACTCTTAGTACCGGCCACAAGACAGTGCTACTCACAATTACCCGCCTTGTTGAAACTGTGGAGGAACGTACCCTGATCCTCTTTGACGAACCGGAATCGCACCTGCATCCGCCCTTGCTTTCAGCCTTCATTCGCGCGCTGTCTGATTTGCTCACCGACCGAAATGGAGTCGCCATACTTTCCACACATTCGCCGGTCGTTCTTCAGGAAGTGCCAGCGTCCTGTGCATGGAAGCTACAAAGGTACGGTGATGTTATTCAGGCAGAACGGCCGGAATTGGACACATTCGGGGAGAACCTGGGAGTTCTTACGAGGGAAGTGTTTTGTCTTGAAGTTCGGCAATCCGGTTTCCACAAGATGCTGCAAGAAGTCGTAAATGGCGGCGGCAACTACGAGGCAGTTCTCAAGTCGTTCGGGAATGCTTTAGGCGCAGAGGCACGCGCGCTCGTCCGAACTTTAATCGCGGGACGCAATTCAACAGGAGATGAGTAAAGTGCTACCCCTAACTCCAATCCCTGATAAAGCCGATGCGGTCTTTCTCACCTGCATCGGCCGTATTCAGGATGCTGCACTCCGGAATAGACTTGCAGCTGTGACGAACGAAATTGTCAGGCACGATTTGGAATTCGGCAATGCCGGCACCGCGTCAACTTTCTTCAAATTGCCATCTCATAATGCTGTTGGAACAAACGTCACCAAGGCAGAGATGATTTCGGTCTACGACCACCAAATGGTTCCCGCGGCGTCTCACGGGCGTGTGTACTACGACAAAATCATGGCTCTTGCGAAGAACCGAAGATGTCCTCTTTGCGGATTTGGTCAGGTTTGGACGCTCGATCACTACATGCCGAAAACACACTATCCTGGTCTCGCTGTCTGCCCAAGAAACTTAGTGCCATCATGCTCAGATTGCAACAAGGCGAAGTTGAGTTCAGTTCCAAGTTGCGTAAGCAAGCAGACCCTCAACCCATACTACGACAATGTGGATGAAGTGACTTGGCTTCATGGGAAGTTCGAGAATCACACCCCAGTTGTTGTGGAATTCTCCGTCCAAAAACCGAGATCGTGGACCGCCACGACAGCCTCGCGCGTTCGGCATCACTTCAAGACATTCAACCTTGCTCGAGTCTATTCATCAGAGGCTGCCAGCGAACTTGGAGAAATCAAGGAGGAACTCACCAATCTCCTAAATACCTGCGGAGCGTCAGCCGTCGAGACCCATTTAGCCGAAGTGGCACGGCGACGCACCAATGCCCAACGGAACTCGTGGCGGGCCGCTCTGTACCGTGCGTTAGCCACTAGCACCTGGTTCTGTCATACCGGCTGCAGAGGATAGCCAAGCACAATTGCATGGGATGTACATGCCATAGACAAGCGATTTATCCACATTCCATCATTCGAGGTCGGATGACGGTGGACTTCGCTGATCGCGGCTGGCGCATAAACTGTCACGCATTTTCCTGATGCGGAATCGCAAGCGGTATGAATCCCGGATTTGGTCGCGAGCGGCTTCATGTGGCTGGGGGACACCCCGAGTTGGTCAAGGGTCGGGGCCACGCTGCGATTTCGGCCGCCTCCCAGCCTTCCGCGCTCCGCTTGTGCAGGCCGGTGCCCTCCCAAATCGCAGCCCTTGACGAACTCTCCCCGTATTCAGGGCTCTTTGTCCGCTCCGGCCAAAAGCATGAGCTTTTTCCTCTGCGGCCTTTTCAACGGCACGAATCACTGCCAGCCGCGTTTTCCTCGGGACAAGGATTTTTCATCATGGACCCCACCGCTTGCTACCTCGAAATGATTCTCTCCATGCAGGACGGCGATTTTGGAACCGCCCGACAATACGCATTGAACCTGAAACGCTGGCTCGACCGTGGCGGATTCTATCCGCAGGAAGAGAACATCCTCGAAGTGAACGGCCATCTGGCCCGAGTGCTTCGCATTACGACACCCGGAGCCCTGCCGGAACCAGAGGTTTTCAGTCTGGTCTGTGCTGACTGTGACTATGGGGACGGCATCACGTCCGAAACCGAGGCCATCGAAGAAGGCTGGAGCAGCATTCATCCAGCTCCCGATCTGCCAATGGCGAATTACGTCGGGATCTGCCCCTGCTGTCGCTCGCTGTCGGATGACTGACGGAGAATGGCATCCACAACATCTCGAATCGTCGGGGCGTTGAGGGCATTCGACGTCGTTCGGCGTTCTACGCCGGGCTGAGTTCTCGGTTTGCTGCCTGCTGGCTGAGACGGACGCGGTCACTGAACGATGTGTCGTCCGGTTCCGGAATATCGACGGGGCGATGCACCGCTTGCTGATGTTCCGCTGGAAATTCATCATCGGAGCTGATTGCTCCCGCTTCCTGCTTGCGGCGGATACGGGCTGTCACGGGTTCTTCGGCCGTTGTGTGGCGGCGTTCATTGCGGGGTTGCGAAGTATCGACAGTGTGTGACGCAGTCAGCGACTTGATGCTGGTCACCAGTTCGGCGATCGTTGGTCCCTCGGTGGGCGTGGTGGGATCGGTTCGGCCGGTCAGCCGTTCCTTAAGTGCGTTTCGAAGCTGGGTGAGTTTACTGACATACGCCTCATGTGCAAAACTCTTCCCAAGGCGGGCTTCGTAGTCATGCAGCTGTGATTCTGCAATCGACATGTCCTGCTCGATGTGAGTGATCTCAACATCAAAGGATCCCAGCAGCCGCTCAATGGCGTTCAGGACGGCGCGGGGGCCAGGGTTCACACTGGAAACTCCTGTGATCCTTGTCATTGCCCCTTCAAGATAAACATCCGGCTGGCCTCTCGGATACAGGATCATGCCGAATTCAAGTCCGCGATAAGTACCGATGGGAAATCGCATTGTGTCAACAATTTTGATCGGCATCGTATCCAATTTCTTTTCCAGCACGACTGGCACATCCGCACGAAGCACCGCATTTCGGCCGATGAAGACCGGCAAGTGCTGGCAGTCGTCCGCCGTCTGGCGATCGGCTGTGAGCTTTTCGTGACGTTCGCGCAGATTGCGAATCGTGGCTGGCAGGTCGCGGATCTGACGGCGAGCCACATATTGTTCGTCCATGTGGTTCTTTTTCAGAATCGCCAGTCGTTGCAGCTCGGCATCCGCCTGGGCGAGCGTCAGCACGGCGGGATTGCCGGAGGCTATCGCCTTGACTTCCGCATACGACAATTCCTGACCGCCAATGTCTTCGGCACGGCGAGAGGCGTTAGCACCGGTGATGACCTGCCCGATGAATCGGGCTTTGGTCTCCAGTGCCTGCCACATATAGGCATCGAACGAACCTTCGGTGACGTAGCGATAAATCGCCACTTCCGCGTTTTCATTGCCCTGCCTGAGAATTCGGCCATCCCGCTGTTCGACTTCCGCAGGTTTCCACGGTGCGTCGAGATGATGCAGAGCCACCAGTCGTTTCTGAACATTGGTGCCGGTGCCCATCTTCTGTGTAGATCCCAGCAACACTCGCACGACACCGTTGCGGACTTTCTTAAACAGCACTTGCTTCTTGGCGTCCGAATCGGCATCACCCATCGCGGCAATCTGGTCTCGCGGTATCCCGCGTTCGACCAGTTTTGAAATGATTTCATCATACGGCGAATTGGGGTATAGCTGCATGAATTCGCGGGCGAATTGTTCGAGCAGATGATTGGGAACCACATACATCGGATTGTGAACCAGTCCCGCCTGCTTCATTTTCATGCCGGTGGCCGCCATCTTTGGTTTGACCAAACGTCGTTTTGTTGATCGGACCATAGGCCGTGACAAAACAGTCGTACGTGCGGTTCAGTTCGCGGCGGGCATCGCTGCGGAATTGTTCCGGCCAGCCCTCGTTCTGGGACTGCAACACGCGACGGGCACGGTCGCGGAGTTCAATCAGCGATGCCAGCCGCTTGCCGGTCATAGTGCCGTCACTTCTTAAGGCCGTGCCGCCATAAACGACCGCCTGCCCCTGCCCGCCTTCGGTCTGGTAAATGGCTTTGTCACTGCCGACAAAGAAACTCCCTTCACCGATGTGGCGTTCCTGCGGCGGAGGAACGAACACTGGCTCTGCCGCCGGTGCGTCGGATGAAACCTTGGCGGCTTCGAACTTTGGAAGGCAACCGATGGCGTTTTGAAGCTGGCTCGTGAGATCGCCGGTACTCTCGACGCTGAAACCTTCGCCACCATACAGCGTGTCTTTGCGTGACAAGCGTCCGAGAACCATTTCCGGGTGGTTCAGGAAATATCGATTCACCGCAACTTCGGCTCCGTCCACTTTAAGCGGTGCGACCTGCAGCCAGTCAGGATCGACGTGCTGTGCCGGATCTCCCGCAGTCCGCTTGCGAAGAAACACGATATCGGTCACGACAGCCGTGCCTTCCCGCTTGAATGCGTCGGAAGGCAGGCGAATGGCTCCCACGAAATCTGCCTTATCGGCGAGATACTCGCGAATGGCGGCGTTCTGCTTGTCCATCGTGAAGTGCGATGTGACGAGCGCCAGCACGCCGCCGGGCTTCAAGGCATCGATCGACTTCGCAAAGAAGTAATCGTGCAGGGAATACTTCGTGCCCTTGTAGTCCATCTTGACATCGGCGAATGGCACGTTGCCGACTACGGCATCAATCTGGCCGTCGGGCAATTTGGAATCGCGGAAATTCTCGATGCGGATACTGTGCTGAGGGTAGATTGCCCGTGCCAGACGACCGGAGATCGCATCCAGTTCCACACCAATGAACCGTTGGCTCGCACCCCCTCGCCCGATGAAATTGCCGACGCCACAGCCGGGTTCCAGAAATATGCCATTGGACGGGACGCCCAGCTGACCGACTGCCGCATGCATCGAGTCAATGACTACTGGCGATGTATAGAACGCATTGAACGTCGTGCGTTTGGCACTGTCGTATTCTTCCGGCGTTAGCAGCGATTTGAGTTCGTCGCCGATGGCTTGCCAGTTTTTGTCTTTGAAATGGCCAGTGACTGGATTCGGAAATATGGACAAGGCGACTGGTCCAAACCCTGAAAACCTTTGCAGGATCTGCTTTTCGTCTGCAGTTGCTGGACGCTGGTGCTGTTCAATCTCTTTCAATGTCCGAATCGCCGCGACGATGTCGCGGGCTTTGCTCAGCTCACCGCCCGCCATGCGGGGCTGATTTCCGGAGGGATGCGACGACCGTTCGACAGCGGTTTCAACGACCGGCGGCGGCAGATTCTGTAATGGGTCTGGACTCTTCGTTGCCGGAACAGTCAACTCTTGCGGCAGGCCCTTTGGTTGAGCGGGTGCAGGCTTGTCGGCGGGTAGCGGGTCATCGCTCAATCCGTCGAACAGTGAGCCACCCTTCCGAGTCTTCTTTACTCGCGAGGTGAATGTTGCGTGACCGACGCCATGATTTGTTCGAGCGACATCGCTTCGTCTGTTTCGTGGTCCGACGTAGGAGCTAAACGTTGCTGAAGTTCCGCGATCGCGATCTCCGTCGCCTGCGAACAGGTCACGCTGTACGCGACGTCCGGTTGCTGCTCCGCCAATTCGGCGATCATCTGTTCGTGGTTCCACTTGAGTTCGAGTGCCATCGCGTCGATTGTTTCCAGCAGCTTTCGATTCTGTTTCAAGTGGTTGTGAAGCTCCGGATTTTGCTCCAGAAGCTCCATCACGATTGTTTTGTACTGCATGGGAGTTTCTTTCTGATGGGTGGGTTGCATGTTCCGTGGGAGGCTGTGCCGTGAATTCTTCCAGTCCGTCGTCGCCGTCATCCGGGAACAACGCCGCATGACCGCTTGTGTGCGACGGTCGCGAATCGGCTGACGATGCTCGATGTTGCGAGACGGAATTCGGCGGCAGGGTTTCAGTCACACAAACCGCCTTGGCAACGTCTCCTTGCTATGCATCAATTCTGCTACATCCATATCAATTGTCCTCGTTGATCCTCCCTATCTACCGCCTTAAATCCAAATCGTCACGCAAAAAGTTCGCCTTCCTTCCGACCGTTCGTTCACTGCAGCCTGATGACGCCATGACCGTTGAACCATCAGCTTGTTGGAAAGCGTCGGTCGCAATTGCCCGCCTCCCGTCCATCGGCACCGCTGGCGATCATCCCCGTCAGTTGCCTGCAGGCTGTTACTGAATCAGGACGAACCGACTTGAGTCAGAAACGACATTGACATATTTGTCGCCAGATTTGCCAAATCAACCGGATGCTGGCGATCGCGGCATGGCCAGACAACGCACCATGCTTGCCATCAATTTGATGACACCTGCGGGAATTTCGCCACATCGTTCGCCGCGTCGGTCGATGTGACCGGAGCGTCGAACGGCTCGGGGCTAACTCGCGTCGGTCGGTCTCACGTCGGTCTCACCGGAGCAGGTTCCCAGGTGGCTTCGGAAGTTGCGATGTGCCGGACCGAACCGTCCGCCGTCCGAATGAATCTGAGTCAGGACACGCCCTCCTGTGCAACTTGGGAACGGCGTGTCAGTACGCCGTTGGCCCGGGAATTGCCATCGTCACATTGACATCTCTTCTGCGAGTCGTTTCCCACCGCGACAGGGATTCAGGTGAAGGTAGCGGTTGAGGGGCCATTCTTAACCCGCGTCTTCGAACGGGAGAGCTATGTATCGACCTTGAACCAGATGCCTGTTCCGCCCATTCCGCTTTGCATACCAGTTCGCGTATTGCCCTCGCTGCTGTGTACGGCGTGATTCGCTATACTTCTGTGACCGCACCCGCCAACCGGAATTTAATCCTTGCGACCCTCAGGCCGAAGATGGTGGATGAGTTTCAAAGCCATGCAACGGGGCGAGGCTTGCAATGTTTTTGTCACTGGGAAATCAACAGTCCGTGCCGGCTAAAGCAATCGCATGAGTCATCTGTTCTGGATATGTAGCGAACAAACAGGCTCTTGTTTTGGAGGGGCTGGTGGGCTGTCTTGGTTGTAATTGTGCAGACGAATCGAGAATCTCATTGCCGACACAAGTCATTCCACACTGTTTCTATGTCTGCGAAACCCATGAAATCTGACGAACACCCATTTGGTGCCTTGGCGCCCAGAGACGCGCACAAGCGAGGACTCCACCGCACGATGACTCTGGGCGGAGAATACGCAACCCGCAACTACACGGTTAAACACCTTCAGGATTTGAAGGGAAAAACCGTTCTCACCGAGACAATGCCCTTCACAACCAGAGAGGCTGTGGCAGCCGAAGAGGCGGGGATCGATACGCTGAAGGTCAAGTTTGATCCAGCGAATCCGGTCGAAGCAATCGCGATGCGAAAAGCAGCACCCCATACGTTCATGACGTTCTGCATCGGGCTGACAAAGATTGCGACTGCGGACGAAGCGGTCCGAGCTGGCTACATCGCGATGGAGGCTGGTGCCGATGGAATCATGTGTCAATGGGGACCAAAGCTGATTCGGGCTGTTTCTGATGCTGGCATTCCCGTGGAAGCTCACGCCGGTCTGGTACCTCGCCTGAGTACCTGGACGGGAGGCCTCAGGGCGGTCGGCAAAACGATTGAAGAAGCGATGTGGATCTTCGAACAGATTAAGTCATTCGAAGAAGCAGGAGCATGGGCCGTTGAAGTTGAAGTTGTGCCAGCTCAGTTGCTTGCGGAAATCTCCAAACGTACTCGACTGGTCACCTCGTCGATTGGCGCAGGCAGCGGCGGCGACATTCAGTTCATGTTCGCCGAAGACATCCTCGGCTGTCATGCTCCTCCCTATCCTCGACACACAAAACAGTATCGAAACCTCTACGAGATGGAGCAGGCGATCCAGGTAGAGCGAGTTAAAGGTTTCCGGGACTATATCGACGATGTCAAAAGCGGCATGTTCCCAGGCCCCGAACACATCGTCAACGCCTCGGAAGGACTGATCAATCAGTTCCTGTCCGCAGTGGATGGTAGCGGGGTCGAGTAACTTCAGAACGACGTGAAACGCCAGAACGGTGAAAACTGAGGGGCAACCCTGGCCAGTCCTACGGTGCCACTTCCTGAGGTTTCTGGTGCAGTTGGCGCAGTTCTGCAAAGACTTTCTGAAATGCGATGGCGTCATAGTTTGCGATGGGTGGAAGAACTGTTTTCAAATCCACTTCTTTGACATCACTTTCTTCTGCGGCTCCCGGAATCTGATGTTTCGCCGGTCGCCCGTCCTTCAGCTTCAACACAAACATTTGCTTCACGGAAGTCAGTTCTTCATCGACAAGCTGACTTGATGCCCCTTGTTCACCGCAGGATTTGAGTTCCTGCTGCACCACGATGAAGGCCCACACGAGCTGACGAGCAGAATCGTAATCCAGTGTTTCCGTCGCCGCCATCTCCGTAATCTGCTCCAGGATAACTGTCCCGTCGGCCATTGTCAGTTCCTGACTATCGAGCGCCAGTGCTAACTTGTCACTGCTGTCGGCGGAAGCCCGCGCGGCTTTGATCAACATTTCACGATCCCCAAAAGGCGACATCAACGTTGCCGATCGGACTGCGGCAAAGTCCCGGGCAGCTTCGTCCGAATCGGGAATCCGGATCGCCGCCAGTTGTGCCAGCGCAGCTGGCCATGGAATCAGCACGGGACGACCGGGATTGCCGGAATGTTGGGCGGTCTGCCGCCAGCTTTCCGTTTTCAGATCGTGATGGCATGCATAGCAGTCAAACTGAGCAAAGTCCGGCCATCGCGGTTTCGGAATCTGTTCCGAAACAGCCCCTTCAGCGAGGTCCGCCAGGTCCGCCGTTAACCGCAATGACTCGCTTCGGGAAACCAGTGCTGCCACGAGGAGCGATTTCGTGTGGTGCAGTGCATCCGGGTTGAATTTGTTGCCTGTCCTTGCCAGAAATTCGTCCAGAAGTTCTGCCTTTTCACTAAGGTGACGCCAGTGCTTCGGCATCTGATTCTCGAATGTTTCAATTTCAAATGCTGGCAACGGAGGATGTCCGGCGGCGTACATTTCGTGCGTCAAGACCCGTCCCTGCGCGGCATTGCCGAGATGACAGGAAAGACAAAGCTTCGTCCGGGAGATCACAGATCGAACATCGTAGAAACCTTTTTCGCATTTCTTTTCGGGCTCCAGAAACCGCCATTTTTCTTTACTCGCATGCTGAGACTCCCAGTCTCCCGCTGCACCGTGACAACCTTCACAACTGACTCCGACAGTCAGTCGCAGATCTTTCTCATAGAGTTCTTTCTGAATCAGTCCGAGCGTTTGCCCGTCTACAGTTTTCATTTCATGAATTGGATATGCCGTGTGACAAGCGAGGCACCGCTTGTCCCGATGGATGTCGTGTAAGCCCATCGCCGTTCCGATCTTCCTTCCGGTGGCACTCAGGAGTGCCGTATAGGCTTGTGCATGCTTGTCATTTCCCCAGGTTTCGTCTTTTCCTAACCATATCCTGACTTCGTCCTTACGGATCCAATGATCATTTTCCCTGATCCCGACTCGTTCGCCAGCCCCGTCTTTGGGAAATCCGCTATAGTGGCAGCCGTAACAGGTTTCGAGACCAAGAAATGTACTGTCCGATCTGCCAATGTCGGACTGCTGCACCACACCGCACGTCGTTACAGTATTTTGGGCCGAGACGGGGCTGCACAGAACGATGCAGGCGGCGAAGGTAACACACATGAGACGAAGCATGAGGAGATTTCCAGTCATACGTGCGTGAACAATACTCACTCGATCAGCGATTGACACGGTCTGCCGTCGTGAGGGCCTCCTGAATGCCGTGCAATCGCCGCAGAATAACGTCGATCTGACTGCCCGAATACTCCTGCGGACTGTCAAGATTTTTGTCGAAGAGCAGCTTCTGACGAATTGCTTCAAGCTCATTCTGGATGGTCAGATTAAGCGGATCGCCAGGAGCAGTTTTCTCGCGAGCCAGGGAGATTGCCACAATTGCCAGATACAGTTGCGCTGTCTGATCCCAGCTTTCCGCCGGAAGATCGCCGTCTCTGCTGAGATCAATCATCTGCAGCGCCAATTGGTCCATTCCCTGCTTGGAATAATCGCGGGAAGACGCCTCACTGATCAGCTTTGACAGCACCAGATCCAGATCTCCGGCCCGCTGCCGGACTGCTGCTCGCTCAGGAAATGATTCCTCCATGAGCGTCTTGAGACTTTCAAATTGTCCGTTTGCTGCGGCGTCGTGCGCCAACGCCGGCATCATGCCGTAGTTCCATGTCCCCCAGGCAAATCGCCCCGTGGATCTGCCTCGGGACTGATACCAACTGTTCTCCTTCAGGTCGTGGTGACAACTGAAGCAGGCGTACTCAGACAACTCCGGCCATGGCTGCGGTTCTTTCGTCCGATGCTGCATCAAGCGCACTGAAGTTTGAGCCGTCACGAGCTGCCCGGTGAGCCACGCTTTGGCCTCGAAGGCCGAATCCTGCTCAATGTCCTGGATCTCCGTCGAACGGGGACTCTGTGCATCCCAGTGCTTTGGCAGGTTGGCATGAAAGGCACTGAATTCAAAGTTGAGGCGCGGATGTCCGGCTGCAATCAAGTCATGGTTGACGTCTCTGCCAGGGCTGCCGACGTGACAGTTCGCGCACAGCTGAGCACGCCCGGCGAGATCCGCTGTCGTATCCACAAATCCGAGTGACGACTTTGCGTCGGCGCTCATCCCGCGCCATGCGATCGTACTGTGAAGTCCCAGCCATTGCTTTGCCGGGCCATGACATGATTCGCAACCGACGCCGTCTGCGACCGCATGGGAGGTCGGCGGCACCTGAAGATCTCCGGATGGCTCGGTCGTGACATGGCAGTTCAGACAGCGAGCCTCTTTGGTGGCATGCGGTGCCGGTCCATTCTCCTTCGGATACAGCAGCGCCATCATGCGGCTCGAACTTTCGTTGCTCAGGACGGAATACGCCGTTGAATGCGGGTCCTTTCGCATCCAGATCTGGTAGGCGGCAAAGCTGCGGCCTTCCGAAAGTCTCGCTCCGCCGTGGCAACTGCCGGCAGCACACGAATTTGTGCCCACCAGATTCAATGCGGTGGCTTCGACGGTCGGTATGACCAACGGCTCAGCGTTCGTCAATTCGTCGTCAGCTTGAATGCTTCCGATCCGTAACGACAGCAGCAGAACGATGACAACAGCGATCCGTACAGACCAGTTTTGCATGGCGATTCGTTCAGGCTGGGCACTACGCATGTCAAGATTCCTCCAACTCAGCTTCAATCCCCGGATTTCGATTCGGGAGTGATGTTCAGGAATTCCCTCAGGTCCTTACTTCCCTGTTTCTCAAAGTCACGCTGGTGATACACATGACATTCCAGACAGTCTGTCTGAGCGCCGTGGACGCCGCGTCCCGCAACCGGCGCTGTACTGTGGCAACTTTTACAAAGTGCGATCTTCGGCATCAAAATATCGCCCGTACTCGAACTGTTGTATATGTCGGGCAGCGCAGCGTCGGCTTTCAGAATATCACCTGAACTTTCAGAGATCCTATGACATTCAACACATTTGAGCGTGCGATGCGCATCGTGATGAAACTTCGCGTGTCGAAACCATCGGTCCGGGATGTTCGGTTTCGTGATTGTCCAGTACCCATTGGAATCATCGTTACTTTCGTGACAGAATCCGCATCCTCCCGAGCTTTGCAGCCAGTCAAATGTGCGAAACAGACCTGGGATTTCTTCTTCCGCAGACTGCGTGAACTTCGCTGCACGAACGAGAGATTCTGCCAACTCAACCTCCTGGTCCACTTGAATCAGGTCATCCGATTGAATTAACGGTGACGGTAACTCACGTTTCGATTCCCCAGGCAACGGCCTGACGACAGGATTCGGGTTCAGTTCCGGTTGCGACGCTTTGACCTGTTGCAGCAGACTTCTGGTATAAATGTCCGTCAGGAATCCTCGCACCTGTGCGGGACTCTCATGGGGCACGACCAATAGCTCAAACGGTGAATCCTTACCCCGCAGTTCACTGATGTCGTGAACATCACCGGGATCCTGCTCATTGCGGAGTTTTGCTTCGCCGGTACCGGAACTGTCCCAGTCGATTCTGAAGAGACTGCCATCTTTTTTTCGCACGCGTTCCGCATCGAACACCAGGGGATGACAGGAGCGGCAATGCATCTCGAAATTCACGGGCAGCATATAGCGTCGCTCGGCATCAGGCTGATGACAACTGCTGCAGTTATTGCTGAGATCGTGGAATTCGCCATACGCATCCGGAAGTCCTCGGGGATCTTTCGGCTGAAGGTGTTTTGCGTGGTTAAACCGAATCGTCGCCTGATCCTGCCAGCGCGCTTCAGTCTCTCCCTGTCTGAGAAATTCAGCGATGACCAGATTTGCACCATGTGACTTTGGCAGCGGTGAGTCCTTGCTTTCTCCACTGGCCAGTTCATGAATTGCGAATTCGGGATGTTCTGCAAAGTTGCGGATGCCGGTCGAGCCCGAATGCTGGAAGGTGGGGGAATCGATCCTGTCAGAAGTGGCTGCGAACTCGCTCAGATTTTTGTGACACTCAATGCAGAACTCGCTGGAAATCTTCCGCAGATCTTTCTCTCCACCATGTTCACGGTGGCATTCCGCGCAATGCTGCTGATGTCCGGCGACGAGATTCGTCTGCTGATGTCGAGCGTGGTAATCGGAATCCGCACCACTGGCAAAGTAGTGTCCAGCTCCGTCGTGGCAAAAGAGGCATTTTTGATCGGGAGCCGAAGTGGCCTGCGTGTCACGACCAAGCGACAGGATGCGGTCCAGCGGGCCGGAGAACGGGACATGGCACACCTCGCATCGACTCTCAAACATATGATGCGGCGTTGACAGGCTGCCTGCGTTGTAGATTTCAGGACTGCCCGCGACGCTGTTCCACAGAAGCCACGAACAGGTGATGCAGCCCACGCACAAAGAAACGACCCACATCCGGAAACGAAATGGATCACCTCGTTTATGAAAGTTGGTTTGAACGCGAGCTGAAAACTCACGACTAAGTTGAGAACGTTCCATCGGAATGCACGGTATCTATGTAAAGTCAGCCAGAGAAAGGCAAGTGGTTTAGCCTAAAATATGGGGCAAAAAAGCTGTGATGGTCGGGTCTCAAATGGTGAAAGGGATGACTCGAAGTGACATGACAACATGGGCAACCAGGAAAATCAGCAGCGCAATCGCGGCCGGGACGTGAATCATCAGCCACCAATGCATCCAGCGCAGAATCTGGCGCTGCAGTTCCATCTGCCGACGGACTTCGCAAAACTCTTCCAGTTCTTCCAGGACAGGGTGCAGCGTCGTCGGTAAAGTAGTTTGATGCTGATGAAACATTCGCCGTGATTCCACTGCCGAAGCCAAAGGTGACTTCAGTCCTGACCGGCGCGATCGGTTTTCCGCAAGAAATGGTCGCACAAGGTCCAGGTAGACTTCTCTGAGCAGATGCTTTTCCAAAACAGTTGGCTGCACGGATTTTTCCAGCGTCGCCACGGGGCGATTCGCCAACGCGACTTGAGCTGCTGGAGTGTCCTTCACCGTGGATAATTTTGGCGACAACGTCTGCGGGAGCCCGGAAGATGGCGCTGCTGGTTTTACGGCCACAGTCTTTACGGGACTGGTGCCAGGATTCGAAGATGGACTGCCTGCATCTTCACCAGTGGCCTTCGCCTTTTCAATTGCCTTCTTCCTCATCATTTCGAGCGGTGAAAGTTTAGGAGGTTCAGCAGCGGTTGCTTCCGCCTGCGGACTTGCCGCAGCCGGCTCGACCGCATTGGTTGCCGAAACTGGAGTTTCGCTGGCAGCTGTCGCAGCCGTCGCTTGCGCCTTTTCCGCCTGCTTCTTTCGCATCATTTCGAGCGGTGAAAGTTTGGGAGGTTCAGCAGCGGCTGCCTCTGCGTTCTTCTCACTCAGATCAGACCGGGATACTTTGCGGGCTGCACCCGAGACAGCGGGTAAGCTTGATTTGTGGGACGCTGGAGTCACGCCCCGCTGGAGTTCGTGAGGCGCCGCTGCGGGGGCATGTTGCACATCCAGCGGTGCCCCTGTTTGAGGCGTCGTCTCGACGATCGTTTCTTTCAGTCCGGCGTAGGTCGTTGCCAGGAGTTCCGGAAAATCGCCCTCGAATCGAATGACCTTCGCCTCGCTTTTGGCGTACTTCGCCATCGCCCAGAAAAAATCCCGGACTTCGGGTGGCGAGACCTGCTGCAGTAAAAGCAGCTTTTTCGAGTTCTGTTCGCTTCTCGCCCCGGGACCATTCACGATGGAATTGTGACCAGCGACAAGCCTGGAAAAATGTTCTCCTAAATGAGCGGATGGAACTTCCAGTGGAGACTCACACAAACAGGCAATGCGAAGGTCCGCAATAAAGGTCATCCGATCGCACTGGTAGGGAGTTTGAGCGTCGAAAGTTTCGAGCGGAGTTCGATTCCAAAGCAGACGCGGTAGAAATTGTTGGATCGCCAGTCCGAAGAAACCGGAAACAGCGACGATCGCCAGTGAATACCACATGATCTGCTCGAGAAGTCCTCCCCAGCCGAATCCTGAATGAAACAGGATAAACGGAATGCACAAGGTCCCGAGCCACAGATGCCCCTTCAGCCAGAATTGGGCACTGCCGATACGCCTGATCCGCAATGGTTTCCGTGCCGCCAGCAAGCCGGCAAAAAGCATCATGAAAGTGCCGATGACGCCAAAGAGCAGACCCATGGCGGACCCACCCGATGGTCCTTTGGGGCTGCTCCATGCATACGCCACGTACGACACCGTGCCGGCAATCAGGCTGATTCCCGAAAACAGCGCCCATGACAAATGCGAACGATCAATCAGCACCAGAGTCTTCCTTCTCGTTAGCCTGGACACGGATCAGTAAGGACAGGGACAAAGAAATTACGGATTGAAATGCCGTAAGCCCTCAACGCGGATTGCGGCATCATGAGGGCACGCATAGACGCAGGATGGCTGCCCGCTGGGGGTCGAACTGCACTGATCACAGACAACGGCTTTCTCCTGAACAGTACGCAGGACATATCCTGGCCCCAGTAAATCCTGTAAGTCGGGGCCAGGTTCGTGGGCAGTGTCCAGCAGATCCATCTGAATGGAGCCATACGGGCACTGGTCCGCACACTTGCTGCAACCGATGCAGTGGTCCGCAATCTGAATCTCACCGCCACTTCCTCGATTGATGGCTCCGACCGGGCAACCAATCATGCAGACCGGATCCAGACACTTGCGACAGGTGACTGGGATGAGGTACTTATTCTGAAAGCGCGGGCCGTCAAGATACAGACGTGTTCTGCCGTCGTCATGCGCGTTAACACAGGCCTTTACGCACTCCTGACACCGCGTGCAGCGATCCAGATCGATCACCATCAGAGACTGGCCCCAGGCCAGCCCCAGGTCATCAAACTCTTTTGTCTGACTTCCAGCCCGCACGTTGGCAGCCGACTTGTCTGCCAGTTGATCTCTCTGGCGTCGAGATTTGACGATGTCATCCACCATCTGAGTAAATGGCTTTGACCTGGCTCGCAATTCCTGCAGCACGTCCGCGCTGATTCGTACGGCCTCCACGCGCTGCGGAATCAGGTTGGCCTGAGTCGCCGCCTTCTGACCTGATGAAGGATGCGTAAAGGCCAGGCACGTGGCACTTCGATCCTCTTTGCAGAGCACCGCAATCTCACCAATAATCTCGCCGCGACTGGCATACGAAAGCGTCCGCCTGCTGTTCAGCACCGCCGCTCGTTTTCGAATGCCATTTGGACAAAAGCTCTCCAGCAGAATGCGGTTGAAAATCCTGACTTCAAGTTCCCACCACTCGCTGGTCTTTTCCTGAAAATCCTCAAACAGCGTTGCATACTGCGAAAGGTTCGAATTCACGATCAAATCATCGGTCGTCGGCCCCATCGTTTTCTGAATTTTCGACGCCTGCATCCACCTGTTGAGGGCTTGTCGCAACGTCTGTTTCTGCTCTTCAGCAGCAGCAGAATCCAACTTCGCAAGCTGGCCGATCAGTGTCCGCAATTCGACTGACAGTTCATTCCAGAACTTCACGGCTGCTACGGTGCCAGTGCTGCAAGCCGTCAGTTCACGACACAGGACCGGCAGATCGTGCAGATCGCTGCTTCCGAGCAGGCACCCCAGATTCTGCGAAACTTTGACCACACCGTTACGGACGACATAACAGCAATCGACTGTCGCATCATGTTCATCAAAAATCACATCGCCCGCTTCAAATTCAACAAGTTCCACTCTGTCGGCCAGCCATTTGTATTCGTCGTCTGTCAGCGCACGGAAAAGGGGCAGACTTCGCACCTGGGTCTCCATCACCCGAGTCCGATATGTCTGATCCATCCGTTTTCGATATTCGGCGTTTCCCCGTAGCGCATCCAAAGCGTTCCGCACCATTTCGATCATATAGACCGGATCATCGACGAGACCTTCCGTGGCGATGACCGTTGCTGATCGTGGTGCCAGATTCATGCAGCTCATTTCACCAAACAGGTCGCCCTCGAACATGGGCGCGCTCAGCGTTTTGATATTGAGATCCTGCGGTCCGTCATTCGGAATGTACTCCGGCAATTCAGCGGTTCCTGAGCCGCCACGTCCACGCAGTTTGTCCAGCAACCGATGCAACAGTCCTTTGCGTTTCTTTCCGGATGAAACAAGAAGTCTGGCATGGACGACTTCCCGAGGTGACGCACCCGGCTTGTTTTCGGATGACATCAGTGTCTGGGCGAGTCGTTCGATTTCACGTCCCAGCGACTGCCGCCGGCCAATGTTGTCTCGTCTCAGTTCGTCTCGACGCCGCTGTAACTGCTCAACCTGCGTCTGCAGGACGGAAGACGTCTCTTTGAGAGCCTCGTCAAACGCCGATTCTTCCGCCGACAATCCCCCCAGCAAAGCACGCAGCACCTTTAACGCATCTTCTCGCGTCAGAATCTGAAATGCCGTCGCGCCGGCCTCTCCCTGGCGACAGAGCACCCGACCTTTCGTACATCGGCGAAGGATCATGGAGCCGGGAAAGTTCTCAGGCCCCGGTTTCATGCCGTCGAACGGCGCGACCGCCTTGAGTTCCTGCAGGTCGTAGACGCTGAACAGGATATCTCCGAGCCCTAGCTCATCCGCAACTTCGGTGATGTCGATGGGTATATTGGTAAGAGCCATTCAATGTTTCTCAACTGATTCGAAATCAGTCCGCATGCGACACCCAGACAGAATCTATGTAGCCAACTGGTCACATTCCACGCAGCCGGAAATGAGCCCGGCGAGCGGAACGGCGTGAGCCCTCTGGTACCGCGCTTTTGTACCGGCAAGCTGACGCATGCGGCTCGCCAATTGTCTAATCCATGACCGCCCGGAGTATCAATGCTGCAGGTGTATTGCCCAGCCTTGGAAAACGAGGCAGGAACCAATAGCCAAACTGTCCTGATCGTGCATTGCACCATTCGTTCCTGACCGCTTTTCCAAAGCTTACCAGCGGCTCGAACCACGGGCAAGTCTTACGTTGATAATCCTGCGTCGAGAGTGACCACCACAAGCCATGTCCGTGCTCGATTCAACAGGATGTGATTCCTACTTGCTCTTGAGAATCAGCACTGGGTGGTCCGGTTCAGGGCCATCGACGATGGCATTGACGCAGCGGGACAAAAGCACCAGCGTCGGTCCGACATGGAAAACTCCCGATCGACGAGATATCATCCGAGCCTGCTCTGTTCCTGGCCAGGTGTCAACGGGGCAGTCGATTCCTTTTGCAGAGTACCCGATCATGCAACGCCGCTCCGGTCTCGTTTTGCTGTGTTTGTGTTTGCTGTGTCGCGTGAGTCTGGCAGCTTTGCCGCCCGCTCCAGGCAATGTGAAGCTCGTTCGCAGTGTCCAGTCGGGGGCGTGGTCCAATGCCGCGACGTGGGAAGGGAACGAAATCCCCAGCCACGGAGTTCAGGTGCAGGTGCGACCTGGACATACCGTGACCTATGATGTGCGGGCTCCTGAGTCGCTGGTCATTCGCGCGCTGTTCGTCGCCGGGACTGTCTCGTTCGCAACCGAAAAATCAACGCAACTCAATGTTGGCCTGATCAAGATCGAGGCTTCCGACAGCACCGAAGAAGAGGGTTTCGACTGCGAGATGCACCTGGTAGCCCCCGATCCGAAGATTGCGAGAGCGTCTCTGCTGGTCGGCACTCTGCTCCAGCCGGTGGCGGAAAATTCCACGGCCCTTATCCGGCTGAAGTATATTCCCGGGATGAACAAAGAGTCCTGCCCGGCGATCGTCTGCTGCGGGGGACAAATGGATTTTCACGGTGCGTCTCTGAGCCGCACATGGGTGAAGCTCGGAGCCAATGCGACCAGGGGAGCCACAGATGTAACGCTGGCGGAGCCCGTCACTGGCTGGAAGATCGGCGACCAGATCATCGTGACCGCGACCGAGGGCGATGATGACAAAGAGAGGACCACCGAAGAGCGCACGATCACCGCCATCGACGGCACGCAGATTCGTTTCGATGAGCCCCTGCTCGCAGAGCATCTGGGTGATGGCGAATTCCGGGGCGAGGTCGCCAATCTCAGCCG
>CAMAVB010000110.1 GCA_945861465.1 Candidatus Kuenenia stuttgartensis
TCCTGCTGGTCAGGATAAATCTTCTCAGAATAACAACAATCGCAACGTTTGCTGAACAGAAGTGTGGGGCAGTTCGTCTGCCGCGTCAATCGAATTGACCGAACGCCATGATTGTTGCAGGGACTTCGCGCAATCTCTCCAAAACGAAGTGGCACGGCAGTCCAGTTTGTGATCCAGCGTGGGATGTAGGGTGTGACCAGCGGAGCGCAGGCCCACCGATCATTCAATCTGGTGGGCCGGCGCTTCGCTGGTCCCACCCTACAAATTCACAAATTGGCCAGCCGTGAGGACATGTTACGGCGAACTTGTCTGCAGATCCGTTGCGTGTATGATCTGACTGTCCATTATCTTCCACTGTGCCGCAACGGGAAACTCAATTGAAGACTATTCTCGCTCAATTCGACACCGACGTCCTTCCCAGCAGCTTTGACCAGGTGGTCGCGGTCGATTCCAGTGTCGAGCAACTGTTCTCGTACGGTGCCGTGACGCCGGACAATGTGACTGGGCTGGTGCATGGCTTGATCTTTACGCGTGGTCCTGCCGATCTGAAGCACTCCGCGATCTTCATCGGGGGAAGCGACGTTGCCGCCGGCGAGGCTCTGCTGCGGAAGGTGTCGAAGACTTTTTTCGGGCCAATGCGAGTGTCCGTGATGATGGACTCCAACGGGTGCAATACGACTTCCGCTGCCGCCATCGCGTGCGCTCGAAAACACCTGAATCTTGTCGGCTGCCGGGCTATCGTGCTCGGTGCCACGGGCTCTGTGGGCCTTCGAGCGGCGGAGTTACTGGCTCTGGAGAAAGCGCATGTCACGCTGGTGTCAAGAACGCTGGACCGTGCGGAATCGGCATGCATCACAATTCGTACGAAAGTTGCCGATGCTCAGGTGACGGCTGCTGCTGCTTCGCAACCGGTCGAATTCGAAGAATTGTGCCAGAACGCGACGTTGATTGTCGCGGCTGGAGCGGCTGGTGTTTGCTTTCTGGAATCCGGTGCATTGCACAGGATTCAAGGGCTGAAGCTGGCGATCGACCTCAATGCCGTGCCGCCGGTCGGGATCGCAGACATCGGCGTAATGGACAAAGCTGTCGAGAAGCACGGCGTGATCTGTTACGGCGCGTTGGGTGTAGGAGGACTCAAAATGAAAGTCCACAAGAAGGCCATTGCAGCCCTGTTCGAGTCCAATGATCGTGTGCTGGAAACACGCACAATCTACGACATGGCATTGCAGGTCGCAGGCATTGTGACTGATTGAATCAAGCTGCGCGCAACTGAACAGGCTTTCCAGACAACGCAGGTTGCGCCTGATACCATTCAAGAATTCCGTTCAGCTTGGCGGTTGTTTCACCTTCGCCAAATTGTTTAAGCACACGTTTGGCCAGCGGCATGGTAAAGCGATTCACGAGTGGACGGACCCAACCAGCAAGTTCAATTCGCTGGCCTGCCGGAGCCTGCCGAAATCCCATTCCCGTCTTAAACTGATCCAGGGACCCAAGTCCGGCCTGAATCGATTCGTAGCCGTAGCTGATCTGTTTTACGTCGCCCGAACGCATGCGATCATACACGAATCGATACAGTAAAGCGTTGTTCGGGAATGCATCCAGAAACTGCAGCGACGAACGCACGATCAACAGATTCGCCACGTCTTCGATCGTAAACGAAATCAGATATGCTGCCAGCGAATTGCCGACAAATGCGGCCCAGGCTTCAGCACCTTCGGTTTGAGCTGCTTCCAGATAATAGCGAGTCCAATAGCTCGTCAGATTTGATGGCACTTTTCTTCCCTGACGCACCAGGGTATCGGCGTTGAGGGGGATGGCGTGCTGCTGCAGCAGACTGAAGTCCACCTGTGCAACGCGACACGCTTCCAGTCCTCGGCGTACCTGAGTCCTGGTGCGACTGCGGAGCAACGGGAAGTCATAGTTTGGGTTATCGCAGATGATGCGAAAACTCTCGACTCCCTGTTCGACCGGGCAGCCAAATCTCGCAATCAGCCCGTCTCGTTTCAGGACGCTGCCCAGGTCCACCTTTGTCGCATCCACGTCGCGATGAAATGGAAAACTCGAATAGACACCGCGTTGGGTATTGCACCAGTACAGTCCATTGGCTTCGCGGATCGTATGCCCGATGCGTTCCAGAAAATGAACGAAGTGCTGTGGATTGACGGCCATATCGATACTTTTTGGTACACATTGCGCGTGATATTGAAAATAGTTCCGGCAATTGGCCGACCTGCCGGAACTGCGCTCCGCCTGGTCCGGCCTACAGAAGTTTAGCCTCAATGTCCGTTTTGCCTCAAGATCGTTCCATGCGATCGGCAATCGCTGCCAGACTGGAGATCGCCTCTGGCTGTACTTTGGCGATTTAGGTATGTTTGTTCCGCCAAGGCAGCAAGTCTCCATCGTGGCCCGTGTCACCGACGCGGGTTCAAGGCAGCAACTCCCGATGACGTCAGGAAAATGACATGGTCCTGTGGGCAATCACCCTCATTTCAACAGCAATCCTGTACTGGATTTACGATGGGTATTGTCGCGCGCTGTTTCTGATGAACGGGATCAGAAAGGCATTTTGCAGGTCCACCAGGCCTTCGGCGGAGCAATTTAGTGACGCAGATTTGCCGTCGATCACCGTGCTGCTGACCGTTCACAACGAGGCCGCCGTAATTCGCACGCGGATCGAAAACATCCTGCAATGCGAATACCCACCGGAACGGCTGTCGGTCGTTGTCGCTTCGGATGGCTCCACTGACGATACGAATACCATCATTCGCAGTTTTTGCGATCGAGGCGTGCGCTTGCATGAAAGCCCGGGACTCGGCAAGACTGCCACGCAGAACACCGCCATCAATACCATTTCGAGCGAACTGATTGTCTTTACAGATGCAGACGTCACGTTCGACCCGGTGTTTCTGAACATCATCGCCAGAAAGTTTCAGGTTCCCACTGTGGGAGCCGTCGATGGTCGGCAACTCTACAGTTCGCAGCCGACTCTGGCTGTCCAGACATGTCAGGGATACTACTGGAACTATGAACTTCGGCTGCGAAACCTGGAGTCGCAGCTCGGGATTCTGGCGGTTGCCGCCGGAGCCTGTTTTGCCGTTCGACGCAGTCTGTTCCGGACGATGGATCCAGCGATCGGCGAAGACTGTATTGTGCCTCTCGACGTTGTGGCGCAGGGGTATCTCGTGCTGCATGAACCGACCGCCAGAGCCTGGGTACGGATGGACGACGACAATGCGATGACGTCGCGACGTCGAATCCGCATGACTCTGCGAAACTGGCAAGGCACGTGGACACGCAGTGAATTGCTAAATCCACTTCGTTCGCCTGGCTATGCATTCGCACTTTGGTCACACAAACTGCTGCGTTGGCTGTCACCTGTATTCCTCGCATCAGCAACGGTGTCGTCAACTCTGTTGGTTGCGACTCAACCGTCGCTTATCACGATGGCCGCATGTATGCCATTCGCGATGCTCTTTGCACTGGCAGCCTGCGGCAGGTTTACGCTGCACCGCAGCATCAGAATCCCTGGCGCGGGGACCGCGTACAGCTTCGTGCTGGCCAATACAGCTTTCCTGATCGGCGTCTGGCGCGCGATCACCGGGCACCAGATTCATGCGTATCGAAATACGTGACTGCTGAAAACGTTGCCGTGCGGCACAATTGCATTCGCGTACGGTCTTGGTACAGTCAGCTGTTGTGGAACAGGCCGCTGGCCCGTTTCTTGCTGAAAACTCAGACAGGCATTCCGTCTGCTGTACGAATCAGGAGTTTGCAAATGTGTGCGTCTCGTCTCATGCTTGTCGTTGCCGCCGTGCTGGCTTTTTCGTCGGGGACGAATGCCGTTGCGGATGATGCCGAATGGGATTCGTTGTTCGACGGAAAGACCATGGACGGCTGGGAAAAAGTAGGCAACGACGCGAGTGTCTGGGAAGTGAAAGACGGTGCGATCTGCGGCTCAGGTCCGGCCTCGATGCTGGTCTGCACCAAGGGACCGTACAAGAACTTCCGTTACCGAGCCGAAATCAAAATCAACGACCATGGCAACTCTGGTCTGTACTTCCGCACAACGCCCAAGCCCGGATTCTCTGACGGCTATGAAGCCCAGATTGACAGTACTCACACCGATCCGATTCGTACCGGATCCCTGTACGGACATTGCCATGTATACCAGCAGCTCGTCAAGCCGGATACCTGGTTTACGTACGAACTTGAAGTGCGCGACGATGTCTGGCGTGGTCGCGAGATGACCAGAATCAAGATCACGGTCGATGGCAATGAACTTTATGAGTATCTGGACTTTGGCTTGACGTTTAAAGAAGGACATTTCGCATTCCAGCAGCATGATCCTGGCAGCAAAGTCAACATTCGTAAAGTCGAAGTGCTGCCGCTGGCCGACTAGTGCTTTATCAGGCTGCCTGTTGTTCAATCTTCACCCCATCAATTGAAAGTCCATACCATGAAACGTACTCTAATTCCTGCATCCCTGCTCGCCACATTTGCTCTGATGGCCACAATCCAGGCTGGGGACGATCCAAAATTCGTCGATCTGTTTAACGGCAAGAACCTGGAAGGCTGGACTCAGCGAAACGGCACTGCCACTTATGTCGTCGAGGGAGATACGATTGTTGGCAAAACATCAGAAGGCAGTCCGAACTCATTTCTGTGTACCGACAAGCTCTACGGCGACTTCGAGTTGAAGTTCGAAGTGAAGGTGGACACTGCGTTGAATTCCGGCGTTCAGATCCGTTCGCAATCCGAGGGTGACAAACCAGCAGGTCGTGTCAACGGACCGCAGGTCGAAATCTCGCTCGACAAGATGGCGGGTTATATCTACGGCGAATCCGCAGGAGGCTGGATGACGCCCGACGCCGACCGCAAACCCCATGACTACTTCAAAGACGGCGAGTGGAACGCTTATCGGATCGTGGCCAAAGGAAACAAGATTCAGACATGGATCAATGATCATCAGATCGCGGAAACGGTTCACGAAGAACGCTATAAGTCGCATCCCAAAGGATTCATCGGCCTGCAGGTTCATGGTATCGGTGCAGGTCAGGGCCCTTTCGAAGTTCGCTGGCGCAACCTGAAGCTTCGTGAACTGACGAAGTGATCGGTTTGGGGGTGTTTGATTATTCTTTCGAAACCTGTTTTTAGGCCCAACGAGCTGGTCGTATGTCAGCCTGCGGCAACGCCCTGAACCAGATCCAGGATGAGAACCGGAGTTTTCGCACGTAGGGTGGGACAAGCGGCTGACAAGCCGCGCCGGCCCACCGTTCTCGAGTTGCACAAATGGTGGGCCGGCGCTCGCGTTGCTCGCTGGTCCCACCCTACAAGAACTCCGCTTCTCCTGGAGAGCCTGGTTTTCCTGACTGCACATTGAATCCGGTTGGAGTGTTACGGTGCCTGTCACCAAGGCAATTCTCCAGTGGTTCGCCGCCTTCCTCACCGTGGGTGGAGAGTGGTTCCTGATGTGGCAGTCGAAGTCCTGGAACGGGCAGGACGCGGCAGCACGCATGTTTCTGGTACTCGGCGTCGTGCTGATTTTCGTCGCGATGAAGGACGAAGACCGGGATCCAGCGGAGTAGCAGGTGGGAAGAGGAGAGTCTCTCGGTGCCTGTCACCAAGATCTCCATCACCAGGATCTCCAGAGTGCCACCAAGATTCCCATGTGCCAGGATTCCCATGAGACAGCCGAGTGTCATGTCTCGTCGGGCTGCGGTTGCACCACGATATCTCCATCGCTTGCATTTTTCGAATTATGTGCCAAAAATTTGTCTGTTATGGCACTCGGTTAGCCAGAATGGAGGGCGTAAGACACCGTGAAAAATGGACGAAATGACTCGTGTCCCTGCGGAAGCGGCAGGAAGTACAAGAAGTGTTGCCTGCAAAAAGATCAGGTCGCAGAAGCTGCTAAGTCTGATCAGCCTGAGAGCGAGCGATTCGGTTTAAAGGAGACTAAGCCGAAGCCAGCTACCTCTGGCATCTCACAACCCAGACCAGAACCAAGGCGGTCCGCGCCTGCGCCGCCACCCGACCCGCGAATGGAGGCAATCAATGCCCGGTGGACCGAGTTCAATGCGGCGACCGAAGCAGAACGCGCTGGCATCTTTGTCAGGACGCTCGATGAGCCTGCAGTGATGGACGACGATATGGCTTTCGAAATGCTGAATCAGCTCTACAGCAGCGCGGTCAATTCGGGTGAGCGGGATCGGTGGGACGGGCTTGCCGATCAGCTGCGTGAACGGTTTCCGGAGGTCTACGCAGCCAGCAGCGTCTATTACCGGCATTGGTCGATCCTCAATGCAGTGGCCAGTCGCCGGCCTGAACGAGTGCGTGAATTGGCGCTCGAAATCGCCACGACCGCTGGTGACGACGTCGATCAGTTTGTCAGAATGATGGACATGCTGGCCTGGCATGGATACTGCGGAACATTGGGCGAAGCCATGCACATCGCATGGCCCCTGATCAGGGACTCGCCCGATGTCCTGTGGGGCAGGGATAAGTTTTCGTCCTGCGGAGCCGATTGCATCGTGTTCGAGCGACTGGAACGCAACAGCAAACTCGACGGCCGCGATCCTGAACTGGTCGAGCAGGTGAAATACTATTGCGAAGATCTGCAACTCAATCACTTTGCCGAATATATTCGTTACCTCAGTGGACAGAAGCAGCGGACGTGGGTGCTGAGCGATTTTGAGGAACCCACGCAGCGACGTGGCAGGAGGCGTGAACCTGACCCGGACGACGACAGGCCCTCGCAGACTGACTCGACAGATCACCATGCCGCCCTTGCATACCTGCTCGACGAGTTTGTGAATTACGCCCGCCATCAGGAAGGAGTGCCGTGGACAAAGGCCGCACTGGCGCGCAAGAATCTGCGGAGCTATATCCTTGATCGAAGGGAAGGCAAGCTGGAGGAGCGCGCGAGCATGATGGAATCGATCATGAATCCGAAACGGAAGTCCAGACGCAAACCTCGTGTCCCCGATCATCCGGTTTGTCCGGACCTTGAGACGCTGGATCGCTATTTCGCATCTCTGCTTCATTTCATGAATCCACAGCTCTACGACGTGGCTGGGACATTTGTGTTGATTCCGGCCTGGCTGAGGTTTCTGGAATCTCGCGGCCTGCTGGATGCCGACCATTCGCAGGAAATCCTGACTGATATGCGTCAACTGCACGCCGATCTGCTGCCACTCTTCGAGTTCCATCGTAATGATCCCTCGCTTGCCGAAGCCATGCAGCAGTGGAATCCAACAACGGAGCAGCCGACAGCCAAGGGGAATGGCCATACGTAGTCCAGTCGGGGATGGGCACGGGCATCGCCCGATACCCCACGTAGCCACGTTCGCCAGAGAACAGTTTCGCGGAGCGTGACACTCGCTCGATCAACAAGCCGTCCTGAGAAACAAAACAATGACAGCAAAGGAACTGAGAAATAAACTGCGTCCTTCCGCTTCGTGTTGCGTACCGATCGCTGTGTGGCTAACCCTGTCAAACTTGGCAGGATGTGATTTACCTCCCGTAGTGGAAAGCGTTTTTGATTCCGACACTGCTGAAGCAAAGATGGCGGTGGACGTGAGGCCTGTTGCAGACGGGACACCCGCTGATGAACGGAATCCCGTCGGCGAGCCACGCGCATTGCCGGCAATCCGGCAGGAACTCGGAATCTCGCTGGTGCGGATTGAATCTGGCAGGTTTCAAATGGGAATCGCCGACGGGTCGCGTTTTGGCCGGTTCAGTCAATGTGAAGGACCGCAACATACGGTCGTGATTTCGAATGATCTGCTCGTCGCACGCCATGAAGTGACGGTCGGCCAGTTTCAAACGTTCGTGTCTCAAGCTGGCTACGTGACTGATGCGGAGCAGTCCGGAAAAGGTTGCAACGGGCTTGATGTCGCCTCAGGCAACGTCGTCAGGAAGCCAGACTGTGTGTGGTCATCGCCAGGCTTTTGTCAGACCGACGATCATCCGGTTGTCTGCGTCAGCTGGAATGATGCGACGGCATTCTGTCGGTGGTTAACTTCAAAGACCGGACAGACGTTCCGGCTCCCCACCGAGGCGGAATGGGAGTACTGCTGCCGCGCGGGATCAGATCGGATGTTCGCCAACGGCGACGACGCAGATTCACTGCGAGGCATCGCAAACTGTGGCGATCTGTCACTGAAAGCACTTTGCCGTTCGCTCACATCCACCGCAGATTGGAATGACAGTTATCCTTTTACGGCTCCGATCGGATCATTTCAGGCAAACACATTTGGCATTTATGACATGCATGGAAACGTCGGAGAGTGGTGCCTCGACTGGTTCGATGCCGACTACTTTGCGAAGTCTCCAGAGGCGGATCCCCAGGGTCCCGAGCAGGCGGACACGTGGCACGTTGTTCGCGGAGGCAGCTGGTACAACAATCCATTCAGCTGTCGTTCATCCGGGCGGCATGACGGAATCCCGACGGAAGCCAGTACGACAAACGGATTTCGAGTGGTGGCACAGTTTTCCGATAAAAACTAGTGCTCTGTCATTGGCGTATTGATGTGTGCCACTGGCACCGCCAGTGCCTGCTGCAAATGAGCAGCACTGGCAGAGCCAGTGGCACACAACCCATTCGTGTATGCATGATAAAACACCAGCGTTTTGTCAGTCGTTGTTCGATGGGTTCATCGTGGCGGCAGGACTTTTCTTTCTCTCATTCGCCTGATTCTGGTATTCGTCGAAGAGCGCTGCGAAGTATTTCGTCGCGTGCTCATTGAGCATCACATAATCATCCCAGGTATTCGTTGTCACCTGAAAATAGCAGATCGCCATTTCGTCAGTTGAAAAGTCGCCCCAATGAACATCGCGCGGCGGTGAATTCGGATTCAGAGGATTGTTGGTGGAATTATCAAACCAGCAGTCCAGCTTGATCCGTGTTCCCGCCGGCAGACTCACCGGATTGCGGTAGACATAATTGTCCTGCCAATAGAAATCCCAGTCTCGAATCCAGATCAGCGGTTCCGTCGTTCCGTCCGGCCGGTGTGCAACAGCCTTGATTTCCTTACCCAGCACATGCATGTGCGGAGTTGCATCGAACAGGATGGTATCCACCGGAATCTCGTACTCCGCATGATGGTGATGTCGCGCAGCGCTGGCGGGAATGTGCAGGTCGATATCGGCCACCATGATTTCCGTGGTCTTGTGCGTCGATGATGAGGGAGCAAAATACAGACCCAGTCGTGACTGATCAGAAACAGCGCGCCCGATCGGATGGTAATGAATCTGGAGCACGATGTCAGATCCCATTGCCAGCGGTCGCCCAAGACCCTGAGGCAATCGCCGTGGCTGTCCTCCTGGTCCCCAGCCTCCGAGCGATCCGGAAACTGCGAAGCCAGGACTGCCAAGGCGACTGTAGCCGGGTTGCGGATCTTCAGCGTCAAGTTCCCGACCGCGTCCGGTGGTGTCGAAATAGGTAATGCTGTGATGGACGACTTCCGGTGCTCCCGGGCGAAACTCAACAGCGCTGACCAGGCGATTGTCCGTCAGCCCAGTCGGAATAATAAAGTGGCGGTACACATCGGGACCGTCCGCTGGCACGAGAAACGGTTCCGACATCACCAGTTCAAGGTCCGGCTTCCCGAGTTGCCAGCCTGCAGGGAAAATCGGTGTCAGTGGTAAGTCATTTGGATTGCCTTCCGCACGGTCAGAAGCAATCCATTCAGACAGCACCTTCATCTCGTGATCGCTGAGGCGATGTGCATTGGCAAATTCCGCAAACCCTGGCTCAGGCTTCCACGGAGGCATCAGGCGACGGCGAACGACCACTTCGATTTGCGATGCATGATTTCTGACATCGTCGAACGTCATGAGCGAAAACGGCGCGGCCTCTCCGGGGCGATGGCAACGGCTGCAGTGCTCATAGACGATCGGTGCCACGTCGCAGTTAAACGTCAACGCGGTTTCGGCTCGGCTGGACGAGCCGTTGTCAACGGGAGACTTCATCGGTCTTTCGATCAGACAACCTGTCGGAACGGTCTTCGATGGCAGCACCGGAAGTCCGTCCCGCAACATTTCCAGAATGCGTTTCAGATCATGCTGACTGGCCTTCTGTCTCGCTTTGCCAAGGTCTGCGAATCGGTCATCAATCCGTCCTGAATAGATCGTTTCTGATCGAGTGCGAACAACGACCTGGGGAGTGTGAGTCGCGTTGAGCGTGTCGCAAATCCGATTCTGATGGTCAACAATCAATGGAATCCGGATTGTGAACTTCTGGCGAAATTCATCGATGTCGTCCGAAACCGCACCGGGAATGACTCCGAAAAAATGAAAGTCCGAGCTGGAAAATTCGTCGGTGAGCTCGTTCAGCAATGGCACATAAGAATTACTGATCGGGCAGTGTGGCGACAGAAAGACATAAACTTCGACGTCGGACGTCTGCTCACGCAAGGGGTTCAGATCATCCCGCGTCACAGCAACGTGGCCGTCCGTGGATGCTGCCAGTGATCCGGCGTGTGTATTTGACGCATCGATGGCTGGAGATCGCCCGGCGGAAATCCGCAGCGGCAGCGGTGAGCTGTTGCTGCCGAGGAATCCGAGAAGAATCGACGACGCAATGGCAACCGCAAACTGCAATGTCCGTTTCAGTGGCACAAGTCTCCCTCCGTGGCGATTAGCAATGCGAAATACTAACTGCCTTCGGTAATCCGGTAAAGATCGATCACTCGTGCGCGCCGGGAAATCGGTGTTGGGTTCAAGTTTCACGGAGCCTGAAGTTTCACGGAGCCTGTCACCAGGTCAATTCCAGCCAGTTGCTCTACTCTGCCGACCGCAGCAGCGACTCATTCGGCCACGAGACATCATCCAGTGATCCGCCGTCGAGAATCATGTCCGGGCCAGCGGAGCGAATGCGGTAAAGCTCGCCCACACGCTCGAACGCGAACGGCTGATCGGTAAACGCATCGATCAACACAACCTCTGAAACCGGCGGCAGGTTCGGCAGGGTAAGGACGTCAGTAAGCTCTTCTGGGTAGCTTCCGTTGGCACTCTTCCACAACGCGAGACGAACTGCCAAATGCAGTATACTTCGGATGTTCTTTTGTTTGGCGACGGATTCGTGAAGTGCCGCCAGATACGAACTCGCGATCAGGTGCTGCTCAGCATACGCCTGAAAATCATGAGCAAAGAACGAAAACGAGAACGGGGCCGGTGGAACTTTGGCTTTGGGATGTTTGATGGCAATAGCCATCGCGTTGACCTGTTCCCGATAAGAAGGTTTTCGCATCGCATCCATCACATGATCAACAACGCGATTTTGAGATCGCATCAATTGTTCAAAATCCAGGTTGTGGCCAGCAAACTGTCGCGCAATCGACTGCAGTGATTGCGGCAGAAGCGTCTCAACTCCCAGATCGACAATCGGTTCACGATGCAATCTCTGGATATTGTCAAGGAAGACGAAGCGTTGCGGACGGTCCAGCAAATCGTGCAGGTCCTCATTCGGCGAAAAGTCCAGTGGCAGGCGAAGTAGTTCCAGGCAAGCCGCATTGTCGATAGTATCACACAGCAGAAGGCCCTTCATGGCCTCTTCGTATGCCAGTTGTCGAATGCTCCACGACGCGAATAGGCCAATCAGACAAAACGTTTCACAATGCTCGGCTGCTTTGAGCATCAATTGCACATCTCGCAAGCCCGCCTCAAATTCACCCGCATGGAATTGAAGTGCAGCTCGAATTGCGAGTCGACGGGCAAGAATTCTGTACGTCGTACTTCGATCCAGCACGACGCCCGCTAAATACGGGCTAGCTTCGCCTGAAGAACTTTCGAGCTTCGCAAATGTCGGTTCAGAATCGGTCACAGCGGCATACCACGGTTCGTCGACTTTGAGAAACTCCGCAATCGCGGGATGCGAACTTTCCTGCAGTCGAAACGCGTGAACCTGGTTTACGCCGACATCGAATCCCGAAATACGGCCCCAGTCGTGCTCAAATGCCGGATGATCCTTCAGCCACCCTTTGAATGCTTGATCGAATTCCACAAAAACCGGCAGGTCTTTTGGCTGTTCCGAGGTCCACTTGTGCAACCCGCCTAGAAGGCACCATCGATCGTCCCGAGCACGCCTCGCGTTTGCTGGTTCAAACCGTTCTCGTGCCCAGATGAGATAATCGACGTACCGACCGTCAGCGGTGAGAGGCTCAGTCAGCATCGTCGTTTCCGCCGAGATCGTGATTGGTGAAAGCGGCCCGAAGCACTGCCAGGCCACCCACAACCATGGGACTCCAATGCCGATGACCAGCAATAGTACACGTTTTCTGAACAACTTTTTTCGAAGCCAGTTCCGGGTATTCGTGATGCTGATTTGTCGCATTGGGGGTCCAAACATTTGCCGGACGGGAGTCTACTAAAAACAGTTGAGATCACTGGCAGAACGACAATTGGTCGCCATTTAGTCACCTGCCGCTCTCCAAACCAACGTCAGGTTGTGTGGTCTGCGTGATTTCGCCGCAGCTTCTCACAAACCTTGAGTCCGATGGAATTCAACTTTGTCTAAGTCAGTGCTTGTGTCACCAGCAGATTGGGTGGAGCGATCATGAAGGCACATTCATCGCCTTTCAGGGTCATATGACTGCGGATTGGTATTGCCCTTTATAGATTCTCGTCATAAAATCTACAAAAACGTAGAATATTCTGCAGATTCATTCACAAAAGCTGAATCGATGACCGAAGCAACCCAAATCTCTGCAACCATTTCGCCAGAGACACGCGACCTTCTGGAACGCTATGTCAGTGCGCACGGAGTTAAGAAATCACATTTGATCGAAACGGCGGTGCTTCATCATCTCAGTGCGTTGGACGCGATTCCGACAGACCTGGTGATCCCACCCGTGATTCTGGTTTCGCGAACCGCAGGGAAATTGATCCTGGATCGCATCGAAACTCCAAAGCCACCCACGCCTGCGATGCGGGTGTTGTATGAAGGTTGAAGTCCGACAGCTTCGGACTGATGATGATCGCCTTTCATTTTCCAGTGGTGACGCAGAACTCGACCGATTCTTTCATAAATTTGCCAGTCAAAACCAGTTTCAACTTCATATCGGCACGACGTATGTTGCTGTTCACGAACGCGAGATCCTGGGATTTGTCACCCTATCCTCGACTTCGATCACGATCGAGCATTTGCCAAGATCGGCTCGAAAGCGGCTGCCGAGATATCCATTGCCCGCCTTGAGGTTGGCTCGCCTCGCCATCGCCCAGAAGTCGCAAGGGCAAGGTATTGGAAAACAGCTCATGCGAGCCACGTTTCAGATCGCGCACGAAATAGCCGATCGGACCGGGTGTGTTGCCGTTGTGGTTGATGCCAAAGCCAATGCGGTGTCGTTCTATGAACAATTTGGCTTTGAACCGCTCGATGTGGTTTCGGGTGAACTGGGAGATCGACCGTCACCGTTGCCAATGTTTCTGGCGTTGGGTTCGATCCCGAGAAAACAATGATTCAACCATGACATGACTCATGGACTTGATTTCCGTGACAATGAAGATGCCTCAATGCCTGTTTGCAGACCAGAACACGAATGACATGTTGCTTCGTGCCTGCTGTTGAAACTCTTTTGGAGATTTCTTTGATTCTATGAGCAGGAACAGACCAGGAATCTGCACGAATCAGCGAAACTCCGGCAACCTTCGACGACGGGAAGTGAGTTTCGTTGGGCGTTATGGCGCGCCAGCTTATGCTGCACGCGGTTGGCATTGGCTCGTTTAACCGCGTGCCCAGCGGGCCGCGATTGTTCTATGCCAAATTTCGTATTTGAGATTTGAGATTTGAGATTTGAAATACGAAGCGAGGGGCGTTGCCCGCGCGGCTAAACGAATGTGCCATCCTCAACCGGGTGCGGTTTAAACTGCCTCGGCTCAGCGGATCAGTCTGCAACTCAGAAATAACGAACGGACACAAGCATGGACCTGAGAATTCAAAATCTCTGCAAGACATACGCCAACGGCGTTCGAGCTCTCGAAAACGTGTCGCTGACCATCCGAACAGGCATGTACGGGTTGCTCGGCCCGAATGGTGCCGGCAAATCGACTCTCATGAGAACTCTGGCGACTCTGCAGGATGCAGATTCGGGATCCGTGCAGCTGGGAGACCTGAACGTTTTGCAGCAGAAGCAGGAAGTTCGGCAGATGCTGGGTTATCTGCCTCAGGAATTTGGCGTCTATCCTCGAACCTCCGCCCGAGAAATGCTGGATCACATCGCGATCCTGAAAGGCATCACCAATCGTCGCGAACGGCGTGAATTGGTGGATGCGATGCTGGAACGTGTCAACCTGTTTCAGCATCGAAAGAAAGCGATCAGCGGATTTTCGGGCGGCATGAAACAGCGGTTTGGAATTGCTCAGGCACTGCTGGGAACCCCACGACTGGTCATCGTTGACGAACCCACCGCCGGGCTTGACCCGGGCGAACGCAATCGATTCTACAACCTGCTGTCCGAGATCGGGGAGAACGTCATCGTCATCCTGTCGACGCACATCGTTCAGGACGTCAAAGAACTCTGCACAAACATGGCAATCATCAACCTTGGCAAGGTGATGTATTCAGGTCCGCCAGGTGATGCGGAGGTGGAACTCCGCGGCAAGGTCTGGCAGAAATCCATTTCCAAGCAGGATCTGGAATCCTATCGATCACAGTATCAGGTCATCTCCACCAAGCTGGTTGGCGGAGCTCCGCTGATTCACATCCTGAGCGACACGAATCCGAACAACGGATTTACGAGCGTTGATCCGGATTTGGAAGACGTGTTCTTTTCACGCGTCCAGCAGGTGGCGTAGTTATGTTCTCAACATTTTTTCGCTTCGAAGTTTCGTACTGGCTGCGCGGCTTCATGCTCTGGATTTTTATTCTGGTGAATGCGCTGCTGATTCTGGCGGCTGTCTCCAGTGACAATGTGCGAATCGGCGGGGCGTTTGAGAACACTCATCGCAACGCACCGCATGTGATTCAGACGTTTTACGCCACGATGGGACTAGTGTGCTGTCTGATGACTGCGGCTTTTGTGAACTCCGCAGCGTCGCGCGACTTTGCGTACAACACGAGCGGCATTGTCTTCAGTAAACCGATCAGCAAACTGTCTTACCTGATGGGCCGATTCTGGGGTTCGACGCTGATTGCCGTGCTGCCGTTGCTTGGTGTGTCGATCGGTATTCTGATCGGAAAGGGAATGCCGTGGGTCGATGCTGAGCGCTGGGGTGCCGTGAACTGGAGCGCTCATCTGTGGGCGATTCTGGTCTTTGCCCTTCCAAACACGATCTTTATGTCGGCCATCATCTTTGCGATCGCTGTCTGGACTCGGAGTACGATTGCGTCGTTCCTCGGAGTCATCATTCTGCTCGTCGGTTACAGCGTGGCGGAATCGTTGCTCGGTGATCTGGAAAACCTGCAGCTCGCCAAGCTCGCCGATCCTTTCGGAATTCGCACGTTCTCGCTGGAAACGCGATATTGGACGGTCGCCGAGAAGAACTCGCAGTACATGACGCTCACCGGCATGTTGCTCTGGAATCGCGTGATCTGGTTCAGCGCCGGAATGCTGATTCTGGCGGCCTCCTGCTGGAGATTCTCCTTCGTCGATCGATCTTCGCGCTTGTCCCGCAGGCCTGCAAGTCTGGAACCTGCCGTGCGTGCGGCGCGAACGATTCCGGTGGCTTCCATTCACAGTGGTTTCGGCGCGTCACTCTCGCAGACGATGAGCCAGGTGCGAATCGACCTGTTCAGCACGATTCGCAGTACAGTGTTCATTGTCATCGTAGTCTTCGCTCTGGTCAACACCGGAGCGGCGCTGTTGCTGTCAGCGGGAGAAGGCTTTGGGCTCAGTTCGTTGCCCGTGACGTATCAGATGATTGATCTGATTCGAGGCTCGATGTATCTGTTCCTTGTGGCAATTATCACGTTCTTCGGCGGAGTTCTTGTGTGGAAAGAACGAGAAGCCGGGCTGGATGAAGTCTTCGACGCATTGCCGCATTCGACATGGATCATGTACATCGGAAAGACGATTTCGCTGACTCTGATTGTCGCGATTCTGCTCACGATTGGTTGGTTTGCAGGAGTCGCCACGCAGGCGATCAACGGTTACACACGGTTTCAGTCGCAACTGTACCTGACCGAGCTTCTTGGGCTGGATCTGTTTCGCATGTTCTGCCTGATCATGCTCTCCATGATTGCCCACATCATGGCGCCGAACAAATATCTCGGCTACTTCTTCTTCATCCTGCTGCTGATTACAGACACCTTCGTCTGGTTCATGCTTGATGTGGAGACGAGGCTCGTCAATTTCGGCAGTCTTCCGACCTATATCTATTCCGATCTCTATCACTTCGCTCCGTTCAGGACCTCGCTGCTGGCGTTCATCGCTTACTGGCTGCTGTTCAGTGGCCTGATTGGTGTGGTGAGCATTCTGTTGTGGCAGCGAGGTCGTGAAACGCGAATGGGCAACCGCCTGAAGACAGCGTGGGCTCGCTGGAAAGGTCCGATCCGCCTGACAAGTTTCGCGATCTGTGCCGCGTGGCTGAGTTCCGGTGCATGGGCTTATTACAACACAAAGATCCTGAACACATTCCGCACGGCTGATCAGCAGGAACAGTTGCAGGTCGATTACGAAAAGACCTTCAAGAAAGACCACGACGGCGCGAATCAGCCACGAGTCACCACGATTCGCTACAACATCGATCTGGAGCCCGAAAAGCGAGCCCTCGTGCTCAAAGGCGAACAGACGATTCAAAACAAGTCGACCGAACCGATCTCGAGACTGTATCTGAATCTGGCGGACGGTTACGACACGACCGTCGCGATCGATCGAGCCACGCTGGCGGAAGAATTCAAACCGTATAACTATCAGGTTTACGAATTCAATCCACCGCTGATGCCGGAAGAATCCGTCAGCATGACGTTCACGGTCAGTTACGCCGCGAAAGGTTTTGAAAACAACGTCCAGCGAACAGACATCGTTCAGAACGGAACGTTCTTCAACAATCAGATTTGTCCGCAGATCGGTTATCAGCCTCAACTGGAACTGCAGAACCGCAACGATCGCAAAAAGCACGGACTCGGCGAACCCACCGTTATGCCGGAACTTGAGCCCGATAATCTGGCAGCTCGCGGCAACACTTACATCAGCAACAGCAGCGATTGGGTGGATGTTGAAACCGTCATCAGCACGTCGCTCGACCAGATCGCAGTGGCCCCCGGTTCACTGCTGAAGTCGTGGGAGGAAAACGGGAAGCGATATTTCCACTACAAGGTCGATCATCCGTCGCTCAACTTCTACTCGTTCATTTCAGCACGTTACGAAGTCGCACGGGATGAATGGAACGGCGTGCAGACGGAGGTCTACTACCATCCGGAGCACAAGTGGAACGTTTCGAACATGATGCGTTCCATCCACAAGTCGCTGGAGTACTACACGACCAACTTCGGACCGTATCACCATAAACAGGCCCGCATCATAGAGTTTCCCCGCGTCGCGACATTTGCTCAGGCGTTTCCCGGCACGATGCCGTATTCCGAAGCGATCGGTTTTATCGCCGACATCAAGGACGAAGACGACCTCGACATGGTTTTCTACGTCGTTGCTCACGAGATGGCTCATCAGTGGTGGGCGCATCAGGTCATCGGAGCCAACATGCAGGGCGCGACTCTGCTGTCAGAAACGCTGGCGCAGTATTCGGCGCTGATGGTGATGGAGAAGGAATTTGGCCGCGACATTATGCGCCGCTTTCTGGCCTACGAAATGGACAGCTATCTGCGTTCCCGAGGTGCCGAACTACTGAAAGAACGGCCATTACGCACGGTGGAAGCGAATCAGGGCTATATCCATTATCGCAAAGGCAGCGTTGTGATGTACCAGCTCAAGGAACTGATCGGCGAAGATCGGATCAATGCGGCTTTGCGAAGTCTCGTGGATCGATTTGCCTATCGCGATTCCCCGTATCCGACATCGATCGATCTGATCAACGCGCTTCGCGAACAGACGCCACCGGAGCATCAGGAACTGCTGACGGAGTTGTTTGACCAGATTACCTTGTATTCCAATCGCACCGTATCGGCCAGTTACAAGCCGATCGAAGGAGGCCAGTTCGAAGTGACTCTGACAGCGGAATGTCACAAGTTCGCGGCCGACAACCAGGGAAATGAAACGGAAATTGATTTCCAGCACGACATCGAAATCGGCGCGTTTGCCAAGCCGGAAGCAGGCCGCAAATACGGAGCGACCCTGCACCGAGCCCGCGTGCCGATGGAAGAAGGGATGAATACGGTGACCTTCACGCTGGATGCCATTCCGGATCAGGTCGGCATCGATCCGTTTCTGCTGCTCATCGACCGAGTTCCTGCTGACAATCTGAAACGCTGCGAACTTCAGACGGAATAGTTGCGTTGTGCGCGTGGCAGTAACCGGCTTCACCTGTGGTTGTGTGCAGAGCAAAAGGTAGCGGGTTCTGCAGCGTTTTGCAGTGCCCTGTGGAATTGTCGAGATGCGGAACAGTTGCGATCAATTCGGAATCGTCCAGTCCGAAACGTTCAGCCCGGCAACTCGCTTGAATTCGTCATTGTTGGAAACGACTGCGTTTGGTAGGTCCTTTCTGCCGGACTCATCCTTACCCGGAAAAAGTTACAAGTATTTGTACAGGTTACAAATCAGACGGCAATGAATCGATCAAAAGCCTGTGGATTCGCGGTGAGCTGGGTTTGGCGAGGCAGTTGCGGTATGTCCCGGAGTTGCCACTCAGGGACGGGGGGCATGAAATCCATGACGGTGATGCGAAGGAGTGGCGTGTGGAGACCGTCTGATGACATCACTCATCGAGTTGGAGCCTGCGGCGTGGAGTGAAAAGCAATTCGGTGCCTGTGACCTTGGCGACGTGCGGCGGACGCAGCGGCTGGTGCGTTACGCTCAGCAAATGGCAGAAAAGCCGGATGCTTCAACACCCCGTCAGACCGAAGGCTGGGCCGACTGCAAAGCCGTGTATCGACTGTTCAAACAGTCGGAAGTCACGTTCGAGTCCGTCACTGACGTCCATTATCGGAACACGCGAACTCTGCCGATGGCACGGTGCTGAAACTGGATGAAGTCCTTGCCGCGGCAACGTTGAAAGGCAGCTATCAGATCTGGGTCTCCGCGAACAAAAAACAGAAGGCACGCTGGGCACACGTCGAAGTTCGCAGTACGTCGGTGACGATGCTCCGTCCTCGCGAAGGCGCGACGGCATTCGTGATGGATAACAACGTTTGCGAAGTTCCCACTAACATTGTGGAAGTCCGGGAAGTCAAAGCGCCGAAGGGTTCTGAGGCGATTCGCTGGGTGCTGTACACCCACGAGTCGGTTGCATCGTTCAACGATTGCATCCGCGTGATTGAAATGTATGAACAACGTCCGGTGGTAGAGGAATATCACAAGTGCCTGAAAACCGGTTTGCAGGTTGAAGGCCGTCAATACGAAACCGCAGATCGACTGGAGCCAGTGATTGGTGTCATCTGCGTACAGGCCGTGCGTCTGCTGCAACTTCGCGATGTGGCTCGTCAGGCTCCAGAGACTCCCGCCAGAAAACTGGTGCCGCTGGAATGGGTGGAAGTCCTTGGTAAGATCACACGTCGGCCACGGGGGATCAGCACCGTGCGAGAATTCATGAGAGCTCTCGCCGGCCTTGGTGGCTTCCTCGGCCGAAAGTCCGACGGCGAGCCCGGCTGGCAAACCATCTGGCGTGGCCTCGAAACTCTCATCTTCGCCTTACGCGGTTACCGCGCCGCTCTCAAGAAATGTGGGTAAGGATGAGTCCGGCAGAAAGGACCTACCTCATAATTCCCCCCGGAAGGCGCGGTGCTGGAGGGTAGCGAAGAGCGCGTCCAGCTCCGCCAGCGACGCGCGGTGTGCCGTCTTCAGCGTCTCCACCGCCGTGACTCGGCGGGCGAATTCTCGCTGCAATTCGATGGGCGGAACGGGGAGTTCAAGTTCCAACACGTCGCCATTGCTGATGTTTGCCTGACGAATGCCTCGACTCTTGGATGTGAGCCTCGCCTTCACCTTCGGATTACGCAAGACGTGCAGGAGATAGTGCCTATCGAGCACATTTGGCTTCGGCTCTATCAGCGCGACTCGCTGATTCACGAAGTAGCGGTCGAAGGTTCCATCGAAGAGGATGACGTTTGCGTAGTCATCTTTGCCGGGTGTTCCGGTGAGGCTCATCGGCATCTCACCGGGACGCACGATGAAGCGAGAAAGTGCCACTTCATGCGTCAACGGCAGGAAGCAAGCATTCTCGCGAGTCACGCCACCTCTGTTAACCTCGCCGATTCGCACGAGTGGAATTCCGTCCGGGGCATAGTCACCGCTCTCGAAAGCAAAGCCTCCACGAAGCTCAATTGAACCAGCCAGTTGGGGAGTGGGAAAATGCTTCGGGTTTGTGACCGGGTCGCCGAAGAGGTCGAGGAAGAGGGATTGGGTGAGGGAGTCGAGTTGGGAGAGGGCGCCGCGGCGCTTGGCTCGCAACGCCTCCGCCCGGTCCAGCACCTCCGCAATCCGCCGCTGCTCCGCCAGCGGCGGCAGGGGGATTGCGAGCTTGGCCAAAAAGTTCTCTGGAACGCGGCGTTGACCGGCACTGCCTGTCATTCTGCGTTGTCCAGCCGCACGAATGTGCCCCAGACGCAGGAAGTGAAGAGCATACCGGGCATCCAGTTTCGTGGGGTGCGGACGCACAACATGGAACTCCGTCAAGCCGAAGCCAGCCCGTTCAGTTAGCTGTGCTTGAGCAATCTTTCCGTTCTCGAAGCAGGGTGTGATTTTCGCCACGATCACATCGCCGGACACAAATGGAGTGTAGCCCTTGGAAACTTCCGCATAGGTCCGTTGTTCCTCTTGGGTAATAGTGGCGGTCTCAGCGGACATCGCGCTGTCATCCCACCAAGGCGAGCGGTTGGGCGTCAGCCCTCCGTGGAAACTCGCACCACATCGATCATGCATTCACTGACCGCTAACATCATCGCACACACAAACATATGCACTCGGGCGTAAGTTCTTTCGTTAAACGACTTGTGCCAATATCATTCTGACAACGTGCTTCAAAGAAAACGCCATCCTGCTCTAAGAAAACGATTCACACGGAGGGCTGACGCCCAGCCGCTCGCCAGTGTTGCCTTTCGCTCCGCGAAAGTTGCGTCGCCGCCACGCTACTTTCGCGGAGCGAAAGGCGACACTGGCCGTGCAGCGGCAATTGCCAGATGCCGTTCTCGCATGGCTTCCAGCAGTCGCAACTTTTCAGCAAACGGCAAGGATGCCAGTTTGGACCTCATTCGCTTCTTACTTTCCAGCACAGCCTTCAACTCAAACGACGTCATGACAGATACCTCTTTTGAAACATCGCCCACTTTTCTGTCAGCCCAAACCGTTCGAGCAACTGACTGAATCGATCCGAATCCAGAACACCTTCCTCAACAAACGCCACCAGTCGTGCCATGTCTTTCGGGCGACCTGTTTCCAACGCAATGGCGGCAAGGTGCTCCGCCGTGAAAACTCGCGTTGGGATTCCTTCCACTTCTGTTTCAACCGCTTGCTGCAGAGCTTCCTCCGCTAACGGCCCAGTCGGAGGAAGAAACTGCACTGGCCAATCGCCGATGACCAGATACTCTCCTTCAGTCCGAGCTCCTCGGGGAATCAGATAATCATATAGCGGCTGTGGAGAAATCAGAAACTCGTTTTCCTGAACTCGAAATGCAACGAAGATGTCGATATCCAGCGTCGCAATCGGTTCCAGATACATCGCCGCCGCCACGGCCCCGCCAATGGCATATCGATGTATGACACCGTCACGTTCCATGTCGTTGACCAGCGTTAGAACTTGAGTGATCTTCACTTCAGCATCCCCCGTGACTTCTTTGTCGCAGCTGCGATTAAAGCAGGTCCTTTCTGCCGGAAAGGACTGTGCTTTGTAGGTCCTTTCTGCCGGAAAGGACTGCGCTTTGTAGGTCCTTTCTGCCGGAAAGGACTGCGCGACATGTCGCGACCAGCGACCAAACGAGGTGGATTGAACGTCAACGGGGCGGCGTTGAGAGGATGTCCGCCGAATGGTTCGCCCGGCAGCGAAATCACGGCGTCCAGTTTCTGCTCTTCCACCAGCAGCTTTCGCAGCGTCTTGTGAGCATTCGAGGAACCAAACAGTACACCGTCCGGCACAATGACAGCGGCTCGTCCGCCTGGTTTCAATAAGCGGATGATAAACGCCAGAAACAACAGCTCGGTCTTCTTTGTCTTGACCATTTGCAACAGGTCTTTGGCACAGCTCTCGTAGTCCAATGACCCGGCGAACGGTGGATTGGCCAGCACCAGCGTGTACTTTTCTTCTTCGCCCGCATGATCCTGAGCCAGGGAATCTCGGTAACGGATGTCAGGATTCTCCACGCCGTGCAGCAACATGTTCATGCTGCCGATGCGAAGCATGGTGTTGTCGAAGTCGAATCCGTGGAACATCCCGTCGTGAAAATGAGCCTTGAGCTTCGTGTCGCGAAAAATCTCCGGGTGATTCTTCCGCAAGTATTCACCGACTCCCACAGGAAACCCAAACGTTCCGCCCGCCGGATCGCACATAATGTCCGTGGGCGTGGGTTTCACGAGTTCCACCATCAGGGAAATTTCCTGACGGGGCGTTCGGAACTGCCCGTTCTGCCCGGCACTGGCGATTTTGCCGAGCATGTATTCATACAGATCGCCCTTGGTGTCCCGATCTTCCATCGGCACCTTGTCGATCATGTCCACCACCTTCGCCAGCAATGCCGGAGTTGGAATGGTGAACCGGGCGTCTTTCATGTGACGAGCGTACGCCGAATCATCACCGCCCAGGGTCCGCAGAAACGGAAACACATGGTCATTGACGACTTCGTGCATTTCCGCCGGGGCAAAATGCTTGAACCGTGACCAGCGGAGATCTTCATAAAGACGTTTCTTCGGATCTTTGCCTGCCGGGTAAATTCGCCGTTCCATCGGGGTCTTCAGCCGAGTCGTGTTGTTCTCTTCCAACGTGTGCAGATCATTCAGCCGCTTCAGGAACAGCATGTACGTGATTTGCTCAATCACCTCCAGCGGATTCGAAATGCCGCCTGTCCAGAACGCATTCCACAGGGCATCGATCTGACTCTTGATTTCACCGGTGATCATGAATTGGGGGTTCTTGTAGTGGCCGACCAGCGGATGGATCACGATTTCCGGAGTTGGTGATTGGAGGCTGGCGTCATGCCTCAAGGCGACTGCCATCAGTTCCTCCCTGCGATTGTGGGGATTCGGTGGCGAACATGTCAAACGCCACGGCATCGCATCTTTGCAGATCTTCACGAACCGCGTGGACGCTGCCGTCCGTGAATCGCACCGTCCGCGACATCTGCATGGGCGGCTGGTGTCCATGTGGCGTTGATCAGCAAACACGCTGCTGCGATTTCGGCGGGTGATGGATCGGAGGATTTCACAAGTGTGATTCTTCCAGCCAGTCGATATCAATGTCTGAACAGTGCTGCGAATCTGCGTCCCGAGCGTCCACAGCGTCCTGATCCCGCAAAACACTGGAAGAACCCGGAAATTCAATGCAAAACGCCGGAAGATCGAGCCGCCGCGTAAGGCACCCGACAGCGAACGAGGCCTCACGCATTCGCCGTACTTCAACGGACCTCTGTATCAACGCATGAGTGAAGATCTGCACCTCGGCGGGATGTCGAAGCGGACTCATGAAGGATACCTCAGGGCCGTTCGCCAACTGGCGGACTTCTGCAAACTGTCGCCCGATCAGATCACGGAAGATCAGTTACGAAAATTCTTCCTGCATCTGAAGAACGACAAGGAGTTCGCCAGCGGATCGCTGCGCGTCGCGTTCTC
>CAMAVB010000111.1 GCA_945861465.1 Candidatus Kuenenia stuttgartensis
AGCCGATCGGCTGAGGCGGTCTCCAGGGCAGGATACGCTTCCGCCAGAATCAATTCACGTCGTTCGACAGCCGCCGTGAGCTGCCCAACTTCGTCCTGCAATCGACGCACTTCCGATGCCGCCAGATTCAGCTTGACTCGCCGATCAATGATCTCTCCACGAGCCGTCTCGATGTCATTTTGCAGCTTCTGATCTCGGACGGCCGCCGGAACGCTGTCTTCGAGTTGTTCAACGGTCTTGTCCGCAGTTGCCCGTGCGTAACCCATCAGTTCGCTGATTCGCCGCCCCGATATCCCGACCACGACCGTCAGGACAAGAAACAGGATTCCGAGCCATTTTCCAATCTTTTTCATCGCATTAACTCCCGTACCTTGAAAATCAACTGCGACCGAGGAATTCAGCCGCTCCGGTGGACTGACAATCGAGAGGGCGGAGTTCCGGAAGAAAATTGTCAGATTTTTTCAGATTGGGGCAGATCGACGAATTTGCCTGTTTTCCGTAGCCAGCATTGCGCACGACAAGATTGGTTTCCATTCCGCGTTCGGAAACGCTTCCCACGCCGACATGCGATTCCGGACCAAAGGTCCATTCGTTCGCATAGCCTGGCTGGGCCTTTGGCCCGGAATCGCATTCTGCTTTGCCCGGGCGCACCCGGGAATCACATTTCTCGGTGGCGAACGCGGTAGAACGAGGCATCGTCTCGGCGGAGCGAGACGGCCACATTGTTTCGGGGCAGTGGGCCGCGTTGCGGGTGAAGGGCTCGGACAAGAATGTCCAAGTTACAAAATCTCATTGTACCAGTGAACTGTCGCCGACCGTGTCATCCACGAAAGCCTCGGAGGGCTGACGCCCAGCCGCTCGCCGGATAATACTACGGAATCTGCAAATCGACGGGCAGCAACTGTTGTTCGCGGTTGATCGTCAGTGCCACTTTTTCGCCGCTGCGGAATGCGGCAAGCTGCTGCTGAAAATCGGTGACACTGGTGATCACGGCGTCATTCACCAGCACGATCAGGTCGCCGCGCTGCAGCCCGCATTTTGCGGCGATTGAATCCTTTGCCACAGTGTCGATCCATGCCGGAGTTCGTTCCACGACATTCGGCAACATCGTGAGACCAAATCGTGCCGTGAGTTGCTGATCAGAAAGCATGGGAGCATTTGCGTCCGCATCTTTCGGACGTGAATCCACTTTCTTCCCGGACAGCAACGTTTCAATCACCGGCTTCAGGGTCGTCAGCGGAACCGCATAATTGACCCATGTACGACTGGCACTATGACGAATTTCTCTGCCAATCAACCCGATCGGTGTTCCTTCTGTGTCGGTCAGTAAGCCTCCGGCGGCACCGGAGTTATTGGTAATCGCATCGACCAGCCACACGGGGGATTTGAGCGGAAATTTCCAGCGTCCCTGAGTTGCTTCCAGCGGAATCTTTGCAGCGATGACTCCATGTACCAGAGACACGGGCTCATTGCCGGTCGCCACATGAAACATATTGCTGAAGGCCAGCACCGGCGTGCCGGGTTCGGGGTTACGCGCTTTGGACAGATCGATATACGAGAACGAATCGCCGGGCTCCGAACTGAGTTTCAGCAGTGCCAGATCGTACTCTGTGCTGGTCCCGACGACATCGACTGTGAATTTTCGTCCGTCCGCGGTAACCGCTGTCAGATATCCTGTACTTATCAGATGATTCCAGACCGTCACGACGTGACCGTCGCCGGAAACCAAAGTTCCGGTTCCATAGGAATCCAGACTGCCGCCTCCTGCACCGAACAATTTGACAATCGTCTGCTGCTGTGACTTCAGAACTTCGGCAGTTGCCCGAAAGTCTGACTGTGACGCAGAGCACTTGTCGGATACGAACAACAGCGTCAGAATCAGACTCGTCCAGCGCACTCGTTCGAAAGCGTGAGTGACACACGTGTTCATGGTTTTGTCGTTTCAGTGGCTGATGGTTTATTGACCGTCAAGTTGCCGATGTTCAGCCATCGCAGGTCTTCCTGTGCGCCGGAGATCAGCCCAATCCGACTCGGAAATACGGCTCCGTTCCGATCAGTCCAGTCCGCAAACAACAAGCGAGCTTCGTCGATTCCCTGAGCGTATTCGATATCGACACCAATCGGCAGTGCCGAGCTTTCATCAAAGTACCAGCGACAGGTGCGCACTCCTTCGCGTGTCAGCAGCACATGCACGTCTTTCTCTAACGGCAAATGAAAAGTGCGACCGGCAGCCTGCTGTTCAGTAAACTCAGCAGCGTCACCGCTGAGCAGACGGCGCAATTGATTCATGGCGATCAGCAGACCGGGCAACTGAGGTGATTCTTCGTCAACCTGCGGATCGCTCGTGCTTTGCAGAAATGGCCGGTTATTCAGATTCATACCCACGGCAGATGGAGCGATTGTCAGTTCGCCCGACAGAGGCGGACCGGGTTCAGACGGACTGAACGCGATCACCCAGACGGACTTTGGATCGCCGTTGGAAGCGACTCGTTCCTTCAGGGCGGTGAGCAGGCGAAGTCTCTGGATGTCGTTGAAGTAATAGTTGCAGAATCCATCACGGGCAACGAACAGGCTCTTCAGAGACGCAGGGACGTCTTCGGTCGTTCCGTCGGGCTTGATCTCTTCGCCGTCCGGATTTTCCGGATCCTGCGGCGGTCGTTGCTGACGTTCTTCCGGTAACTCAGGAGCTTTTTGAAACGCATGCAGCGGACGCAGACGAATGGTTCCTTCATGCAATCCGTCTTGATCACGCCATGTCAGCGGCAGGCGTGTACCTTCAGGAAAAATCCCCAGCACATTCTGAAAATCATTGGCAGAAGTCAATAATCGCCCGGCAAATGACAACACTTGCACACCGGGCCGCAGACCTCGGCGATACGCATCTGACAGGGCCGATACCTGAGCCACGGTGACTTCACCGGCGTCCGATGTCGCTACCGTAAATTCGGCGATGCCGTGATCCACAATCAGACCACACTTGAGATGTTCGATAAACTTCTGAATCTGATTCACCGAAATCGCATATGCCGCCCCGGAGTTCACTCGTCCGCGTTTTTCAAATGACGCGCGTCCGTTGATGCCGATCCAGCGACCTTCAATATCAAACAGCGGCCCTCCGGAATTTCCGGGATTGATTGACGCATCAATCTGAATGCAATCGGTATATTCCAGAAACGTGTTGGCCGGGTATTGGTAGCGACGCACTCCACTGACGATGCCGTATGTGACGGTCGGAGTGAAATCGCTCGCCAACAGAAATGGATTCCCCAGTGCCATGACTTCATCACCGACCTGCACCTGATCGCTGTCTCCGGGGATCGCAAACGAGAAATCCGTTCTGCCCTGAAGCTGAATCAGCGCGATATCACCCGTCGGATCAATTCCGACAATCACCGCATCGTAAAGCTTACCGTCACTCAGACCGCACTTCATAAACGTCCCGGACCCCGACGTCACGTGATAGTTGCTGATCGCGTAGCCATCCGCCGAGATCAAAACGCCGGAACCACCGCCCTGGCCCTTCGGGTCCATCACACACACGATGCTCGGTGAAATCCTGCGCAGTGTTTCCACCCGCGCCGCTTCGCGTTCGAGGACGGTTTGTTGTGCGTTTGCGGGTGTGATCGTGGCGAAGAGGAAGAGCAGCAGCAAGTAGGTCCCGCCTGCCGGGCGGGACTTTCGCAGCAAGGCGAACCGCCATGGGACGCACGTCCGCTCAACGGCGTCAAGCTGCCGTTTCAATGAAGTCGATTGGTCGCAGGTCGCAGCAAGCTGCGAAGTCCTGCCCGGCAGGCAGGACCTATTGGTCTTCGGCGAATGTTGGTCAAAACAACTCACGGCTTGTCCTTTGCGATGATCAGGCGCGCGTCGGCGATGTCCAGCCAGTCGCACACGCTGCTTCCGTCTCCGAAATCGACAAGTATGGTCAGCGTCGAGATACCGTCCAGCGACAAACGCAGGGGCACCGGGTCGTCGGTTGTCGCAATCAGCTGCTCGAAGAGCACATTGTCGTCGCCCGTGATCTTTAATGACACCGCGTGCGATCCGTTGAACGCCACTTCGTCGTCGATACCCACCACGCAGTCCATCGCAGAAAACCGTTTGTCAAGTTCCCACTGCATCTCGGAACGCGAATGGATACACAATCCCTTGCTAAATTCACGACCACGCAGGCGCAGTCTGGATTGTCGTTCGATCGTCATGTTTCGCTGCGGCCCAAACAACAGTTTCTGCTGTTCGGGGGCGATCAATCCGGCGAACAAACTGTTTTCCGGATCGATGCCATCGAAGCGTTCCATGAGTGCAGGCATTTCGGACAGGAATTGAATTCGTCCGCTGCTCAGATCGATCTTCTGCAGTTGATTCAACGGAACGGATACCAACTGACCCCAGGCGGATTCTGCCTTCACTTGATCGCCTTCAAGCATGATCGTTTTTGCGTTCAACACATCACCCGCGATGCTGGTCAACTGAACTGCGACATCCGGCCCGCCCGCTCCCGTCTTAGATCCTGCCGGACGACCGAACACAATTCCGTAGACGCGTTCTGCCGGCACGGGAATCGTTTCACCATCCAGCAGAAACTCCACATTATCGGAAGTGACATTGCTCACAATCCCTGCCAGAAAATCGAGTCCCGAACCATCACGTTTTGCCACGACGAGATTGTCTTTTTCTGAATTGCGTTTCAGAAACGTGTTCCACTGCTGCGTGTAGGAAGGATTATCTGCCTGCAGCCGTACGGCATGGATCGCATCGACCTTCGCCTCAATGGCACCACACAATCCCGTCTGCGCCGTGAGGGCCTTTGCCGTGCGTGCGATTGAGGTGCCATGCAACTGGCTCCCGTCTGAAAAATGCAGGACTTGTGTTTCAGCGGAGACAGCCGCAGCTGCCACGGGAAACTCGATCGCCATGACATCATCAATCGGCAACTCGACCAACGCACCTTTTTCCGTGATCTCCACGTCAGTCTGGGAGATAGCCAGCAGAACCCCGTTGTGTGTTTGCCCGTCAAGCATCGAAATTTTCGAGTCGGTGGGCGCAAGCAGGACTGCGAGCAGCGTTAGAACGAGCATGATCAACTTTCTCCGGGAGGCTACTTCTTCTGTTCGGCGATGCGACGAGTATAGCGGCTGATGGCGTCAAGGAAATTGGGCGGAAACTGTTGTCGAATAAGTTCTCGTGCTTTGGTTTCCGCCTGTTTGTCGAGCATGCCCCAGTTGCCGTTTTCGCTGAGTTCCTTTCGATCGGCTTCACCTTCAGCCGCCGACCCTTTGATCGCACTTTGAGAGGCTCCCTGCTGCCCGGGTTGATTCTGCTGTCCATCGCCTTGTCCACCGCCTGATTGCTGCTGTTGCTTTTGCTTTTCCATTTCCTCCAGCAGCTTGTCCAGAGCCGCAACCACTTCGTCTTCGCGTTTCTGCACCGGATCATTTGAATTACCGAGATCCAGACGACGCTGCACATCGGACATCAGACGCGCTACCTGCGGCAGACCTTCAGTCGCCACCTGGACTTCTGCTTTCATCATCTCTGCCACCGCTCGAAAGCGAGATGGAACATCCAGCGTATGATTGAGCAGCAATGCAACATCATCACCAGCTTCTGCCGACTTTAACAATCGCAATCGACAAACCGCCCGATAGAAAAACAGACTGGCTGGATCAACGACGTTTTCCGGATCGAGCGCTTCCAGCATCAGCATGGCTTCGTCATAAAGACGATGCTGTGTCAACCAGCGCGCGTGATACAAAGTCACATGGTCCCGGAAGAAAGCGTCGGAACGAGCACCTTCGTAGTCCAGTGGTCTGCGTGTTCCGGTCGCACGACATGATTCGACAAGCTGCTGCACCGATGTGTCAGCGATCGCCAACGAATCAATGAGACGATCCAGCGTTTCTTCTGCGGTCAGTCCGTCAACCTGATCGCGGTCAGACCAAAGTTCCATCGCCTGCTTCGACGTTGTTTCATCCGTGCGGGCAAGTGTGAGCCATTGCTGCAGGCGCTCTTTAATCTGCTCGATGGGCATCCGGCCAAACGCCGCAGACGCGACGGCTGATTTCCGGCCAGCGGCATCGTCAGGCGGCAAAACGGCGACTGAGGCTTCGGCCACCGTCGAGGCAATCCCGCCGACCATAATGACGCTGGCGATTACCAGACTCAGGGATTTCAGATCATTCATGTTGGTCCTTCCGTATGCCCGGGTTGGACGGAGGCTGCGTTTGGCGAGCGGGGGACGAAAGGACTGGCGAAGAAATAACTGTCGCCTTCCGGACGTGGAGCACGTTCTTAACGTGCTCGGCACGATGGAATCGTGCCCCACTTATTTCTGCTCCAGTCCTAAGTCCCCTGATTTTTGTAGTGTCCACGCGGTCAATCAGGGGATCAACATCCCCCGCCAAAGAAATACATCAGTTCCGACCGCTCGCAGTATAGTCATCTGCACGCTGCCTGAATATGCCGGAGGAAACGAAAACGCATCAGCCGGTCTGAGGAAGATCCAGCAGATTCGCAAATCGTTTCAGCACGACTGTTTTAAGTTCCCCGAACTCCGGGAGATCAAACCGTCCGTCATCCACCAGATCCTGAGCCATCCGGCGTGCTACCTGAAGAATACTCAGATCCCGCACAGGATCGGCATGTCGCAACGGCATCGCACCACTTTGCCTCAATCCCAGTATATCGCCGGGGCCTCGGAGTTCTGCGTCTATTTCCGCCAGTTCGAAGCCATCGCTGGATTTCTCCAAAGCGGCAAGACGTTCCAGAGCCTCTACTGCGTCTGTGGTTGATAACAGGAAACAGTAACCCTGAAAACTGCCGCGACAAATCCGGCCTCGCAGTTGATGCAATTGAGCCAGCCCGAAGCGGTCGGCCTGTTGAATCAGCATGATGGTGGCGTTGGGTACATTGACGCCAACTTCAATCACGGTCGTTGAAACCAGCACATCGACTTCGTGATTTCGAAACCGATCCATGACGTCATGTCGTCGTTCCCGGTCCATGCGTCCATGAAGCAATTCGACGCGCAGCCCCGACAGTTCCGTGCGCAGCAACTGCGTGAAGACAGTCTCTGCTGCAGCATCATCGTCTTCCGACTGACCCTCCACGCGAGGACAGACGACGTATGCCTGTCGTCCTTTTGCAATCTGCTGTCTGACAAAATGCCACATCTTCGCCTGTTCTGCGATCTCCATGATTTTTGCTGTCACGACTTTTTGGCGACCTGGCGGCAGATCCCGAATCACGGACACGTCCAGATCTCCGAACTGAGTCAGACACAGACTGCGAGGAATCGGTGTCGCTGTCATGACCAGCACATGCGGACTGACCTCTTTGCCGGTGAAGCTGGCACGCTGGCGCACGCCGAATCGGTGCTGTTCGTCGATCACGGCCAACGCCAGATTGTGGAATTTCACGCTGTCCTGAATGACGGCCTGTGTCCCGATCACAAGTTGCGTTGTTCCAGAACTGATTCCTGCCAGGAGTTCGCGACGCTTTGCGGTCGGCAGTCCTCCGATCAGCAATCCCCGCTGCACGCGGCTTTCGGCCAACAGTTCATCGAAAGTCTCCCAATGCTGTGTGGCCAGGACCTCCGTGGGCGCCATCAATACAGCCTGATACCCCGCCGCGATGGCCGACAACATCGCGTAGACGGCGACTGCCGTTTTGCCCGCTCCAACGTCCGCCTGCAGCAGTCGATGCATGGGAGCCGAATGTTGCAGATCCTTCGTAATGTCGCGAATTGATTGATCCTGACCGGCGGTGAATCGAAACTCGAACAGGCGTCGAATGCGGGCATCCACTTTCGCAGACACTTCGATCGGCCGGGCCTTCAGCGTGCGATTCCAGATCCGTCGCCGCAGCGCCAATCCGAGTTGAAATTCCAACAGGTCGTCCAGCAAAATTCGGTAGCGTCCGTCCTGCCACTGCTTCACAGAATCCGGCGTGTGCAGCCAGCGAAGGGCAGTGGACAAATTGGGAAGTCGATGAGTGGTGCGGAACGATTCCGGCACACAGTCATCAACCAGATCGGCATAATTCTCGACGGCCGAACGTGTCATTCTTTGCATGGCATCCAGCTTGATGCCATCGGTGAGTGGATATCGTGGCAGGACGCCTGCTGCGGCTTCAAGGTCGTCGTCAGGAGCGAGGATCGCGACGCGCGGCCCGTTGAATTCCCAGCGACCAGCTTTCTTCTGTGGTTTGCCGCTGAAGACCAGATGTTCGTTATCGCGATATTTTTTGAATACCCACGGCTGATTGAACCACAGGCCTCGCACATAATGCCCGTCGCAGTCAATCAGGATACCAACGAGCGAACGACCTCCTCCCAGCTGCCGCACATCGCGATCCACCACAAACCCGTGGACGGATTGTTCAACATCTGCTTCCAGCTTTGGCACGGTCCGCACATCACTGAAATCATTGATGCCGGTCGGAATATGAAACAGCAAGTCACGAGCCGTCAGGATTCCCAGATTCTTCAGCAGCTCCGCGCGCTGCGGTCCCACTCCGCGCACGAACTGAACGGGAGTCTGCAGCCTTTCGGCCGGGGACTCCTGACGTACGTTCGTGTTGGCCGTTTGAGCATCCGACATAACTGGTAGTCTCGCCCATTGTCAAGCAGTCAATCGCTGCTTCGAACGATGAAGGGTGTTTATTCTCCGCAGGGTCTTGATTGAGACAATTGGCGAGCGGCTTGTGTCAGCTTGCCGGTACAAAAACGAGGTACCGGAGGGCTTACGCCGCTCCGCTCGCCGGACTCATTTCCTGTCGCGCGGAGTATAAGCATTGGTGCAGAATTTTTTTAGTTTAACGGCGAGCCGTAGGCGTAGGCGAATCCAGCGTGCTTCCGCCTACGCCTACGGCTCGCCGTTAAACGATTTGTGCCAACTTACTTATGCACCAGTGCCTCGTGCTCTGTCACGAATTCATTGATGGGTTGTGTGCCACTGGCTCTGCCAGTGCCCCATTTGCAGGAAGCACTGGCAGTGCCAGTGGCACACATCAAAACACGAATGACAGAGCACTAGAATGACCGGAGGATATCGCTTCAATACCGTCATGAGAACCCAAAGCGACCGACGTCATCAGTACAAACGATCACTTTTATGCGTCCGACGCTTCACCCAGCAGTTCCGCTGCCGAACGCAGTTCCTGCGCGATCCGATCTGCCAACGGCAGTGAATCAGATGCTGATTCACCCGGCATGACGGGCCAGGTGTAGGTTTCCACTTCCAAAAAAGGAGCGGCGGACATTGTACTTATTTGGTAAAGTAGAATGTCCCCTTTCTTTTTCCCCCTTTCTTTTTCCCTTCGTTGCCCCCGAGTGCAGATGAAACAAGGCATGAACACAGTTACGTTCACGCTGGATGCCATTTCTGATCAGATTGGCGTCGATCCGTTTCCGCTGCTCATCGACCGCGTTCCCGCCGACAACCTGAAACGCTGTGATCTTCAGGCGGAATAGTCACGTTGTGTATGGCTGAGTCATTCTGCCCTAAAGTCTGCCGTGACGCAATCTGGTCCTCAAGCCGATTGACAAACCAAAGCCGGAATGGGACATTGATTCGAATTGCAGGAGTCGCAAATGGACCAGATGTTCTTGTGGGACGATGCTCCCGGAAGTAACGTCGAACATATTGCCGAGCATAGGCTCGCTCCGGAAGAAGTGTAGTCGGCGTTCGACAATATCGAGACCGAAACTATCAGTCGTTCAAGTGGTCGGCCAGCCATCTTTGGGCGTACGTTCAAAGGTGACATCATTTTCGTGGTCTACGAGCTCGACCACGACGACGACGGTCGAGATTTTATTTACGTACATACAGCCTATTTCGTCGAGGAGGTATAATGCAGACCAGGCCCAACGTGTCGCCCGAACGTCTGGCTCAATTGCGGGCCGAAAGCCAGAAACTGCGACCAATGCTTGCGACCGAAATGCCCGCCGTCCGTGATGAATGGAAGCAATGGGTCAATGGCATCACCGAAGTGGTGGCGCGTCATTCCAAGGAAATTGACGAATACATTCAAACTCACGGCCCAATGACACGACAAGAAGTGGTCGAGAAAGCGTTGACGAAGCTCCTGTCGGAAGTCTGACAAATCGCGGTCAGACGACTCAAAAAGAGACATTCTACTGATCCGAGCGTTTTGGTCTGCCTCGCGGCCGAAGAGAAGATTCAAGTCCCAGTTCCGCTGCGGTTTTCTTCTGCCAGCGAGTGTCGCCGAACGGTGTGCCCCGAGAAAGGCTGTGGCGGAGCGACTTGAGTTCGGCTTCCGTTTCTACTCCGTTGACACGGCGAGTCCAGCGTGCTTCCGCCTACGCCTACGGTTCGCCGTTAAACGATTTGTGCCAACTTACTTATGCACCAGTGCTTAGAATGACCGGAGGATATCGCTTCAATACCGACATGAGAACCCAAAGCGACCGACGTCATCAGTACAAACGATCACTTTTATGCGTCCGACGCTTCACCCAGCAGTTCCGCTGCCGAACGCAGTTCCTGCGCGATCCGATCTGCCAACGGCAGTGAATCATTTGCCGTTTCACCCGGCATTACGGGCCAGGTGTAGGTTTCCACTTCCAAATGTGGCGCGTAAGTGAGCGTTGCAGCTTTCCGCAGCGCAGAGGCGAGATCTTTGCGTGTTGTCGTTAGCGCACCGAGCGTCTCTGCGAAAATCGGCACATGGAAGTGCACGCGCCAGCTGCCGGCGAGCATGAACTCGTCCGCTGGTTCACGCTGAATGTCTTTCAACGTCAGATCCAGTCGCTGCTCGATCCGCCCATCCGGGAATCTCGCGTACGTCTGATGCAAATAGCGGGGTTCCACGAACTGCCGAAGTGCTTGTCGGCCTGCGGCGTTCTCGGACGGGTTCAGCAGTTCCACCGCATTCGTGATGTGGACCTTGTTGATACGAATTCCGCGCTGCACAAACTGCTCGATCGATTCAGCAACATCTTCAAATTCAACCGCCTGATGACAGACGTCATAACAGACGCCGATGTACTCACGAATCAACGGCTCACAGCCCAGTGCTTCCGCTTGAGCGAACAAACGCTCGAACACGGGCAATGTCCATTCTGCCGTGCCGGACATTTCGCACATCGGTTCAGGTTCCAGCCCCAACCGAATGCGGCGACCGGTTGTTTCGAACAGTTGGTGCAAGTACTTTGCCAGGCGAATCAAATGACTGAAGCAGACCGCGTGAAAATCGCCATCCCGTGGATTCATGCGACCTCCCAATGGAACGGTTGACAGACTTCCTTCGCCGCCCTCTGGCAGGAGTTGCCCCAGAATCGCCGCGCATTGTTCGGTGTAGTTGATACGTTCAAACGACGCCCAGTCGGGCAGATAAACCTGCTCTTTGACTCGTTCGCTGTGAAAATCGCCATACGGAAATGTGTTCAGCGTGTAACAGCACAAGTCATGCTGCCACAACACCTGAGCCAGCTGTTCCAATTGATCCGAATCTTCCGTCAGCTCACTTACGACGCTGGCGGACAACCACAGTCCCGCCGCCATTGGGAAATCCAATTGTCGCTGCACTTCGGCCGAGTACGTCGTCAGTCCATTGATGACCTCCGCGACAGTTCGTCCCGGATGAACATTGGTGCAGTAGCTGAGTGGCAGGCGAGAAAGGGTCATGGAGAGTGGAACCGATCATTAAAGCCGAGCGACAGGATAGAACTTACCATCCGCAATTTGTACGACGGACTTCCAGTCCGTCGAGTAGCACCATGCGACGGACTGGAAGTCCGTCGTACCGGAAAATCGGCATGGCCGTGCCTGCCAGCGTCAAACTCTGAACTCACTCTCGATCCGTCTTCGAATTTCATCACGGACTCGCCGAAATTCTGTCATTTGTTGTTCCTCCGAACCTGTCGCATGAAACGGATCATCAAACGGCCATTGCCAACGCTCGACGTTCGCCGGAAACACGGGGCAGTTTTCATCTGCCGTGGAACAAACGCCGATAACGACATCGGGCGGCGTTCCCTGAGGTGGAAGAAAATCACGAATCGACTTGCTCACCTGGCTGGAAATATCAATGCCACATTCCGCCATGGCTGTCACAGCGCGCGGATGCACGTAACCCGCCGGCTTTGCACCTGCTGAGAGCGATTCAAACCGATCGCCATACAGATGCCGCAGAAATCCTTCCGCCATCTGACTGCGACAGGAGTTTCCCGTGCAGAGAAAAAGAATACGTTGACGAGACGTCATAAGCCAGATACCGTTCAATCGCCAGGAGACAGAGAATCATCGGAACCGTGAATGATATGGCATCAGATCTGCATGCGCCAAACGTGTTGCATCTTGCGGATGGACATTATTGTTCCTTTGGCGACTGCAACCAGATAACGAATCACTCTGCGATTGGCTGCGGAGCAGCCGTGGATGGTAGCCCTGGGTGCCAGCCCAGTGACAAATTGCGAACGACCTTCAGGCCGCTTCTGAACATTTCGTCTCCTGCATTGCCCGCAGTTCGTGCAAGAGCGCGCCGTTCAGGGTTTCTTCTAATCGCTGCAGAATGTCGGCGACCAGAGCCCCGTCCATGATGCGATGATCGTACGCCAGCGTGACTCGCGCAATGCCGTTTTCGTCCAGAGGACCAAAAGTCAGACAACCAGTATGGATCGAAGGTGGCAACTGAATCTCAGCACCGCGACCTGCCAGCGTTGACAGAAAAAATGTCCCCAGCCGTTTCGCACGGGAGGCCGTGGCCACATTCAGATTCCACCACCAGACCATTCTGCGCAACACGGTTGGCAGTTTCGCAAGTTGAAGCTGCTTTCGGAATACCTGACGCACATCTCCATCGCGAAATTGATTGATCGCCCGCTGCAACTCCGACAGCGACCTCAGTTCCGGCGCTGCAATCTGTCCCCAGAACAACCAGGGTTCTCCATGCATCTCGCGCTGCACCGTCAAGGTCGCCACGCTGCAGGGATGCTGATACAAATGAGCCCACGGCCAGCGATACCACGTCTGCCGCAGTTCAGGCACCTGTTGAGCGACAATTGCATACGCCTTCAGAAAGAGTGCGGGCCACGAAACTCGATCCACACTGGCATTTCGACCCCCTGAAACCTGGGCAAGATTCATCCGCCGATCATGACCGCAAAGTGGAACGTCCCGATGAAAATACAACAGATCCCAGCTCAGCCGCCGACTGGCAGGAACTCTGATCCTCCGTCCATTCCGTTTATCCATCATCCGCTGACACTCCTGTTTCGGGCTTTCTTCGTACTTGTACTCGACTGAACCCTCCGCTCCGCTCTCCGTCCGTTGGATCGACCGAGTGCGCATCGACACGATTCGTTTCAAACTTTCGAGTAGGAGTACGAGTACCGTTACACTGAGAACGAGAACGAAAAATTGCGGGAACCGTCGACGCACTTTACAAAACTCCGGGATCGATCGGAAGATCGAAGCTGGACACCCCTTCATTGATCCAGAAATCCTGATGATCGGACAGCCTCAAAATGTTCAGCGATGCTGTCCGCCAGCTCTTTTGCCACACGCTCACGAACCGATGCACTCTGGAGATCACAAAAGACGGCGTACCCTGCATGCGCACGGCAAGCTGTCGCGCGACTTCCAGCGCCAGTTCTTCTGTGCCTCCATCGCGGACAACCGCAATTCAGGAAAATACGATCAGATCTTGTTTGCATACGGAAATTCTATGAAGAACAATGGTCCAATCCGCTCAGAACTTTCCACACAATTCGAAACTCTCAGGATTCTGCAATGACCGCTCGCATCATGATGGCCGTCGTACTTTCTTCACTCACTGGTTTGGCGTGGGCTCAGAACACCAGCACAGTCAAGGATGGCGATGACAAGGCGACAAAGATTGAGAGCCTGAAATGGCTGGCCGGGCATTGGGAAGGCGATGTCGAAGGCGACATGACCGAAGAACACTGGACGGAGCCAAAGGGCGGCATGTTGCTCGGAATGAATCGCAGCGTTTATCGAAGCGGAAAAGCGTCCTTTGAGTTCCTGCGTATCGCTGAGACACCGAGCGGGATCACTTACTTTGCCAGTCCTTCAGGCAAAGCGGCGACTCCGTTTATTCTCAAGGAGGCGTCAGACAATCACGTTGTATTCGAAAACAAGGATAACGATTTTCCACAACGGATCATCTATCGCCGACAAAAGGATTTGCTGAATGCTCGAATCGAAGGCGTCATCAAGGGAAAGGACGAATCCATGGAATGGACCTGGACGCAGGTGCCGTAACTCTATTTTTCGCCGTTCTGGAAAGCCAAGCAGGCGAGCGGCAGGGCGTCAGCCCTCCGAGTGCGATTTGTGTTTCGTGATTTGCGTTCGCAGCTCGCGTTGGTTTTACGCGTAGTGCAGGAAGCGAATTGATTCCTGGCGTGCGACTGCGGCGGAATACTCGGAGGGCTGACGCCCAGCCGCTCGCCGGGGGGGCTCGCCTTTGGCGAGCGGCAGGGCGTCAGCCCTCCGAGTGCGATTTGTGTTTCGTGATTTGCGTTCGCAGCTCGGGTTGGTTTTACGTGCAGTGCAGGAAGCGAATTGATTCCTGGCGTGCGACTGCGGCGGATTACTCGGAGGGCTGACGCCCTACCGCTCGCCGGGAAGAAACTGGTCCATAGTAAATTCCATCATCATCCGATCCAGATCGAACAGGTCCGGTCGCTGGTGATCGATTGCAGGCCGCGCCGATGGACTTGAAAACACCACAGGAGCAGCAAGCTCAACCATGGCTTCGTCGTTGATCTGATTCGGTTGAGTGTTAACGACAACTTTCGACGGATGTGTGTTCACATCCCGCTCATTACCCGAAGCCAGTTCTGACATCAACAGACCTGTCAGCATCAGGTCGGCATCGAGTGAATCGATCGTCGGGGCAAATGCCGTCACCGTGAAATTGACTTCAATGCTCCATGGACTCAGTTCATTCGTGTTGCTGACGGCTCGCACCCAGGCTCGGTAAGTACCTGCCGCGAGATCTGAGACTGGCGTGAAGTCGGTGGTTGTTAAACCAACCTGAGAAATGACAATAGCCTGCGGAACGCTGATTCGATTCACCTGAAGTTGATAACTGGCCGCACCATCGACCGCTTTCCAGGTAAATACCGGAGTTCTGTCGGAGGTCGATGATCCGGCAGCCGGAGCGATGATGGTTGGACGACCGCCGACATAGATGTCGATCACCGTAGTTCCACCACTCTTGATTGGGCCGAGACTTGCCGCACTGACCGCGACTGTCCACCACCGGTATGTGCCATCGGTCAGATTCGTGGCGGGGGTGAAGTTCGTATCGACCGTCGAGATGCCGTTAATGACCATCGCGCCGGTAATCTGACTTTTTACATACAGTTCATAACTCACCGCACCGGCCACGGGATTCCAGGTGAATGTCGGCGTCCGATCAAATGTGGAACTCAGAGGTGCGATCGGTGTAGGGGCGGGGACAACCAGGACTTCCTGAAGAACCGACCAGTTGGCAAAGTTTCCCTTGGCATCAATCCCGCGAATCCAGGCTCGATAGAATCCCATTGGCAGGTCAGTCGCGGGCGTAAAGCTTGTTCCAGTGACATCCTGGCGGAACACCGGTTCTCCCGTGGAGAGATTGTTAACCCACAGATCGTACTTCGCCGCCCCCGGCAGGGCGTTCCAGCTCAGCGTCGGGCGCGACGTCAATTGCGTTCGAGGCATGGACTGCCATGTTGCCGGGGTAAGATTGTTGAACAGTTGCGGAGCACTCCAGTTTCCTGGCCCGGCTGCAAAAACCGGTCGAACCCACATTTTGAACTTGCCAATCGCCAGATCTACAGTCGGCGTGTAGGACGCGACGGTGGTTGTCGCATCGTGGAAGTGAGCAACGTTTGTACTCTCATTGTTGATCTGAATAATGTACGACGTCGCACCTGCGATCGGTGTCCATGTAAACGTTGGCCGCAATGAGAACGCGTTTGGATTCGGGGAAATGACCCGCAGACCGGAAAACTCAAACGCTCCAATATCGACAGTGGCCCCCCCAAGATGATCACCATCGAGAATTCGGGCAGATGGCACGCCGCGCTGATCGGTCGTGAGCGCCGCGTTGCCATTTGTAACGTCGATGGCCAGAGAATTACTGCCGTGGTCAATGGCCAGGCTACCGGGGAGAAACGCGCGCGTTAAAGTCGGCCCTCCATTGTTTTGGAGCGGCCTGAGTAGCGGGTTCAAAGCGGTTTGAGCAGTGGCACCGCCGATAAAATTGCCGCTGGCGTCGGGCGTTGCACCAGACGTCGCGGCCAGCCCAGTTCCATTGTTCCGGCCAATCAAACTGCTCGTGATGAAACAGACATCGTCCGAATCAGGAGATTTCCGGATATCTGGTGCGAGGCCAACGTCTGAATTTCCAGCCACGATACTGTTGAAAATTGTCATCGGCGAAGTGAGCGTAAAAATGCCGCCGCCAATGCTGCTGGTTGTTGCATTTTCGGTGATCGTACTCTGGGTTATGAACACAAAGCCTTGCTGTGTAAACAGACCACCGCCCTGGGAATCGATTCCGGAAATACTGTTCCCGGAAAGTGTACTTTGGCTGATGGTGACATTTCCAAAGACCGAAAAAAGTGCACCCCCCTCCGAGTAGTTTCCGGATGTGGAGTTACTGTCGAGCGTGCAGTTTCTGACCTGCAAAAAACCAAGGTGAGCGGAGATTGCTCCGCCTTCAGAATTAATTCCGCTTGTCGAATTCCCGGAAAACGAACTTTCATTAGCAATCAGGGTGCCGGTGTTGGCGAGAATTGCTCCACCGCCTGCAAAGTCGCCGATCGTTGAATTACTACCGAACGTGCTTCGATTGATAGTCAGAATGCCTTGCGACAGCCAGCGCACCGCACCACCTGCGAATGTGGTGTCATCAAAATTCGTTCCATTGCCCGTCGTACGACCTTTTATGAATGTCAAATCATTCAATGTCACGTTCCCGGCAGTACCAGCGATGTCGAAGATACGCGACAGATGCTGAGCGTCGATCACTATTCTGTATGATCCGTTCCCGGTGATCGTGGTCGCGTCGGTAATCGACATCTGCGATCCATTCATCAGGATCTGCCCTTTGAGTTCCGAAGAGAACGTAATGAGATCTGCTCCGTTGCCAGCGACTGATCCATCGACGGACGAATCCGTGTTCGCCGCCTGAATGGCCTCTCGAAGTGTCACTAGCCCGTCGAGGGCCGTGTTGTCGGCAAGACTCGTGACGACGATTGCCGAAAGCAGCGTGCGAGCTTCCAGCGATTCGATCCGCGATCCACTTACCCGAAGGCGATGACCACGGTGGTGCCCTCGGGCTGAATCCGCCAACGCAACCTTCAACCACTTCCACAGTCGGCTTTTCAATCGCATTGCAAATTCCTGAGGATTTAAACCAGAACAGTGTTTCTCGACGGCAATCGACACAAATGGAAAACAACGGATCATCTTCACATTGAGCCCCTTGAGACTACCAGAAACTCCCCGTAAAACAATTCGGTGCGGCAGCAATTCCGGCCAGATCTGCAGCATTGCGCTCCCCCTTTGGCGAGCGGCAGGGCGCCAGCCCTCCGAGTGCGATTTGTGCTTCGGATTTACGCCCTGAAAATCGTGATGTACATTGCAGCGTGTGTTGGAAGAATTTAACAGCGACGAATGCGGACAGGTGCGTGATTGCTCGGAGGGCTGACGCCCTGCCGCTCGCCGGGGGGCTCGCCTTTGGCGAGCGGCAGGGCGTCAGCCCTCCGAGTGCGATTTGTGCTTCGTGATTTACGCTCGGAAAATCGTGATGTCCATTGCAGGGTGTGTTGGAAGAATTTAACAGCGACGAATGCGGACGGGTGCGTGATTGCTCGGAGGGCTGACGCCCTGCCGCTCGCCGGGGGGCTCGCCTTTGGCGAGCGGCAGGGCGACAGCCCTCCGAGTGCGATTTGTGCTTCGTGATTTACGCCCGGAAAATCGTGATGTACATTGCAGCGTGTGTTGGAAGAATTTAACAGCGACGAATGCGGACGGGTGCGTGATTGCTCGGAGGGCTGACGCCCTGCCGCTCGCCAGGGGGAGGGGAACATGAACGGGATGGATCGGTACTGGCTGCTGACGTGGACGACGTATGGGCAGTGGTTACCAGGAGATCCTCGAGGTTCTGTAACTCGAATCGAAATGCCGGGGCAATCTCATCGCAAAGAGCAGGATGAATTCGGCACGCCTCGCAGTGAATCGATGCCGGAGTTGTATGAGTCTGCTCGAAGCCAGTTAAAGTCTTCGCCGATCTGTTTGACCCAACCGCAGGCAGATCTGCTGTTGTCGCAGTTTCAGGAGACGTGTGAAATTCGGAACTGGTTATTGGTCGGCGTGGCGATCATGGCGAATCATGTGCATGTACTTTTGGGAGTTCCAGGCGATCCTGATCCTGACGTTCTGTTGCGCGATGTAAAAGCGTATGGTAGCCGTAAGCTGAATCGCGCTTTCGGGAAACCAGAGTCGGAGACCTGGTGGACTCAGTCAGGTTCAAAACGCAAACTGCCGGATAAGATCGCGATCCGTAATGCGATCCAGTATCTGCGGGATCAAGAGTATCCTCTGGTGATCTGGATAAATCCAATAGTCGAAACGTGGGAATAATCCAGGCGAGCGGCAGGGCGTCAGCCCTCCGAGTGCGTTTTGTGCTTCGTGATTTTCGGTCCAGACAATCGCGTTGTAAATCTTACAGCGCGTTGTAAGACGATTCAAAAGCGATGGCAGCGGACGGGTGCGTGATTGCTCGGAGGGCTGACGCCCTGCCGCTCGCCGGGTGCTCGCCTTTGGCGAGCGGCAGGGCGTCAGCCCTCCGAGTGTGATTTGTGCTTCGGATTTGCGCCCGGAAAATCGTGATGTACATTGCTCAGCGTGTGTTGGGAGAATCCAAACGCGACGAATGCGGACGGGTGCGTGATTGCTCGGAGGGCTGACGCCCTGCCGCTCGCCGGGGGGGCTCGCCTTTGGCGAGCGGCAGGGCGTCAGCCCTCCGAGTGCGTTTTGTGCTTCGTGTTTTTCGGTCCAGACAATCGCGTTGTAAGACGATTCAAAAGCGATGGCAGCGGACGGGTTCGTGATTGCTCGGAGGGCTGACGCCCTGCCGCTCGCCTTAAATGGGCTCAAAAAGCTGCTCTTGTGGCTCTTTGCCGAGCCGCATAAATTTCAGCTACTGACGGAAATGGCATTTATCGACATCCAGGCGGAGCCTGGGGAGAGAACTCAATGGATTTGAGAAGCTGGTTTGATCGCATTGGATCGTTGATTCGCAACACATCGACAGGCAGACACACGCGGCGGAAGCAGTCGTTCAGACTCCCGACGCCGTTTGCCGTGGTCGATATGCTGGAAGCCCGACTGCTGCTCACATCGGATTTCGGTGATGCACCGGACACAACACCGGGAACTGGTGTCAACAACTATCAGACACTTGTCGCGAACGGCGGTGCCAGCCATGTCATTGATGCGACTTTAACCACGCTGTATCTGGGAGCTGGCGTTGATGGCGATTCAGGCTTGTTCCAGCATGCGAACGCAGGTCTGGACGATCAGGTCGCCGTCGGTGGTCGCGACGATGAAGATGGCGTCCTGAGTCCTCTGGATCTGAACGGCACGTCCGGTGGTGCGCCGACCTTGACGCTGTCAGCGACAAATACGACAGGTCGAGTTGCGACACTGTCGGGCTGGATCGACTTCAATCGCGACGGTGTGTTTGACAATTCGTCTGAACGAGCGCAGATCAGTGTGCCGAACTCAACCAGCAATGGTCGCTTTACGTTGACATTTCCTGTGATCCCGTCAAGTTCCGGCGGAACGACTTATGCCCGGTTCCGTTTAAGTACCGATGCAGCGGCTGCGAATGCAACGGGAGCGGCCACAGACGGTGAAGTCGAAGACTACAAATTTGTGATTCAGGATCAGCCAAAATTCCCGGCTGAATTTGTGCGCCCTGTCAGAATTGCCGAGGGACTGAATGGAGGTCCCGAGGTCAAGTTCACTGACTATTTTGGCTTTTCATCAGTTTCGATCGGTGACTTGAACCGCGACGGCGTCACGGACCTTGTCGTCGGTGCCCCTTTTGAAAGCACTGGTGGCCAGTCGCGAGGTGCCATCTACGTGATGTTCCTCAACTCTGACGGCTCTGCAAAATTGACGGTCAAGATTGCCAGCGGTCTCAATGGCGGCCCGACTTTGGCCGACACGGACTACTTTGGAGTCAGCCTGACTTCGCTGGGTGATCTCGACGGAGATGGCGTCGTCGATCTGGCGGTTGGAGCCGCGGGCGACGATACCGGTGGATTCGGTCGCGGTGCGGTTTACATTCTGCGTCTGAATGCGGATGGCACGGCCAAAAGTACGACAAAGATTGCCAGCTCTCTGAACGGAGGCCCTGTTCTGGGAACCGGCGATGCTTTCGGTGTCGTCGCCTCGTTGGGTGACCTCGATGGAGACGGCGTGACTGACATTGCCGTCGGAGCAGCATCCGCTGACGCAGGTGGAACTGATCGCGGCGTCGTCCACATCCTTCGACTGAAAGTCGATGGAACGGTCAAAAACTTCACCACCATCGCCAACCCTGGCAATGGAACACTGCCGGCAGCCAACAAAGACAATTTCGGGCAGGCGATTGCAACGTTGGGAGATCTGGATGGTGACGGTGTCGTGGAGATCGCTGTCACGGCCAGCATTCATGACACAAACGGAGACCGACCAGGACTCATTCATGTGCTGAGGCTGAATGCTGATGGTACGGTCAAGGGAAATTCCAGAATTGCGAGTGGACTGTCCGGTGGACCAACAGTCTCGCCATTTGGGCGGTTTTCCGGCATGACTGCGATCGGTGATATCAACGGGGATGGAATCAACGACCTCGCCCTTGGTGTGTCCGAACAGCAGACCGCTACAACCGATCTACCTGACAATGTTTATCTCCTGAATCTGAATGCCGACGGGACAATTAAGCAGACAAATCGTGTCGGAGATCAGATCGAGGGCCAATCATTTCTGCCCGGGTCCTCGCTGCTGGCGAGCTCGATGACGTTCCTGGGCGACTCGAATGGCGATGGACGGTCCGAGCTCGTCATTGGAATGCCGTACTTCCTTGGCAGCAGTGGTACAAAACCCAGTGTGTTTATCCTGCCGCTGCTTGACGCACAGTCCCCGTCAACTCCTGCAGCGCCTACGATTACCGGACCGGGAGCGACCACACCGAAACTACGTCCCACGTTTACCTGGGCTGCAGTCTCGGGCGCAACCGAGTATGAAATCACCGTCAACCGCGAAAGGTCGAACACGATCGTTCTGGACCGAGTCGTCGTGACGGGGACATCGTACACACCGACAATCGATCTTGGACTCGGGAAGTTCAATGTCGGGGTCCGCGCGAAGAATGCGACTGGCACGTCAGCCTGGTCGTTGCGGCAGGATTTTTCGGTCGTCAGCGCGGTGGAATTGCTCCCCACGCCGGACGGCTTGCTCCGCCGACCAACGCTGGCATGGAATGAGGTCCCGGGTGCGTCCGGATACGAAGTCTTCGTCAGTGACATTCGCACTCCAAATGTGGCTGCCATTCGCACGACTGTCTCAGGAGCGCTAACGACATTTGTTCCCACTCTGGACCTGCCCTTTGGCACTTACCGCACGTCAGTCCGCGCATCGGCGGTGGATGGGACGGTGGGTCAATGGTCACTTCCGGATGAATTCACTATCGGCAGCGGCCCTGTCGTTTCTCCCGTCGCCGATCAGATCTCGCGCCGACCGAAACTGGAATGGAACGTGTTACCCGGTGCTGCATTGTACGACATCTGGATCATCGATACTCGCAATCCTGCGAAGGCACCCATTCGGACGACAACATCCACGGCTTTTTTTGTGCCTGACAGAGATCTGCCGACGGGAAGCTACAGGGTTTGGATCCGTGGAGGTGCCGGCGACGGTTCCTTCGGGAAATGGTCGGCAGCACGAGATTTCCAGACGGGATCAACAACAAGTTTTCTCGCGTTGCCATCTCCCCTCCCGCCCGGCACTTCGACCACTCTTAGCTGGACGCCGATTGCAGGAGCCGTTCGATACCATGTCTGGGTCGATGATCCAGCGCCCGGAATTTCGCCGGCTGACACATCGATTCGAACTGTCGAAGGCAATCTGACGTCGCTGGTGGTTCCGGTCACCCCGGGAACTTTTCGAGCATGGGTACGCGGCGTAGCACAGGATGGCAGCTTCGGAGCATGGTCGGCAACGCTGGAATTTCTGTCGCGAGGTGCCGCGTTTGTCGGCACAATCACCGCAGTCAACGGGCCAGGTCCAGACCGTCCCACGATCACGTGGCCGACACAGCCAGGAGTCACTTCGTACGAAATTCGTATTGACGACGTGCGGAGCAGCGAGACCGGCTACCTTGTGGTCAAAAACCTGACAGGACAAACGTTTACTCCAGCCACGGCCCTGCCACTCGGAACGTATCAGATTCAGGTGCGCGGCGTTTACCCAAATGGAACCGAGGGACACTGGTCCAGTCCCGTGCAGAAGTCCAGCCTGCCGGTTCCTCAGACAATTCCCGTTCCGACCGCCTTTTTACAGACGCCAACGCTGCAGTGGAATCCTGTCACCAATGCGCAGAAGTACGAAGTGACGCTGTGGAATCGCGATATGAACCGGCCTGTCTTTGAGCGACGGCAAACAACCAGCCCTGGCCTGACCACAGAAACACTTCCTGATGGGAATTACCGGTGGTGGGTCGTGGCGATTAGTCCATTTGGCCTGCGAAGCACCTGGAGTGCGGCAAGTGATTTCCATGTCGGCGGTGCGACCGCATTTTTTCCGCCGACAATTCCTGTCGAAGGGCAACTCAACTGGACCACAGTCGTTGACGCCGACCACTATGATCTCTGGATCAATGATGTTCGCGGGGTGACAGTGGTGCGAGAACAGAATCTTCACGGGACCCAATTCACTCTGGAGAGTCCATTCGTCGTGGGCCCTTACCGAGCCTGGGTTCGCGCCGTCAGCGCGACTGGAAAAACCGGAGCATGGAGTCCGGTGCATGTCTTTGGAAATCAGGAACCGGCGTAATATTCCACACGGTCGTGAGTGTGAGAACTGGCCAGCGGCATGCGTCAGCTTGCCGGTACCAGAACGCTGTGCATGGGGAATCCCTGCGCCGACGAATTTCACCACGGAGTACACGGAGCACACGGAGGAATAGCAACGGCCATTGTCATCTTTCCTCTCCGTATACTCCGTACTACTAACGATTGAAGTCTTGTCCTACCGCAAAGATTTCCGCACTGCAGTTGCTCAAGTTGTTTGATACCCATCTGTTGTGCGATGGATGGATTGCCACAAAAAACACAAAGACTCACAAGAAGTAGAGCTCAACAATAGAAGTCAGCGACCGACACAAACTACTGAAACGTTTTGTGCCTTTTTGCGTTTTTCGTGGCCACCCGCTTTGGGTTGCGAGCTTCGCCCGCCACACATTGTGAGGTGATAGTCAGTACTCAGTTCGTCATTCACAGTGCGGAAGACTCGGAGGGCTGACGCCCTGCCGCTCGCCGTGGGGTCAATGGTCAGTCACGGAACTGAAACGAAAACACATCTGCATCGTGCAGCACAAATCGCAGCCGCACGGTCTGGCCGATGATCGTTGACAGATCCGG
>CAMAVB010000112.1 GCA_945861465.1 Candidatus Kuenenia stuttgartensis
CAAGGCCAGCGCACACTAAATAGCTTTGATACCAAGGACTTGCATCAGGAAGTCATCATTCCAGCCGCAGAGTTGGCGTTTCATGGCGAGGCTTTCTTTGCCGGGGTGTTGCTTCAGGAGTGATAAAGTGAAGCGACGAATCCATGCCAGGTTCTCGCCGATCGTGCGTTGGCGAATTCTCAATCCATCTTCGCCATAGGTTACGTCCAGACTCCAATGGCACGTTGTTTCGATTCCCCAATGCTTGCGAACGGCTTTGGAAAACTGCTGAATGTCGAGCGGCAGGCTGCTGATGAAATAGCGAATGTCGATCTTCTGTTCTCCCTTGACGACGCTCGTATAGACCACGACGCCAATCGTCTTGAGGTTCTTCCAGCGGGACGTTCCGGTAAAAGTATTCGGCACTTCAAACTGCAGATAAGTTCGTGAATCCGATCGGCCATGTCCCTTCTTCGTGTCTTCTTCAAGGCGTTGCGATGGAACGCCCGCGAAGTCATCGCTGATGTGTTCATCGACGTGCTTCATGACTTGTTGAAAGAGGCTGTCCTGATTCGCTTTCAACGCCAGAATGTAATCACCTTTGCCTGCAACGATCTGATCGGCGATAGCGATTTGAGTCCCCATCGCATCGATCGTGATGATGGCGCCTTTCAGATCAACCAGTCTCAGCACTTCAGGAATCGCTGTAATTTCATTGGATTTTTCTTCGGTGGCGACCTGTGCCAGCGTCAGTCCGAAATCCGACAACCAGACGCTGACCATGTGCATGGGACCGAGTCCTTTCGCACGATCATGACTGCCCTTCATCGTTTTGCCATCAATCGCCATGTGAGTCTTTTCGGAGTTGCTGACCCCGGCCTTTTCTTTCGCAGCATCACGCAGTGAGTTCAGCCACGAGACGAAACTCGATTGAAATGCCTCAACCTTCACGGCTGATAAGACTCTTCGAATGACGTCTCGCGATGGAATCCCATTCGGCAGATCAAGTCCCAGCAGCAGCAGTTCTTTTTTTGCGACCGCCCACTTGGCAATTCCAGTCGGCCCTTTGGCTCCCGCAAGAACTCCCATCAAGGAAATGGTGAGGACGCTCGGCAGTGGATGCAATCGGTTGATCGTCGATCGAGGATCTTCCAACTCTTCAAAGTGGCAAACAATTTCCCTAAGCCCAATACTAACATCTGACGGTGGCATGAGTTTCTCTCCGTAACATGCGATGACAGTTCGTATGCTGCGGAGGTATACTCAAAATGCGCCTGTGGCGCAACTACCCATTTTACCAAATTGCCCTAATGTGCGCGCTGGCCTTGGGCTGAGGGCAGGCGCAGAAACAACTGTCGTCTTCCAGACGTGGAGCACGTGCTAAACGTGCTCGGCACGATGGAATCGTGCCCCACTTATATCTGCCTCAATCCTTACCTCTTCGAAAACACGAACCCGTCCTGAGCGGCGTCGATCTCAATCGTATCGCCGGCGGTGTATGTTCCCGCCAGCAGTTCATTGGCCAATGCGTTTTGCAGACGCTGCTGGATGACACGCTTGAGCGGGCGAGCCCCGTAGGCTGGATCGTAGCCCTCATTGGCGAGCAGTTGTTTTGCCTTATCAGAAACTTCCAGTTTGTAACCGTTCTTTTCAAGTTGGCTGTTCAGTCGCTGCAACTGGAGATCAACGATCTCACGGATTTCGCTGCGGCCCAGCGGATGAAACACAATCACTTCGTCCACACGATTCAGAAACTCCGGCAGAAAGTGTTTCTGCAGTGCATCCATGACTCGATTATGGATCTCTTTTTCATCGACCTGACCTGACAGTTCCTGGATCGACTGACTTCCAATATTGGATGTCATCACCACGATCGTATTGGTGAAGTCCACCGTTCGCCCCTGACTGTCTGTCAGCCGACCGTCGTCCAGAAGTTGCAGCAGAATGTTAAACACATCGCGGTGAGCTTTTTCAACTTCATCCAGCAGGATTACGCAATAGGGATTACGACGCACGGCTTCCGTCAGCCTGCCGCCTTCTTCGTACCCCACATATCCCGGAGGCGCGCCGATGAGACGGGCGACACTATGACGTTCCATGAATTCGCTCATGTCGATGCGAACCATATTGCGTTCATCATCGAACATGAAGTTGGCAAGTGCCTTACACAGCTCTGTCTTTCCCACGCCTGTGGGGCCGAGGAACATGAATGAACCAATCGGACGGTTCGGATCACCCATGCCGGATCGGGCTCGACGGACAGCGTTCGAAACAGCTTCGACTGCTTCGTGCTGGTTGATCATTCGTTTATGAATCTCATCTTCCATCCGCAGCAATTTTTCGCGTTCACCCTGCATCATGCGGGAAACCGGGATGCTCGTCCAGAGACTGACGACGCGGGCGATGTCTTCCTCCGTGACTTCTTCCCGCAGCAGCCGATTTTCTTTGTTTGTATTGAGCTCGGCGGACTTCTGCTCCATCACCTTCAGTTGCTTTTCGGCGTCTTTGAGTTGTTGCTCGGTTTTCTGAGCATCGACAAAGTCTTCGTTGAGCAGCGTCTGCTGAGCTCGTGAAAAAGCCTGTTGAAAGGCCGTCCGCAGGCGTTCGATATTTTCTCGCAGCGGCTTGATGCCGGAAATTGCTGCTTTTTCGGTTTCCCACTGCGCTTTCAACGCGCTCGTGGATTCTTCCCGCTCGGCGATCTGACGCTTCAGATCCTGTAGCCGTTCGCGGCTTTCTTCGCTGGTCTCCCTGTCCAATGCCGCCGCTTCGATCTGCATCCGCGTCAACTGACGGGTCGCTTCGTCAATTTCGACAGGCATCGAATCGATTTCCATGCGTAACCGGCTGCCAGCTTCGTCCACAAGATCGATCGCTTTGTCGGGCAGAAAGCGGTCACTGATGTATCGGTCTGACAATGTCGCGGCCGCGATGATCGCGTCATCGGTGATGCGAACTCCGTGGTGGCTTTCGTAGCGGTCCTTCAGGCCGCGCAGAATCGAGATTGTGTCTTCCACGTTGGGCTCCTGCACCATGACCGGCTGGAATCGTCGTTCGAGCGCCGGGTCTTTTTCAATGTGTTTGCGGTATTCATCCAGCGTGGTCGCTCCAACGCAGTGCAGGTCGCCCCGAGCCAGTGCGGGTTTGAGCAGATTGGCCGCATCCATTGCACCTTCCGCATTCCCCGCACCAATGACCGTGTGCAGTTCGTCGATGAACATGATGATCTGTCCGTTTGATGCCTGCACTTCCTTCAGTACGGCCTTGAGGCGATCTTCGAACTCGCCGCGATACTTTGCTCCGGCAACCAGCGCGCCCATGTCAAGCGCGAAGACACGCTTGTTCTTCAGGTTTTGCGGCACATCGCCCAGCACGATTCGATGGGCGAGTCCTTCCACGATTGCGGTCTTGCCGACGCCAGGTTCCCCGATCAGCACGGGATTGTTCTTGCGTCGTCGCGAAAGTACCTGGATCACGCGGCGGATTTCAGTATCCCGTCCGATCACCGGATCCACTTTGCCTTCGCGGGCCAGAACGACAAGATCCTTGCCATATTTTTCGAGCGCCTGAAACTTGTCTTCCGGGTTTTGATCCTGCACAGTTTGTCCCCCTCGAATGCCCTTCACTGCTTCCAATAAATCTTTCTCATCAACGCCATTGAGTTGCAGCAACCGTTTCGCCTGATCTTCCACCTGCGTCAGCGCGAACAGAAGATGCTCCGTTGACGTGTATTCGTCGCCCATTGAGTCGGCTTGTTTTTTTGCGGCGTTGAGTACCTTCATTGCTTCGGGACCGGCATTGACGCCTTCGTCTGTTGATGAAGTGGACTGCGGCAATCGACCGAGTTCTCCGTCAACCATCTTATGCAACTGCGGAATTTTGACCCCCATTTTTTGCAAAAGCGACGTCATCAAGCCGCCTTCTTCGTCGAGAAGCGACTTCAGCAAGTGGAGTGGCCGAAGTATTCGGTGCTGTTTCTTTTCAGCCAGTTCCTGAGCTCGCTGAATCGCTTCTGAAGCTTTCACCGTGAGCTTGCGAGGATCGAATGCCATGACTGGATTACTCCAAGGAATGTACTGGAATCATTCACGAAACCATTGAAACGCACAGTCCTGACGTTGGAATGTGTGACAATGCGTCTCACTTCCGTGTACTCGTGCGGTCTCAGTTACGGAAAGCAGTTTCCGTGCCTGTCAAAAAATGGATATTCCGGTTCGGCGTACATAATTGAGGGCTTTTCCGCGACTGCCACGTAGTTCGGAAACCGCCCACCCTGCATTTTTGGCAGGTTAGCCGCTGTCCGCAGCGTTCGCGAAATAACTAACTGCTTCCGGCCACCGGCTACCTCCTCGCCCTTGCCATTGGGACTGTCGTTTTCATCGTGGAACAGGCAGCTCGCCTGTGTATACGCCACGTGGTGCTGATTGTGGCTCTGCTTTATCAGCCGGTACGCATTAGATCCTTTCTTTCTAACAACATCGCATTTTGCGCGCATCTTTTCGACCGTTGTTCTTTTGGATTTCGAAATTCGGACGTCGGATTTGCGGCTTCGCCGCGATAGGAAAGTGTTGCTTTTCTGAGAAGATTTTTTTCCTGACCAGCAGGAGAGCACGTGGTTGAATACAAAGTAGCCATCACTCTCTGAGTGATGAATTGCGATTGATTCGGATAAGGGCGGATCGACCAGAACGCGACTGCGTCAATGACGCTTGTCTGAACTGGCCAAATGAATCGCATTGCGTCACTCAGAGAGTGACGACTACTTTGGGTTGCGGTCGAAGCCCGCGCCAAGTTTCTTGTTATCTTCGAATTTTGAATGTGGTAGCGCATCGGAATTTCTTGCCCAAAAAAAATTCGTCGCGTCTTCACGCTGGCTTCAGGTACAGGTTTGTACGATGACAGCTACCCGGCGAGCAGCATGTGCAATTTCGCCGGAGTGACAAAGCCGTAGGCCTCAAATCAGAGTTGTTCGCCATGCGTGTTCTTGTTGTTGAAGACGAACCTGATTTACTTCGCACGATCGCTCAGGTCCTGCGGGAGGACGGGTACGCAGTCGATGAAGCCGCAGACGGGCAGGAAGGATTGTATAAGGCGACGAGTTGGGACTACGACGCGATTGTGCTGGATCTGCTCATGCCAAAATTGACCGGATGGCAGGTCCTGGAAAAGTTGCGAGCGACTCACAAAACTCCTGTATTGATTCTGACGGCTCGTGATGGAGTTAATGATCGCGTGCGAGGACTTGATGGCGGTGCAGATGATTATCTCGCCAAGCCATTTCACCTGGTCGAACTGAAGGCGCGACTGCGGGCTCTGATTCGGCGTTCGCTGGGACTGGCGTCGTCACAGATTCAGGTGGGCGAGCTGACCGTTGATACCAAAGCAAAAACCGTGACTCGCGCAGAGACTCTGCTGCAGTTGACGCCGCGTGAGTTTTCGCTGCTGGAACTGCTGGCGGTGCATCGCGGACAAGTCGTGACGCGGACTCAGATTTACGAAAAACTGTTCGACGAAAACGAGGATAGTCTGTCCAATCTGGTGGATGTTCACGTCTCGAATCTCAGACGAAAACTGGGGAAGGATTTTATCACAACACGTCGCGGACAGGGGTACATCCTCCATGATTAGGTCCATCCGCGGGCGATTGCAATGGTGGTACGGCGCAGTGTATGCGTTGTCGATTGTCGTGTTCGGCTGCCTTGTGTATTGGCGAGCTGATCGCGATGTCAATGAACGAGCGACTTTGCAGGCCGTTTCGACGGCCCAATATCTGGATGTCAGCCTTCGCGGCGTGCGGCCCGGCCCAAACCGTGAAGTTGGTCCAAATCGAGATGGCGGGCCAAACCGTGATGGCGGGCCAAACCGTGATGGTGGGCCAAACCGTGATGGTGGGCCAATGCGCGATGGCGGGCCCATGCGCGATGCGGGACCGATGAATCCGCCGGGTGATCGGGGTGGCAATCAGTTTCCGTCAGATTTCACTCTGGGGCCACTGCCACCAGAATTTCAATTTCGACCGCCCGGTAATCGGAGGCCGGGGATGGGGCCACCACCCGGTGATCGTGGACCCGGGTCTCAGATGGGCCCCGGAGGTCGTGTGGGACCAATGGATTTCGGCCGCCCACCAGAACCGTTTTCCGAGGATGGTGCAGGGCGACCGCCGATTGATCGCATGGAATTTACTGTCTGGCGGCGTGATGGATCTGTGCTGGCTCGTAGCGATGGGGCTACAACAGATCTTGATCCGGACATGACGATGCCGACAGGTGTTGATCATCCTCCGCGAGTCATCAGAGGAAATGGTTACATCGACGCTGCTATGAAGGGGCCGCAAGAGACGACAATTCTCGTTCGTCGTCCATTGGAAAACGACATGGCAAAACTGCATCGATTTGGATTCCAGATTGCCGGAATGGCCTTCGGGACATTGTTGGTTGGTATCATCGGAGGTTGGTGGATATCCGGACGCATGGTGCAGCCGATTCAGATGATTTCTGAAACTGCCGCACAGATCTCTGCGGCGAGTCTCGACCGCAGGATCGACACGAGCCGGCTCGATCAGGAACTTGTGCAACTGGCGTCAGTCCTGAATGGTACGTTTGAACGCCTGGAAACATCATTCGATCGCCTGACTCAATTCACTGCCGATGCGTCGCATGAATTGCGAACGCCATTGGCGGTGATTCAGTCACAGATGGAGCTTGCACTGTCGCAGCCACGGTCGGTTGAGTCGTATCAGCAGACGCTCGAAACATGCCTGCAATCTTCGGAACGGATGCGGTCGCTTGTCGATGGACTGCTGTTGTTGGCTCGCACCGATTCTGATCATGCCGAACTGCGACGGGAAATAATCGATCTGCGGAGCGTGGCTGAGGATGCGGTTGCGCAACTGCAGGACAAAGCGGTTTCCGCAGGGATTGATCTGGAATGTGCAGCGCCGGAAATGGTTGTCGGGGTTAAGGCGGACATTCGATTTCTGATGCAGGTTCCGGTCAATCTGATTGACAACGCAATTCAACATACTCCGCCAGGCGGAAAGATCTTCGTTGAGGTTCGAATCGAGGGCACCGAGGCCGTATTAGCGATTCGTGACAGCGGCTGTGGTATTGCAGCCGAGCATCTGCCGCATCTGTTCGAACGGTTTTATCGAGTCGATACCGGACGTTCGCGGAGACACGGTGGCAGTGGTCTTGGGCTGTCGATCTGCAAAAATCTGGTTGAATCGCACGGCGGAAGCATTTCCTGTGAATCAATTGTTGGTGTGGGATCAACGTTTCTAGTTCGACTGCCGCTTGCAGGTGGCTCGATGGATCATGATCTGGAGAATAAGCATGTTTCGTAATATGTACGCCTTGGTTGTGTGTCTGTGTGCATTATGCGGCACCACGATCAGGGCCGCCGATAATGTCGATCCGGCCTCGCTGAAACACCTTGCCGGGTATTGGTATGTCAGCAATGCTGAGCCACCTGTCTACTACTTCAAAGATGCCGATCGCTATCTGGACCTGTTCTCGTATCATCGCCAGGACTCGAACAACGATGGGATCGACAACCTGATCGTGCGGCACGATGCAACGCACATCATCCTCGACAGCCAGGGATACCCGAATCACCCGACGGCCGTGTTCCCGAACTCAGGCAATCCCAACACCATCAAAGTTCAGAAATTTGAGTTTCGACTGCCATTCGAGCCGAAACTCAATGACCACATTACGCGAGTTCCGATGGGACCAATCGGAGTTGCCTTGAACGGTGTGGTGTTCTTCAATCCATTCGAAGCGGGCGGCATGAATGCGGTGGAAGGATATTCGGAAGTGTGGCTGGATTCGTGTTGTGGACATCCCGAACAGCGGGGCGTGTATCATTATCACAAGTATCCGGTGTGCGTGAAGTCGCCGTTCCGTGATGATGGGAAGCTGCATTCACCTGTGATCGGCTTTGCCTTCGACGGATTTCCCATATACGGTCCGTATGAAGCCGATGATGTCATGGCGAGAGATCTGAAGGGCGACAAGGCACTGGATGTCTGCAATGGACACTCCGATGATATTCGAGGTTATCACTATCACGTCACTCCGGGCCGTTTTCCGTATGTGCTTGGAGGTTATGCAGGAGTTCCTGATCCTGCGAACATGCGAGGTCCGCGACGATCACAGGAAGGTGCGATTGAGGACAATACCGAAGGTGAAAGTCGTCAGCCCAAAGTCATCGCGTCTGTTCGTCCCGGCAGTGCGGTGGCTGGAAAGAAGCATTTGCTGACAATTGAACTGGCTCCTGAAAAAGCGAATCGAGCTCCTGTACCCGAGGGCAAACCGGACTGGGTTCAGATTGGTCCGTTTGAAGCCTTATCGATCGAACGAGAAGGTAACACTGTGCATGTGGAAATTCAGATCCCTGAGGATGCCACCGTCGGCATCCTGATGGATTGTCATATCGAGTTTAAGCCGGTCGATCGACCGCGGGCTGTGTTCAAGAGCAATGACGTGTTTCGAGTTGTCGAGCAGGAGGCCCACTGAGCGTAACGCCGTTAAGAATTCATCGTTGTGCTTTCACCGGTTTTCTCGAAGTCCCTTCTCCCCCTGGCAAGGGGGAGAAGGTGGCCGGAGGCCGGATGAGGGGGCTATTCGCTGAATCTGACTCGATCAAATCCTTAACGGCGTTGCCCTGAGCGGTGCCCAGGATGACGTTAAAAATCAGCCGGTACGCATGAGCGTCCGGTCGTTTCGAAATTCCCCGGGAACCGGACGCTCATGCGTACCGGCTGATGGGGTGAGTGTTTGTCAGTTAGTTCCGTTTCCTTTACGAAAGGCGATTAAAATGAAGAAGATTCTGTTGGCCAGCGCTGTGCTGGCTCTGTTGGGTGTTTCCGCAACGATGACGGTATTGGCTCAGCCGCCGCAGGAAGATCGTCCTCCTGGTGGCGATCGTCCCGATGGTCCTCCACCGGAAGGCCGACGTGGTGAGCGCGGACCCGACGGACCGGGTGGACCAGGAGAACCGGGTCGTCCGCCGATGCCAAATCCCCTTGTAGCCGCGCTGGACAAGAACGGTGATCGCGAAATTTCAGCTGAGGAATTGCAGGCAGCGACAGCATCATTGCTGACGCTCGATAAGAACAGTGATGGCAAATTAACCGATGATGAAATGCGTCCGCCTCGTCCAGAAGGTGCCGGGCGTGGCGATGGACCTCCGGGACGTGAAGGTGCTCCGGGACTTGGTGATGGACCTCCGGGACGTGAAGGTGCCGGACGTGGTGATGGACCTCCGAGACGTGAAGGGGCTGGTCGTGGTGACGGTCCTCCGGGAGGCGGCCGTGGTCCAGAAGGTGGCGGTCCAGGAGGACCACCAAACCCCGAGCGACTTGTTGAACATGCGATGCATTTTGATGCTGACGGAGATGGAAAACTCGACAAGGCAGAAATGACAAAGTTTGCTGAAGAGTTCACCAGTCGCATGGGCCGTCCAGGCGGAGAAGGTGGTCCTCGTGGTGAAGGCGGTCCTGGTGGCGGACGACCTCCCGTTGGCGGACGACCTGGTGGTCCTGATGCTCCGGGTGGAAATCAGGAAGGCGCTCGCCCGCGACGACCTGCAGCTGAATAGCTGAAAATTCAGATCGGTGCGGCGAGCGGCATGCGTCAGCTTGCCGGTACGTTGCGACTTCTTCAGTCAGCCGAACGACTGAACAGTCGAGTTACCGGTGGTGTTAGCGTTCAGTCAGCAATGGATTGACGGGTGACCATCTGGGGTTTCGAGGGCACCTGCCTGGTAGCCGTTTACGACATTTTGAGAATGACAGCTTAAACCACAGATGGACACGGATGAACACAGATTGATTGTTGATTTCTATCTGTGTGAATTTGTGTTTATCTGTGGTTTCTTGTCCAAATTTCGTTCTGAGGCGTCAACGGTTATCCAGCCTGAAACCCCGGGGCTTCCTTCGCTTCGCTCAGTCCAGCCCCGACCACCCGATCCATCAACCTGCATTGCGCACGGTGTAGGCCGGATCAAGCCCGCCGCTACTGCCGGAACAGCGCAAACCCGGATTTCTGGTCATCACACCCTGTCACCTGGGTCCATGATAAATTGGCGGGCGCCGCTCCGGCAATCATTGGGTTTGCTCGGTCCGGCCTACGATTCCGTGCGATCGATCCAAAACTTTTTTTTGAAGCCCGGCGTCCAAAAGACGCCGGGCTTTTCCTCAAAAATCTGCTTGAAATGAAAGCCTGTGAATGATCAAGTCTCTTGCCACGTTCAATTTTCTGGTGCTCAGTTGTGCATTATTCCGAGCATCCGCTTCAGCTGATGACTGGACGCGTTTTCGCGGTCTCAACGGCACGGGAATCAGTGAATCAACATCACTGCCAACACGCTGGAGTGATTCAGAAAACATCGCATGGAAAATCGAACTCCCCGGTGCTGGTTCATCAAGTCCGGTTGTATCCGGAGATCGTATTTTTGTAACGTGCTATTCGGGCTATGGAATTGGCCGAGAGGGCAGTGCGGAGAAGCTTGTTCGGCATCTGGTCTGTGTCGATGGAAAGCTCGGCACGATCCTGTGGGACAAGACAGTCGCGGCCGGTGACCGGGAAGATCCTTATCAGGGTTACATTTCGGAGCACGGCTACGCCAGCAATTCTGCGACCACAGATGGGCAGCACGTCTTTGTGTTCCACGGAAAATCTGGCGTCTATGCGTATGACATGGACGGCAACGAAGTTTGGAATCATTCTGTCGGTCAGGAATCGAGCAACCGGAGATGGGGCTCCGCAGCAAGCCTGACGCTGTTCGGTGACAAACTGATCGTGAATGCATCCGAAGAAGGTCGCGCTGTGATTGCATTCGACAAACAGACCGGGAAAGAACTTTGGAAAGCAGAAGCGTCAACACTGGAATTGTCGTATGGAACTCCTGCGACTGTGAAGCATGACGACGGAAAAACCGAACTCGTGCTGGCAGTTCCGGGCGAGGTCTGGGGATTGAATCCTGAGACCGGAAAGTTGAGCTGGTTCGTGGAAACTCAGCTGACCGGCAACGTCACACCCAGTCCATTGGTGGTTGATCAGTCCATCTATATCTTTGGTGGATACCGCTCGTCCGGCAGTTATCGAATTCGATCCGGAGGCAAAGGCGACGTGACGAAATCCCATGTCGATTGGTACAGTCGCAACAGTTCTTACGTCGCAACTCCCGTCCATCACGACGGCCATCTGTTCTGGATCGACGATCAGGGGATCGCCTGGTGCGAGGAAGCGGCGACCGGCAAACAGGTCTACCGTGAACGCGTGCCCGCGTTGTCTGCAGGCGGCCGACCTGTCTATGCGTCGCCCATTGTGGCAAACGGAAAACTGTATGTGGTGACTCGCCACGATGGCACGCTGGTCGTTCCTGCTACGACAACGTTCACGGTAGAGTCAGTGAACAAACTGAATTCGGACGACACCGACTTCAATGCAACTCCGGCGATCTACAACGATCATTTGCTGCTGCGTTCAAACCGCTGTTTGTACTGTGTCGGGAAGTAATTGAGGCGTTTCGTACAACCCATCGTTTAACGGCGAGCCGTAGGCGTAGGCGAAAGTCATTTCATATCACCGATCCGCCTACGCCTGCGGCTCGCCGTTATACTTCACGCGGTCAGGAATGATGCCCTGCGTTATCAGCCGGAACGCGTTAGCGTCCGGTTAGGTCCGCCTGCAATGCAAGAACCGGGTGCTAACGCACTCCGGCTGATACCTCGTTCTCAGCCGCGTGCAGTATAAACGAGCATTCAGGCTACTTTCTGGGCATCATGAAACCGAACAGATCGCGAACCTGTTCGGGGGTCAGTGTGTCCAGCATGCCGTCGGGCATGAGGGATTTGCCGGTGTTCTTTGTTTCCTCAACGTCGCCGCGAGCAACCGACAACTGTTCTTTGTCGGTTTGAATCACCAGCGTCTGCTCTGTTTCTGACACCACAACTCCCGTGATAACTCGACCGTCTTTCAGTGCAATCACGGATGTGGTGAACTGTTTTGGCACAACCGAGCTGGGATCGATGATGTTCATGAGCAGGTATTCCAGGTTGCTGCGGTTGGCACCGGTGAGGTCCGGAGCGATGGCCTTGCCTTCGCCGTAGAGCTTATGGCAGGCCGCACAGGATTTCTTGAAGAGTGCCGCTCCGTTTTCGCGGTCGGCTTTGGCGATTGTCTCCGGAGTGAGTTCCGTCTGCCATTTTTTGATCGACGCGATTCGAGCTTCCGGAGTCTCCTGAATCACGCCCCACTTCGCTTCGAGCACGGACTTGATGTGTTCGTTGCCAAACGCCGTCAGTTGACGAACCTGACTGGCTGTCAATTCAGCAGAGTCGAAGTGACCCGCTTCAATCGCCTTGATCAGCTCAAGAGCATACGCCTCGCGACTGGCCATTGTGTCGATAGCCAGACTGCGGTTGCCATCCTTGAAGCCTCCCATGCGGTTGAGTAGTTGCTTCGCGGTGTCCGGATGATCAAAACTCGAGAGTGCAATGATTGCCGCATCAACGACGGCTCGATCGCTGAGCAGATTGAACAGCATCAAAACGGAATCGGCGTCCTTTGCCTGTGCCAAGGCCGCGATGGCCTGTTCGCGGGCAACAGGATCCATGGTCGCATCGCCTGCCAGCTTCCGCAGGTCGGCGATCGCGGCACCATCACCGAACATGACTGCCAGCGAATCCACCGCCAAAAGGACATCCTTGTTTTCTGAGGCTCGAAGCTGTTTTTCAATCGCAGTCCAGTCATTCGGAGCATCGACCCTGGCACGTCCGGCGAGTCCGGTCTTGAACGATGTCAGAAGTTTCGCGGCTGCGGCCTCCGATTCGCCCTCATTGCTAGCAGCTTTCACACTGATAAATCGCAATGCGGATTCTGCCACGGCAGGTTTCGTGCTGATCTCATGCGCGAGCCTTCGAACAGCAAACTGCTGCAGTTTCGGATTGGAGTCCAGGAGTTCGAGGGCACCTTCGTTGAAGACGACGGGTTCGATGCCGTACCACGTCATGAGCGTCAATTGATTTTCCGCAGCGATGCTTTGTGCGTTTTCGGGACAGCTCAGAATCGCGGATGCAAGTCTCCAGCGGTCGGGCGGGTTAAGTTGCTGCAAGGCTGAAACCAACGCAAGCAGAACGTTGGGCGCTTGGGGCTTCGCTGCCAGTTCATTGACCATGACATCATGCGTTTCCCACCATGCGGAATTCATACACGTCAGTTGAATTGCGTACGCTTTGGTCAAATAGTCATCGGAACGTAGGCCACAATCAATGTCTGCGGATGAAGTCAAACCGCCTGCTTCGAATCCGAGTAGGTCCTTCACGTGAAGGGGATCTCCCTTTTTCACCTGCTGCCGTTTGGCTTCGTCCATTTGTGACAACTTCTCCTGTCCCCTCCGAATTCGTTTCCGACGGAGCCAGTTGTTGGAAGTAAACGAAGCACGGCGCAATTCGGTTGCAATGTCAATTCGCTCCGGCACGCCATACGTTATCCGATAGATCCTTCCGCTCGTTCGATGCACTCCATCATGGTCATGGCACTCGCCGTTGTCGGACCAGTCCGATACATACATCGCCCCTTCCGGCCCCATCTTGATATCGATCCCACGGAACCATGGGTTCTTGACAATCATGAAATCCGGTTCGCGGCGTCCCACGTAGCCGCTGCCTTCGCGGTCGAGTCGATTCACGTTGATGCGGCGGCCGTGTGTATTGCACATGAAGATCTTGCCAAAGTACTCCTTCGGGAAATTGTCGCCCTGATAGATTAATGCGCCGACGTGTGAATGGCCGCCGCCGAGATCGTTGGCGACGCCGTCGCGGCTTTCATTCCATTTCGTCTTTGTGTCCCAGTGATAGTGGTCGGCCGTCATGTCCATCAGTTCGTAAGCATGAGGATTGAAATCCTGGCCGTACATGCGCTGATAGCGGGCTCCGGGGATCACATGCCAGAGATGGCCTTGCACGTTGTTTGTCATGAACCACTGGCCGTCTTCGTTGTAGTCCAGTCCCCACGGATTCGTCGTGCCGTTGCAGACAACTTCGACGGTATGCTTTGTCGGATGGTATCGCCACACGCCGCAGTTCATGAAGACTCTCTCTTCTTTCGGAGTCCCCGGAACGCCCGGATATGACGTATCCACAATTCCGTGGCGACCGTAGAGCCAGCCATCGGGACCCCAGATCAGACCGCTCACGAAGTTGTGCCCGCAGTCTTTGCTCCAGCCGTCGAGCATCACGACGGGTTCGCTGTCCGGAACGTCGTCGCCGTTTTTATCGGGGATGAAGGAAAGAGTTCCGTCGTGCAGAATCCACAGCCCTCCGAAGCCCCACGTGAGACTCGTCAGCATGAAGCCTTTGTCCCAGAACACTTTTCGTGAATCGTGTTTTCCGTCGCCGTCGGTGTCTTCGAGGATGATCACTCGGTCACGCAGTTTGGTTTCGTACGGTCCGCCGCTGTACGTGTAACATTCGGCAACCCAGAGTCGACCTTTATCGTCAAAGTCCATGCAGATCGGCTGCTGCACATCCGGCTCACCGGCGAACAGGGTCACGTTGAACCCCGGCGGCAGCTCAATCAGCTTGACCATTTCTTCCGGTGTCGGCGGATGCGAATCCGGCGGGTCGGTGTTGAAGGCGGCGGGAAATTCGTCGCCTTGAGCGAATGCATTGCGATCGACAATCCCAGGCAGCATAGAAACAGCGAATATAAATATTGCGATCGAGCGAACACCAGCGAAAAAATCACGTATCACGGCAATCACATCCTTTTCAAGGGCTTGATTGAGCGGGAGGGACAAACACAGGAAGGATTCGCAGTGTGGCGATTTGCTGCAGATTTGGCAACGAAGGGCGGCGAGACGGTTCTCATGTAGGCTGGACATTCTTGTCCGTCACAGATTTCGGTAGGTCCTCCTTGCCGAGGAGGACTTCGCGGCATGCCGCGACCAGCGACCAGGCGAGGTGCAAAGAAGGGCCACGCGGCGACGTGGAGCGGATGTCCGTACCCCGGCGGTTCGCCTTGCGGCGAAAGTCCTTTCCGGCAGAAAGGACCTACTGAACGCAGTCCTTTCCGGCAGAAAGTGGTCGCTGGCCTGCCACATATTTCCGATGGAAACCTCGGACAAGAATGTCCAAGGTACACGAATCGCCAAATTGCAATTCAGATTTTTGACTCATTTCGCGTACAGTTCGCTACACGCGTGTTTTTCAAGCTGCAACTCATCGCCCGGGAAGGCTGCATGTCACTTTTGCTCGAACGAATTCGGAAATCTTATCGCGAACCCGGTGGAACCCGGATTCCGGTGCTCGGGATCGAGCGATTTGCCATGAATCAGGGTGAACAGGTTGCGCTGATCGGGGCCAGCGGCGGCGGCAAGACCACGTTGCTCAACATTATTTCCGGAATCCTGACGCCGGATTCGGGTCGAGTCGTGGTGGACGGCAGCGATATCGCGGCTAGACAGGAAGTCGTGCGAGACAGATTTCGCGCGGCGAAGATCGGCATCGTGTTTCAGACGTTTAACCTGCTGCCCGCATTTTCAGCATTGGAAAACGTACTGCTGGGGATGTCATTTTCGGGACGCAGCGTCGATAAGGTATTCGCAAAACAGTTGCTCGAACGTGTCGGCCTCGGGCACCGACTTCATCATTCGCCTCAGAAACTATCCGTCGGCGAACAGCAGCGCGTGGCGGTTGCCAGGTCGCTTGCCAACAAACCAGTCCTGTTACTGGCTGACGAGCCGACAGCCAACGTCGATCTGGCCAATCAGCAGTTAATTCTGGATCTGATTCGAGACACATGTCGTGACCACAATGTGACACTGCTGATGGTGACGCATTCTGCGGATGTGGCAGGAACATTTGCCCGGGTCGAAAACCTAAAGGACTTTAATCGTCCTGAACTCTGTCTTCAGGGGAAGTCCGCATGAACATGGTCACGATTGCGTTGAAGAGTTTGAAACAGCGTCGCCTCGCTTCGGGTCTGACAGCCCTGAACATCGCGCTCGGCGTGATGCTGATGGTCCTGGTACTTGTGATGTTCGGCGCCGTCAACAGTGCGTTCACTCAGCGGAGTATCGCGTACGATCTGATCGTCGGACCGAAGGGAGCTGAACTGCAGCTCGTGTTGAGTGCTGTTTATCGTGTGCAGCCTCCGATCGAAAACCTGCCGTATCTGTACCTGAACCAGTTGAAGCAGGATCGCCGTGTGGTGTCCGCCGTGCCGCTGGCGTTTGGAGATGTGACTCAGGAAGGTTCGTTTCCGATCATCGGAACAACGCCGGAGTTTTTCGAAAATGAATATACGCCCGGCCAATCCTTCAAGATTCGTGGCACACGGATCAACGGACTGCTGGATACAATCATCGGGCACGAGGTCGCCCGGAAAAATGGCTGGGACATTGGTTCCACATTTTCGATCATCCACGGCGGCGCGGAGAGCGGTCATCTGCATGACGAGCGTTTCGTTGTTGTTGCGGTGCTGGCACCCACGGGAACAGCGAATGACCGGACGGTGTTCCTGAATCTGGAAGGATTCTATGCGATCGCGGGGCACAGCAAGCCCGTGAAGGAAGTTGAAAAACGCCTGCGGGATTTCTACGCCGCCGATCCGGAACGACTGGCTGTCGCGCTGGAGCAGATTGAGGCCTACAAAAAGCTTGAAGCTGAAGAATCGGGTGCCGGAGATGACCATGCGCATCACCATCACGAAACTCCGGATGCGATGAAAGAAGTGACGGCCATTCTGATTCGCACACGGCAGGACACACCATTTGATTCCTTCCAGCTTCTGTCTGAGTTGAAGACCGGTTATCAGGCGATGGCGGTGAATCCTGTGATTCCGATTAACAACCTGATCGATCGGATCCTCGGCAATGCGCAGAAAGGATTTGTCGCTTTGATCGCCGTCATCATTCTGGTTTCAGGGGTCGGAATTTTTGTAAGCATTTACAATTCGATGTCGGATCGGCGCCGCGAGATTGGAATCATGCGCGCATTAGGAGCCGGTCGCATGCATGTCTTCGGCATCATTCTGGCCGAATCAACATTGCTCTGTGTCGGCGGTGGATTGGCTGGCTGGATTGCAGGACATGGCCTGGCCGTCATCTCTGCCCCCTGGTTGATCGAGCGGACCGGTTTGCTCATTAATCCGTGGGCGGTAGATCCGTGGGAAGCTACGTTGTTTCCAGTGCTCGTTGGTCTTGCCGCACTTGTCGGATTCCTGCCCGCGATGACAGCCTATCGCACCAACGTAGCCGATGCACTGAGTTCTTAGAACAAGTAGGATGGACATTCATGTCCGCCGCATCGCCGTGAGATGCCTCCGAAGCGAATGTCTTTGTGCAGAAGAAGTCATTCCAAAGTGGCACGCCACAGGACAAAACCTCGGACATGAATGTCCAAGGTACGGAATCGCAGTCCTTGTCACCGCCAGTAAATACAAAATTCAGGCAAGATGCTCGCGAACAGCCTGTGTCGTCGGTGCCTGAATAATGCCGCGTTCGGTGATAATGGCAGAGATCAGTCCAGCCGGGGTCACGTCAAAGGCAGGGTTGTAGACAATCGTCTGTTCAGGTGCTGTTCTCGTTCCGAAGCCGCATGTCACTTCTTCGCTGGCACGCTGCTCAATCGGGATCCCGCTGCCGTCCGCAAGACTCAGATCAAAGGTACTTGAAGGAGCTGCCACGCAGAATGGGATGCCGTGATACCGCGCGAGGACAGCCACGCCGTAAGTTCCGATCTTGTTGGCCGCATCTCCGTTTGCCGCAATCCGATCCGCACCGGTAATCACGATCTGTATCCGGCCTTCCTTCATCACTTGTGCTGCCATGTTGTCGCAGATCAGAGTCACTGGAATTCCGCGTTGCTGCAGCTCCCACGTCGTCAGACGCGCGCCTTGCAGCAACGGGCGAGTTTCATCGGCGAACACATGAATGTCCTTACCGTCGGCGGCGGCCTGAAACATCACGGCGAGAGCTGTGCCGTCACCTGCGGTCGCGAGGCCACCGGCATTGCAATGCGTCAGGATCGACATGCCGGATTTGAGCAGCGTACTTCCATGTCGTCCAATCGCCGAACACATCGCCTTGTCTTCAAGCTCGATAAGGCGTGCTTCTGCCAGTAATCGATCATGGATTTCAGCCGCCGTGGACGCATCACAATTGCTGGCAACCGACTTCATGCGGCTGAGAGCCCAGAACAGATTCACTGCAGTCGGCCGACTCGTTGCCAGATATGCCGTAACGCGATCGACTTCCTGCAGGAATTCATCGACCGGAGCTTTGCGCGACGCCTGCAGACCGATCACCACGCCGTACGCTGCCGCCACACCAATCGCTGGCGCGCCTCGGACTTTTAGTACCTTGACAGCGTTCCAGACGTCTTCGGCGGTTGTGCAGAGTGTGTGTTCAACGTGAAGCGGCAACCGCGTCTGATCGAGCAGAAGCAACTGCCCGTTTGCGTCGCCGGTCCAGCAGAGTGTTTTGTACAAGTGGGTGACCCTATTCATTTCGCGGGGTGACGGGACGTGTTCCACGCAGTTCCTGTAATCCCGAGCCTGGTATCCCGAACGTGAAACCGGATGTCGAACTAATTCCCAGCTGTGACCGTTCGAAGAACCATTTCAATTCCTGCGGCCCTTTGGTGAGGGCACCTTCAAGCTCATCTGCATCTTCGTAACTATCGACCAGTGACTGGATTTCACTGATAATTCGATCGGTGTCATCGGTCCGAGGGCGTTGCTCCATGACCCAGAGTTGTCCCACCAGTCCAAGGAGTTTGAGGTGACTTTTTTCCGGCCCCAGGCCACTGGCATCCTCTATTTTACGGAATTCTTCCAGCGCCTTTTCGGTATCCGGTACAGCGCCGGCCATCAAGGCCACGCCCAGTCGCAGTCTTGCCAGATCGGCCAATGGACTGTCATTAAAATTTGAGATGACGGCGCGCCATGCAGCGGTACGCATCGGCTGCAGCATCGCGACGGCAAATTGCGCCTCGGCAGACTCCTCCCTCTCGATCTCCGCAGTCTTTTCGGGTGCAGGAATTCGTACGGGCCGCTCCAATCGCTGTCCTGCAACAAACGAGACGACGAGGACGGCGAAGAAGCCGAGCGAGTATTTTTTCGCTTCCGGCAGCCACGGCACCCATTGCCCAAACAAACTGTTGGTGGCCCCAAGTTTGGTATTGATCGGAACGGCATCCAGACGCTTAAGTTCGGCTTCCAGTTCCGTCGGGGCCTGAAAGCGAGCGGCGGGCTTCTTCTCCAGCATGCGATGGATGACTACGCACAATTCTTTCGGCAGGTCGGCTCGAAATGTACTGAGTGGCGTTGGCTCTTCTTTCAAATGCTGCACAGCAACTGTCATCGCGTTCTTGCCAGGAAACGGCGGCTGTCCCGCGAACATGTGATAGCAAGTGACGCCGAACGAATACTGGTCACTGCGGTGATCCAGTTTCTCGCCCTGAATCTGTTCGGGGCTCATGTACCACGGCGTCCCCATCGTGGTCCCGATTTGTGTCAGGTTCATCTTTGGACTGGAAGGCTGATTCAACTGTGCCAGACCGAAATCCGTCACTTTAGCGATGCCGCCACGAGTGATCATCACGTTTTCGGGCTTCACGTCTCGGTGGACGATGCCAGCTTCTGACGCAGCGTGCAACGCGGCAGCGATCTGCTGCATCCATTTCAATCCTGTGCCGTAGTCGGGTGTGCCGTGCTTCTTAAGCCATTGGCTGAGATTCAGGCCCGCCACATACTCCTGAACGATGTAGCTGATGTTGCCTTCACGACCCGTAGTAATGATCTGCACGAGATTGGAATGGCTTAAACCCCCAGCCGCCCGAGCTTCCTGTTCGAAGCGTTTGAGCATCACATCTCGGTCACCAGTAATGACATCGTTCTTCAGGATCTTCACGGCGACACTGCGATGGAGTGACGTCTGTTCGGCCAGATACACGTCCGCCATTCCGCCACTGCCCAGTCTCCGCAGTAAAAGGAATTCGCCGATTCGCAGATTGCTGAGATCGCCAGAGGGTTGGTTTGAGTTGCCAGATGCTTCGTCGGTTGACATAAATCGTGTCAGGCCTTGCGTAGATTTTCCCAGAGTGCCCCAAAAACTTCGTCCGGGACATCATTGCAGAATCCGCAGGGTATTTCAGTTTTGAACGGTTGTCAGTCGTAAACACGTCATGGGGATCAAAGATTCGGTTGATCGATCGAAAAACAGGTCCCGTGACCCAAAGTCCCCCCGTTTCTGACCATTTCAATGGTCTCGCATCGACGCAACCCGAGCTTGTGACAACCATGGCTGCAGAATGGGATGCGTGGGCTGCAGGCGCAAGAATACTGCCGCTGGGCACGTAGTAGAAGAAGGCGGAAGGTGAAGCGTGGTCGTAGCGGTTGTCAATCGCGCTGGCTGACTTGGCGAGGGCTTCGCCCACAAACGAAACCGAAACAAGTAAGCAGATTTCGCTGAAATCTGCTGTGCCGACTTCGGCGAAGTCGGCCTACGTTATAGTCGGCCTCAAAATGATGCGTGGCCCAAAATCTTCTCAGGAATATTCAACTCTCAACATTTGCTGACATACGGATTGCCAGATTTTTGCCGCTACTTCTGAGGTTGCAGTTCGATTTCTGTTTCCTCAAGCGTCACGCCGTCAGGGCCAACGGCCTTTCCTGATGTGTGGGAATCACCTTGTGGTGTAACGAGCATCGGCTCGTCGATATCAGGCGTCGCCGCAGGAGACTTGTTGTCCCGGCCTGCGAAGCCGCTGCGATCTGCCAGCGGCTCATGATTGCGGGACACCAGCACCAGCAGTGCCAACGCCATTGCCGCGACGGACGCTGTCACGCCGACAAAGCCGACCGACCGAGGCCGCAGCTGTTCAACATAACTTTCTGGATCCAGTGTCAGTGTTGCCGCTGCAGCAGTCGCCAATGAATTACGACGCAACGGTTGATTCAACTCCGTCGGAATTTCCAGACGGAAAAAATCACGCAGCAATGAATCCATCTGATCATCAGACGGCATTCGGTTCTGAGGGCGGTTGGTGGCAGAATTGTCATTCATAATCAAATCCTCGTTCCACAAGAATTTCAGCGAGACGGCGTCGTGCCCTCGATAATCGCATATCAATTGCAGCTGGGCTGCAATCCATCACAGTCGCTATCTGAGCGGCTGACCAGTCCATCGAATACTTCATGACCAGAACTTTCCGGTCGTCTTCATTCAGTACACTCAAAGCCTCGCGGACCTGTGTCTGCCTCTCGGACAGTTCCAACATCTCTTCCGCAGAATTTCGTTGCCCGGCAAGGTCGTCCAGTCCAGGCAGCAGGCGACAGGAATTGCTCTTTTTTCGAGCCACATCCCGCAACCAGTTTTGCCCGACACGCAACAGCCAGGCCCTCAAATCGCGAACAGGTTCCCCTTTGTAATCGTAGTAACGTAAAAAGGACTCCTGCACCGCGTCGTACGCACGTTCCGGATCACTGCACATCGCGTAAAACAAAGCCCACAATTCACGGGAATGTGTACGGAAGTACTGTTCAATAATCTGATCCCGGTCGGGTTCAGAATCGCTGTCTTTTCCTGAACTCGCGTTCGTCATGCAGAAACCCTGCCGACGCTGTTCGAGTACATTTCGTTCCAATTTGCTGGCATTTTGTGCCCTGCTGCGGTTAAGGACGAGTCAAAACATGGGATCTAACATGAAAACCAGGCGCTTCGGACCTCGAATCGGCAGTCTCCCCACTTCCGCCCGCAAGTTCAAGCAACGTCTGAAGATTGGAGATTCCCGGCACCGAAACTTGTTCACTATCCTCCAACTCCGAATCTGGTCAGCCGCTCTCACAGAAATCAAAAGCCGCGCGAGAACGGCGGCGATCAGCGCGCGGCGGGAGTTGACTCATCACTGCCAGAAACGTCGCCACCGCCGCTCCGTTGCATCGCATGGTTCGCCGACTGCATGGCGTTCGATTTCGACGTTTTCGCTCCGTTTGTAGGTCTTTGATTTCGCATGAGAAGCATTCGAACGAATAATCCATGCCTCGGGCACAAAGGCCGATTCCGACAGGATGTGGAATGCGTCTCCATCTTTCTGCGGGTGAATCAAGATCGTGTCCTCGCCGGCAAGAAACGGATAGACCTTTGTGCTTCCGCCAATCCTCGCGAAGAACATCTTCGCGTGTCGGCTGGTTGAAGGCATTCCGCTTGGTAAATTGACCCGTGCGACCAACGCTTCTTCGAATTCCTGGATTGGCGTTCTGGTTGCGATTGTGTCCGTGTGACGCATTGATGCATGGAACGACGTGCGACCATGGTGAGTCACGCTGATCGTCGTCGGTATGTCATTAACAACACGGACACTGGCGCCGTCGTAGGGCGTCGAAAAGAACAAACGCTCACAAAAGGCAAAAAATGAATTCGAGTTGAATGCGCGAACAAGAAAATACGACGTCACTTCCGCTGATGCTACGAACACCGACACACTCAGTTCGCGGAATCGAACTCCCATGAATCTTCCTGCGGCACCGACAATCAGAATGGTCGCCCGCCCTTCGCGGTCCACGGGTGTAAGTTCTTCGCCAGCCAAACGCTTCTGCCAAAAACCGAGGTTAGCCGATCCGAGGATCGAAACCTCTTGCACGTGATTCAATTGTGCGGACCATTTCACGCGTGTCGTCATTGTGGCGAAGTCCGTCTTTCGTGTCGCTCACATTCGTCTCGGCGAACGACAGCGGTAACCGGAACCGCTGAAAAGATGCTCCATTTCAAAACGCCAGGTAGCGGTTTCCGGTTCACCGCATTGTTCGCCACTGCCGCTATTTGACGCGTTCTTCTTCGAACGCGACCCAGTCACCAACTTCTTCAATGAGCCAGTCCCGTGCCCGTTCAGAAACGTATTTATAGATTGGACGTTCCTGGCGTGCCACAAAGAAATCGGTTTCGGTCCATGACGATGCAAGAACGTGAGCATCCTGTCCGTAGATGAAGTCTATCGACGGCTGAAACTGAATTTCTGAAAGCTCACCAAATCCACTCGAAGCCTCAAGTGAATGCTTGCGTCGCAAGATGTAGTTTTCCGGTTCGCCGCCGGCTGGGTACTTCATTTCTTTGTCGCCGTACGGCTGCCAGGCACGCCAGTCGATCATCGGCGACTTTGTCACTTCTACGGGCCGCACAGCAAACCCTGTCAGGCCGGATTCTTGCAGTTTCTTAAGCAGTGACGCCGTAACGACGACGTACATTCGTGAGGGCTGAGACAACGGCGGGATGAATGGTCCAGTGCGTTGGAGGAACAATGACGAGCCATCATCGCTGCGATCTGCAAATCCGTGAGCGAGTACATCACCATAGTCACCCCATGGTAAATCAGGACGTCGCAAACGGTAGATTCTTGTGCTCTTCATTGATGATCGATGGCGAACGACTGCGTTAACCTGGCGGCGGGGGTAACGCATCCATTTCAAAACCCGAACCACCGCCGCTCTGGTTGAACGCTTTGTTCGCATTTGCGATTCATTGCGATTTGTGATTCTGCGATTCGTCCCGTGGCGATTTTGCCGCTCGTT
>CAMAVB010000113.1 GCA_945861465.1 Candidatus Kuenenia stuttgartensis
CCGCCGTTCTCGCCGCCATGCAAATTCGTCTGCGTAGCGTGGAGCAGCAGGGAAGCAGATCGTGGAGTATCTGGCCGAACTTCGAGGCAGACTAATACATCGCCAACCGCCGCGAGCGGAGTCGCAGTACATCGAGGGCTGACGCCCAGATTGTCGGCACAGGGGACGGGCACTCTCGTGAAAATCCAACCCGCAATCCTTGCTTTGACAAAGCACTAGCCTCAAATAAAAAAAGCCCGGCATTTTTGACATGCCGGACTTTTGGTGTGCTGAAGCACTCAGTTCGAATGATCAACAACTCAGCCCGCGTAGAACGGGTGAGAGGCTGTATCGCGTTTTGAAATGACCTCATCAACTGATGGTTCATTTTTCATGGCGCGCGAAATCGACAGCTTGGTGGCTTCGTAGTTGTACTGGTAGATCTTCTTGTCGTCAGCAGCGTCCCAGTGAATGAAGACGCCACACACGATGCAGAGGTTCTCGCATTGATCTTTTGGGATCACGCCGGCTTTGACGCTGTCAGTGACGGCATCAGCCACGCCCTTTTGAGCCGGACCAAACATCTGGACAGCCTGACGAGCGCCCTTGATGGTCACTTTTGTGATCATCACGGTCGATGGCTTGACAGACAGGTTTGGAGTGCCAGCCAGCAGGTTGCTGTGGCCCGCTTTCTGGTTTGCGAGTGCGTGGGCAAACGCTGAGCCCACAGGACCGTTTTTGTCGCCGATTAACAGGTCGATGTGAGCAACTTCGTTGCCATCGCCGCAGAGTGCTTCGCCTACAAACATGGACATTCTCTTTTTCCTTCTTTGAAAAGTCGCCGGACACACGGAACATACCGGTCTTGATTGACTTCCGCTGAAGCCTCAGATCAACTTCCGACATATTCATCTTGCGACAGGATTGCGAATTTTGTGCTGATCTTCAACTCACCGGCCTCAGATGTCGCCAACTTCGCTGAAACTTAACCCAATCTCAGACCTAAAAGCGGCTCGATCCGTGCTTTTATGCGGTGCCAGCGTTCGCAGTCTTGCCGAATCTGCGATTGCCGCCGGATTTCGTCCTTTGTGTGTGGACTTCTTCGAAGATGAAGATTTGCGAGAATTGCTCGGTTCTGGACGTGGTCGTTTTGTCGGTCGGATCGATGACTTTGCTCAACTTCCCCAGCTTGTTCGTTCCGTTCGAAGCACGATTCCAATGCTTTGGGCGGGTGGACTGGAAAATCACACAGACGTCCTGCGCGAAATTGGCAGGCACCGACCCGTGATCGGAGCCGCTCCGGACAGCATCGATCAGCTTCGAGATCCGTGGACGGTGCAAGGCTGGCTGGCAGACGCGAAGATGGGATTTCCTCGACTGGGCACTGAGGCGACTGCCGACGCGAACTGTCACTGGTTGCGAAAATCAGTGTCCAGTTCCGGGGGGCTGGGGATCGACGTTCAACGTCTGGTTGGCCCAATCACTCAGGCCGCTGAATCGCGCGGCATGTATCTGCAGGAATACATCGACGGTGTGCCGATGTCTGCAACGCTGGGCGCGGATGAATCGGGAGTACGCTTGTGCGGCATGTCTTTGCAGCTGATCGGGTGGCCGTCACTGGGCGCGTCGGGATTCCTGTTCTGCGGCAATGCCGGTCCGGTCGATCCCGGTCCACAAGTGACGCAACAGATACTGGAGGCGGCACATATTCTCGTTGATCATTCCGGCTTGCGTGGTGTATTTGGAATTGACTTTATCCTGAGGCAGGGACGTGCGTGGTTTCTGGAAGTGAACCCGCGCGTCACGGCGTCGCATATGCTGTACGAACTGCAGCAACCGGGGCTCATCATTCATCGTCACCTTGCCGCGCTGGGATGGAAGTCCGTGCGTCCTCGAAAATCGCTGAAGAAGAATGCGTCACGTACGCTGCGCGCATTGTCGCCAGTTTCTGCACGCCTGATTCTGTGGGCTCGCGAAGATATTCATGTGCCGGAATGGTTCGGCTTTGAGCCTCGCTCCAGCGTCAGAATCGTTGATCGTCCGCGGCCAGGTGTTTTGGTTCCGAGGTCGAGTCCGTTCTGTTCGATTCAGCTCACTGCGACCGACTGCGACGACATAATACTGCAACTTGGCATGCTTGAAGACTTGTCGTGCATGAAAACCAATTCATCGATAGGCTCATTGCGCATGCTGGGCTATTCGCCTCAGACAATTGCCGATCAACTCAAAATGCTGTGGCAGAGATTCCGCCTGTCGGCCTCTCCTGCACCGGACGCAAGTACTGAACGATTGTGACTCTCCTTTACGCGGCTGACAACGAGGTATCAGCCGGAATGCGTTAGCACCCGGTTTTTGCGGGAAATCTCGGACGTAACCGGACGGATAAGGAATTGTCCCGAAATAGTTCCCCGATTTGTACGACGGACATCCTTGTCCGTCGCGACAGTTTCGACGGACAAGGATGTCCGTCGTACGAAAGTTATTTCGGGACAATTCCTAAGGCAGTTCCTGTACCGGCATCACATAACCGGACGCTAATGAGTACCGGCTGATAAGGTAGTTCCTGTACCGGCAAGCTGACGCATGCCGCCCGCCAATTCTCTCACTCATGACCGCGCAGAGCATATATCCAGAGCGGCTGATAACTCTGCCCGCAGCTGTTTAAACGATTCGAGGCCGACTGAGATTCGGACCAGTTCATCGCGAATTCCGATCGCGGCGCGGGCCGAGGGTGACATGAAGCGGTGTGACGTCGATGCCGGGTGTGACATCGTGGTGCGTGCATCAGCCAGCGTCGGGGCAAACGGAATCGATGTCGCTGCACGCATGAATGTGTTGACGACATCCACTCCGCTGCCAGCAAGTTCAAGCGAAAGGATGCCGCCGGTGCCAAGTGGATATAGTCGCTGAGCGATCTCGTGCGACACATGATTCTCCAGCGAAGGATGATAGACTCGCCGCACGCCTGGATGTCCGTTTAACGACCGCGCAAGTTCCAGCGTCGTACGACAGATCTGATTCATCCGCAGCGGGAGTGTTCGCAACCCGCGCTGACACAGCCACGATTCGAACGGATTCGCATTCTGCCCGAAGACGCTGGATGTACTGTTTAATCGCTTCATCAGAACGGCAGAGCCAGCGGCCAGTCCCAGCATTACATCCCCGTGACCGTTGATGTACTTCGACGCACTGTGCATCACAATCGACGCACCCAGCTGACAGGGCTTAATCAATTCTGGTGTGGTAAACGTGCTGTCCACGACGAGTGGAATCTCTGCAGGCAGCAAGTTTGACAAGGCTCGAATATCTGCAACTTCCAGAAGCGGATTGGACACCGTCTCCACAAGTACGAATCGCGTTTTGTCCGTGATCAGCGAAGTCAATTCGTCTGGTTTTGTCGCGTCGAATGTCGAAACACTGATCCCGAACCGCTGCATCCGATGGGCCAGTTGCATGGTCTTGCCGTAGATCGCTTTGGCAAGGATGACGTGATCGCCGGCAGCCGCGAGCGTCAGAAAAATGCTGCCCAGTGCGCCCATTCCGGAGGCAAACACAGCTCCGGCTTCGGTTTCTTCCAGCGCCGCGATGGATTCAGCAAGAGCCGTATGATTCGGATTACTGTCGCGCGTGTAAATGTCACCCTGCAGCTCGCCCGCATGAATTTTTTCCAGAACATCCAGGTCGGCAATGTCAAACGCTGTCGATTGATAGATCGGCGGCGAGCTGGGAACCGTGATGGACGGTGCCGGATGGCCCATTCGAGAAGGGTGCTGCTGGGACATCATGGTGAAGACATTTTTCGAATTCGTTTAACCGCAAGACGAAGGCGTCGGTGTCTCGATTTGCCTGCGCCTTCGGCTCGCCGTTAAACAAGAAAACAATCCGTACTTGTGACACCGACATTTTCGCATGGAGCGCGACGGACAGGAATGTCCATCGTACGTGAGCTTTTTGATTTTAATGCACGCGTTGTCCCGGCACCGAACCGGTATCCGGAGACAACAGAAACACTTCCGTTCCGCCGCTGCCGCTGGCACAGACCATGCCCTGGCTCAGACCGAACTTCATTTGACGCGGCTTCAGATTTGCGACACAAATCACGAGCCGTCCGACCAGATCTTCCGGCTTATACGCAGCTTTGATTCCCGCAAACACATTTCGAGTTTCACCGCCCCCCAGTGACAGCGTCAACTGCAGCAGCTTATTTGCACCCTGCACATGACTCGCTTCGATCACACGCGCGACTCGCAGATCGATTTTTGCAAAATCGTCGATCGTGCATTCACCAGCCAGCGCCTCATTCGCCAGAGCGTCGCCCGCGTCTTTCCATTGGTCAGCGGCATGAAAGACCACAGCGGCGGGTGTTTCCGGAGCGGGTGTTTCCGGAGCTGCCGGTACAGCGGCCTGTTCTGCAGCCATTACTTCTTTGCTCTCTTCGATCATCAATTCAACCTGTTTCGTTTCAATACGTTTCATTAAGTGCTGGAAAGGACTGACGAGGGTTCCCGTCAGAGGAGTCTGAGATTCCGACCAGTGTGCAATCGGGCGGTTCAGAAGTTCTGCCGTCTGTTTCACCAGTTCCGGCAAAACCGGTGCGAGGTACGTCACGATTTGTCGGAACAGATTGAGCGTGATTGTACACACATCACGGAGTTCGTCTGCTCTGGCCGGATCTTTACGAATCACCCATGGCTGGCGGTCATCGACAAACTTATTCGCTTTGTCTGCCAGGGCCATGATTTCCCGCGTAGCCGCGTTGTAATTGCAGTCCTCGTAGTACGCTGCAATTTGTTCGCCTTTTTCGGCAGCGGCGGCAAACAGACCACCGTCGTCGGGATACACATCGCTCAGTGTTTGACCTGCCATAAAACCGGCCGAACGCGAAGCAAGGTTGACAACCTTGCCGACAAGATCGCTGTTGAATCGCGAGACAAACTCATCAAGGTTCAAATCGATGTCATCCAGCCCCGTTCCGAGTTTGCTGGCATAATAGTAGCGCAGTGCCCCGGGCGGCAGGTGTTTGAGGAACGTCGAGCCCATCACAAATGTGCCTTTGGTCTTTGACATTTTCTTTCCACCTACTGTCAGGAAGCCGTGAACATGCACTTTCTTCGGCAGATTGAAGCCTACCGCCTTGAGAATGCCTGGCCAGAACAGTGTGTGAAAGTACGCGATGTCTTTGCCGATGAAGTGATGAATCTCGGCGCACGAATGAGCGTCCCACCAATTTGGCAGGCTCTCACCACTTGTCTTCTTGCACCATTCCAGCGTCGATGCCACATAACCAATCGGTGCGTCGAACCAGACGTACCAATAATGTCCAGGTTTGTCCGGAATCTCAAATCCAAAGTATGGTGCCGGGCGCGACACATCCCAGTCTCGCAATGGCTCACCCAGGAAATGCCCCTTCAAGTAGTTCGCGACTTCCGGCTGCAGATGAGTGCCGTCCTGAGTCCACTCATTCAGGAACTCGTGGAGTTGCTCGAGTTCGATAAACAGATGTTCGGCCGTTCGGATTTCCGGTACAGCCCCGGACAACGTGCTCTTTGGGTTCTTCAAGTCAGCTGGCGTATAGGCCGCACCACAACAGCTGCAATTGTCACCTGGCTGATCTTCGGCTCCGCATTTCGGACATGTGCCACGCACAAAACGGTCAGCAAGAAACGTCCCCGCGACCGGGTCGTAAAGCTGCTCGACATCCTTTTCTTTGACCAGTCCGGCTTTGCGGATTATGGCCCAGAATCTTTCACACCATTCCCGGTTCTCCGGACTGTTCGTGCTGCCGTAATTGTCAAATTCAATCTGAAAACCGGCGAAGTCCCGAATGTGCGCCTCACGCATATCCGCAATGACAACTTCTTCTGGGCGGCCCTCACGACGGGCTCGAATCATAATGGCCGTGCCGTGCGTGTCGTCGGCACACACAAAAATGCACCGCTGGCCGCGTAGCTTCTGAAAACGCACCCAGATATCGGTCTGAATGTATTCTACAAGGTGACCAATATGGATATGTCCGTTAGCGTATGGCAACGCAGCGGTCACAAGAATCTGGCGAGACATTACGGGACGGTTCCAATCGACAAAAGCAAAACGCGGGCAATTCTGGCGCGAATTGGACCTGACTGAACGACACGGGTCAACTGGTCTGCATCACGTCTCACAGAAGACACAAGAATACGGCTTTTGGATCGGGGTTGACTCGACTGTCCTTTTGAATCCCACAGATTCGGTGCGGAATGTGTTTTGCGAGCAAATTGCCGGGACTTCGTCTACGATCCTGAGCAACTGAAGGATTGTGGTGAGGCGAAAGGCACGCAGCAAGAAAGGTGACGTTCGTAAGCCACAGCGAGTAAAGTTTCAAAAGGGATCGACCTGCGAAGATTCAAAAGATTGGTTCATAGATTTCGAAGGATAACAAATCCTGCAACTGCCAGAATCGCCACGGAGAAGATTCGCTGCAATACCGAAGGTGAAAGCCGATGGCTGACGGACTGACCCAGCCAGAGCCCGCTCAGACCACCCACAACAAACAGTACCGTGATGTCCAGTGCGATCTGCTGGCCGCCCCACAACTGAAATGCGACGCCTGACGCACTGACCAGCGAGATCACCATCAGTGACGTGCCGACAGCTCGTGACATGGACATGCTGCTGAAGAGAATCAGAGCTGGAACAATGATGAAGCCGCCACCGACGCCGAACATGCCCGACAGAATCCCTGAGGCCACTCCGACAAGCAGCAGTAACCAAACGCATCGACTGGTGAGAATCAGCTGACCGGCGGCATCCCGCTGACAACCGGGGCCGTCATGCGCATAGTCCACCGGCTGGTGACTCGACTTTTCGATGGGAATACACACTTGCGACTGGACTGTTTTTTGTCCTGCTTTCTGCCACATTTTCCACGCGATGGTCAGCATCAGACTCGCCAACAACAGCATCAGCCATGTCTCGGGCATCTGCCCTGCAATCCATGATCCGACAGGTGCTCCCAGCATTCCGGCAGCAGCAAACAGCAGCCCTGTTTGCAACTCCGCTTCGCCTTTTCGCCATTTGACAAGAAACCCCACGAACGACGTCAGTCCCACGGACACAAGTGAAATCGCGACAGCTTCACGAGCGGGAACGCCCAATCCATAAGCCAGCAGCGGAACGGCAAAGATCGCACCACCTCCGCCTGTCAGTCCCAGCGAGACGCCCACGATGGAGCCAAACAACAGGCTCAGCAATTGCATTTGTTTGCTCCTTTCGTGGCGTATGGGATTGGTTGATTTTCATTGGCCCGGCAAGCGGCAGGGCGTCAGCCCTCCGAGCAACCCAGTGCGCACTCGGAGGGCTGACGCCCGATGCATTGCGGGTTACCTATGTATTACCGTCAATCCGGAAAATCACGACGCACTCGGAGGGCTGACGCCCTGCCGCTCGCCTAAACCACGGTCTCACAGATCTTCGTGCCGCAGGTGAGCGTGTTCTCCGGCTGAGTCGGCAGCCTGGTCGCAATCCATGCTTTGATCCCGCCCACCAGATCGGTGACGTTGCTGCGCCCGGCCTGAGCCAGGAGGCTACAGGCGATTGCAGAGCGATAACCTCTCTCGCAGTGTACAGCAACCGTTCGATCCATCGGCACTTCGTTGATGCGTTCCCTGAGATGCGTCAACGGAATGTTGTGACTGCCTGCCAGTCGCACGATGCTCGCTTCCTTTTCCGCTCGAACATCCAGCACAAACGGCCCGTCATTTGTTGACAACTGCTCCGCGAGTGCCTGTGCCGTCACGCGAGCCACCTTGCGGATCTGTTCCGGATGATTCTCCAGCCCTCCGAGTGCGTTGAATTTGCTCGGGAGGGCTGACGCTCATAGCAACTCCCCCTTCGACATGATTTGAAATTTCAAATTTCAAATTGATGCAATCATCCGCAACAGGATTTGGATTCAGGCGTTGCGCAGCTCGTGGCCGACGACTTCGGCACTTGGTTCCACGGCATTCGGGCCAGGATCATTCCCATCCCGCAGGTATCCGTGATTCCGGCAAACATCAGCCCCGCGCCGACAAAGGCCGACAAGCCAGCCCAATATGGGTGAATGAAGCTCAACACTGCTCCGGTCAAAGCGAATGCACCCGCAGCAATTCGAACCTGTCGTTCCAGCGAAATGGCTTTCTGGCCTCGAACAACAGGCAGACCGGCCTGGTCCCACGCCATCGTTCCACCTTCCACGTTGACCACATTGGTGCAGCCAGCAGCCAGCATCATGTCACACGCCTGCTTGCCGCGACTTCCGGAGCGACAAATCACATACAACGGTGCTCCAGCACCAGCCCGTTCGCGGGTCACCTTCGTACAGTCCAGTTGATCCAAAGGAACGTTTTTGGCAAACGAAACATGGACTTCGCGAAATTCGACAGGCGTTCGCACATCGATCAAATCGACATGCTTGCCCGCTTGAACTCGATCTTGCAACTGTTTTGGGGAAATTAGGGAAACACTCATGAGACTACTCCTTTGTTCTACGGCGAGCGGCAGAAATGAATTTACCGGTACGACGGACTTCCAGTCCGTCGCATGGTGCTACTCGACGGACTGGAAGTCCGTCGTACAAATTGCGGATGGTAAGTTCTATCCTGCCGCTCGCCTAAGTGAATAAGAGTCGAAAAGTCGTAACTTATCGACATGTTTTGTTAAAAAAAGCTGAACCAGCGTTCGTCACTTTGATGACGCTCCCGCACCAAATCGCTCTTCGATACACTTCAGGATGTTCTTCAGGTGTGGCTCTGCAACACGGTAGAAAACCTTTCGGCCATCCTTTTCGCTGGTCAGAAACCCACAACGCTGCATCAGTCGCAGATGTTCAGACGCCATCGCGCTGGGCAGACCGCACGCTTCCGCAAGATCACCCACGGGGAAATCTCCCTGAAGCAACATTTGCACCATTCGGAGTCGATGGGGATGTGCGAGGGTCCGCAGACACTCCGCCGCCTCGCCCATAGCTTCCAAGTTAGTGAGTTTCAATTCGGTTGTAGACACGATCAATCACCTCCACGATCAATATATCGTCATGTGTCGATATGTCAATCAACATTTCGGGAGATTTTTGAAATTGGAAAGAACTCGGCTTTCAGGGCCATTTCAGTGGCTGAATTTATTGCTGCTATTTGATCTACGTCTCGCGCGGGATGCAATGAGGTGTAGCCGGACTGACTTCTGCTACAAGAAAATGCCAGCAGGCGACTTTGCTTCCCGACATGCGTGTCACAGTATTCGCCATTTTCGGAACAGCACGTGCGGTCGTGCAATTGAAACGTAAGGACCGCTCGATAAATAACTGTCTCTTTATTATACCCCTCACCCTGCCCTCTCCCCTTCCAAGGGAGAGGAGGATGCGGTCAATTATTTCTCGAACGGTCCAAAGGCAGCACCAATTCTGGGTTTCCATGTGAAAGATTCCGACTGAAGCGTGCGGATGGGCGCGCTGTGTTGTGTGCTCCATGGCGCGCTGTTGCGTCTGTCGTCGTTTGACAGGTTTCTGTTCGTGCGTTCTGCTGCGAAGGGGTTTGCTATGAATCACTTCCACAACATTCTTGTGGGAATCGACCTTGGGACAGGCATACAGCCGAACGTTTCCTGCCACGCCTTCAATGTTCGATGCTGGCTAAAAAACCTGATGAATTCCAATGCCCGATCGATCCCGAATAGACAGATGGATCCGTAGTCGTGAAAGACGAGACTCTGCCGCTCAGCAATATCGAAACTTCGGTGGAAGAACTGGCGCAGTCAGTTTTGACCGATTCTCTCAAGTCCGTCCGTTGTCGGTTGAAGCAGGCGACCGCAGAATGGACCGCAGATGAGGAGATTGTGCATCAACTTCGCGTGGCTGGCCGTCGCGCACTTTCAGCAATCATGATCTTCAAGGATTTATTTCCGGAGTCTGAAGTTCGTTGGTTCAGAAAACAACTGAAGGCCATACTTCAGGCTGCGGGACGAGCACGAGATCTTGATGTGCTGATCAGGACGCAGTTACCTCGCTGTGGTGAAGCTCGAAAGATTCTGGCGAAACAATGGCACGCCGAACGTGCTGCGGCCCAAAAGCCACTTATGACACTCGATCGCAAACTGATTCAGAAAGATCGACTTCGCAAACACAAGCGGTTGTTGCTCAGGAACATGCGAATCGTTGCCGCCGATGCAGAACATGCTGGCCACATCGTCGGTGACGACCGGATTCTGCCACAATTTGCAGATCGTTGCCGTTCAGTTGTCATAGCTATTGGAAATGCACCGGACGTTCGCTCTTTGCATGCGCTACGCATCGCAGTGAAAAGGCTGAGGTATGCTGCGACTCCGCTGTTGCCGTTCTTTCAGGATCAGAAAGTGCATAATATGATTAAAATCCTGGAAGACCTTCAAACCCAACTGGGGGCGATGCAGGATCATGTTGTCGCGATGCAGGAATTGGAACGATCCATTTCGGCTCTCAGGAAGACGTCACATCAGAAGATTCTGCGGGAGCTGATTGAAATCGAAGCTCGCAGCATCAACGACAGCGTCGCAACGTTCAGTGCCTGGTTGACATCCAACGCCTGTCGCGACCTGAAGCAGTGCCTTGAATTGTTTGTTTAGTCATTCACAACCGAAACTTCAGATACTTCAACACAAGGAAAAAGTGAGATGAACCAGTACACTGCAGTAAAAGCAACTCTCGAAGCCAGACTGGAAGAACTCACGCAGCGGGCGGCTGACATTGAGTCGAGGCTGAGTGATCCGGGCAACGCAGACTGGGAGGAGAATGCAACGGAGTCGGAAGATGATGAAGTTCTGTCAGGCGTTGGCAGTGCCGCAAAAAAGGAGATGCATGAGATCAAACTGGCGTTGAACCTGATCGAGTCGGGTCAGTACGGGAAGTGCACTGCCTGCGGGGGACCGATCCCGAAGGCGCGGCTGGAAGCCCTGCCATTTGCGACGACATGCATCAAATGCGCGTGATGCGTGGTGTTCTGGAACTCCTCGGCTGATTGTCGTACTCCGCTGCAGAAAGAACTGATTTGTCGAATTCATCTGATCAGGACGTGGCACCGAGGCCAATTGCTGAGATTGCCGCGCAGCTTGGCCTGGACGAGAAGTCTGTCGAGCCGTATGGCTGGTACGCGGGCAAGTTCTCGCTCGGCCTGCACGAACGATTCACGGATCGCCCACCAGGTAAATACATTGGCGTGACGGCCATCAATCCCACACCGTTTGGCGAGGGAAAGACGGTTGTTTCGATTGGCCTGGCGATGGCGATTGCGCGTCGCAGGCACCGTTCGATTGTCACTTTGCGTGAGCCCTCACTGGCACCGGTGTTTGGAATCAAAGGCGGCGGTGCCGGCGGAGGTCGGTGTCGGCTGCTGCCATCTGAAGACATCAATCTGCATTTCACTGGCGACCTGCACGCAGTTGCTGCAGCGAACAACCTGCTGGCAGCAATGGTCGATAATCACTGCCAGCGAAAATTGGCTCCGGCACTGCACGCGGACGGAATTCTGTGGCGGCGAGTCATTGACATCAGCGACAAGGGACTGGCACATATCGAAACGGGCCTCGACAACGTGCCGCAGGCACCGCGACGGCACACAGGCTTCGACCTGACGGCGGCGTCTGAGGTGATGTCCATTCTGGCGCTGGCCACAGGTCTGGCCGACCTGCGTGACCGACTCGGTCGGATCGTGGTGGCGCGTTCGCTGGACGATCAACTTGTCACGGCAGAGCAGATCGGAGCCGCAGGGGCCATGACGGCGTTGCTGCGGAATGCTCTGCGACCAAATCTGGTGCAGACGGCTGAGCATACCCCGGCCTTTGTTCATGCCGGACCGTTTGCAAATATTTCGCACGGCAACAGTTCGGTCATTGCTGATCTTACGGCGCTGCGATTGGCGGACTACGTAGTGACGGAAAGCGGTTTTGGTTCCGATCTTGGGGCTGAAAAATTCTTTAACATTAAGTGTCGTGCTGAGGGACTTCGTCCTGATGCTGAAGTCCTCGTCTGCACTGTGCGGGCGCTCAAATTTCAAAGCGGGCGCTTTGAAGTTCGTCCCGGTCGTCCGTTGCCGGAGAGTCTGCTTCAGGAAGACCTGGACGCAATGAAAGCAGGATTCGCCAACGTTGAAGGACACCTCGCAAATCTGCGGGCGTATGGGATTCCGGTCATTGTCGCCATCAACCAGTTTCCCACGGACACACAGGCGGAACTGAGTCTGCTGAGATCACTGGCCCATGCAGCCGGGGCGACGAGTGTCACGCAGACATCTGCATTCAGTGATGGGAGTGAAGGCGCACTGGAGCTTGCAGATGCTGTCATTGATGCATGTGCCGGTGCGAGTCGTTTTCAGAATCTGTATCCACTGGAACTGTCGTACGAAAATAAGATCGCGAACATCGCGACGCAGACGTATGGTGCGGACGGAGTCGATTTTCATGAAGGAATCGCGGAGCAGTTGCGTGAATTTTCGCGTCGAGGCTATCCGAATCTGCCTGTGTGCATCGCCAAGACCCAGTATTCGCTGTCTCATGACCCAAAAAGGCTCGGACGGCCTGCAGGATTTCGGCTGCCGGTACGTGAAGTCAGGCTTTCTGCTGGTGCAGGCTTCGTATTGGTCATCACGGATGGAATCAGCCTGATGCCCGGACTGCCGCGGGATCCGGCTGCGCGCAGGATTGACGTGGATATTGACGGTCGGATTGCAGGATTAGAACGCCGGTGACAAGGTCATCGCCTGACACTGGACATTTTCCGAACCCTGTGGCAAGATGTCCCAACGATTGGACTGGAGATCATTGGCTTCGGCTCAAAGCGTTGTGTCTGTGTGCTCTGACCGGGAAAACCGAAAGGGGATCATGATGTTGCGTCATCGTCAATCGCGACTATCGCGCCATTATGGTAGTGCATTGAGCTGTTGTTGCCTTGAGGCACTGGAGAGCCGTCTGTTGCTGGCAGCCGCTTTTAGCCCTCGTTCCCCTCAGGAAGTTGACCCGTTCCGTATCAACGCGGCTGCCGACGCCGGCGCAGCGTTTGCGGTGCGGCTGCGGTCAAGTGAAAATACGGACGCACAAATTGCTTCGCTGGCGCGGGATCTTAACACGGAGTACTGGAAGCCGACTGCAGGCGGATCGCCGTGGGTTGCTCTCACAACACCTGCGGGGCAAAGTCCTGCTGATTTTTACAAGATCGTACAGACCGACAGTCGCGTCGACTCGGTCGTTCCAATCCAGTCTGTCAGGATCGCTGCTGTCCCAAATCTGTTTCTGCCGGACGATGCACGCTTCGCGTCGATGTATGCGTTGCATAATACGCGGCAGACCGGCGGAGCTGTTGATGCCGATATCGATGCTCCGGAAGGCTGGGACGTTTTTCGGGGCTCGACCGCTGTGACGATTGCGGATATTGATACCGGTGTCGATTACGAACACATTGACCTCTACAAGAATATCTGGATCAACCAGGGCGAAATTCCATCCTCGCGTGTGGCAAACCTGCTCGATTCGGACACTGATGGTAAAATCACATTCTGGGACTTGAATGAACCGGTCAACCAGGGAATCGGAAAAGTCACCGACGCCAATGGAGATGGTCGGATTTCCGGAAGTGATCTCCTCGCACCAATGATTGTTGGCATCGGCGGACTTGACACAGGATTGGGTGGCTGGGCCAATGGAATATCGGAAAACGGTGATTCGTTTATCGATGATCTGATCGGCTGGAATTTCTACCATAATACGAATAACCCGATGGATGACCATGGGCATGGGACACACACTTCCGGTACCTTCGGAGCAATGGGCAGCAATTCCGTCGGCGTGGTCGGAATCAATCAAAAAACTCAGATTATGGCTTTGAAGTTTATTGCCGCAAACGGTTCGGGAACCGATCTCGCCGGGGCCTTGGCAATTGACTATTCGGCTGCGCTCGGTGCGACGGTTTCCAGCAACAGTTGGGGCAGCGGTGGGTTCAGCTCGTTACTCTACGATGCCATCAATGCCGCGAATTCTGTCGGTCAGATTTTCGTCGCTGCCGCCGGCAACAGCGGTCGAAGCAACGACGCAGCGCCGTTCTATCCGGCAAACTTCAGCCTGCCGAATGTGATTTCCGTGGCGGCCACCGACAGCCGCGACCTGCTGGCCAGTTTCTCGAATTACGGTGTGACGACTGTGGATCTCGCAGCACCTGGCGTCAGCATTTTGAGCACTACTCGAAACAACAATTACGGGAGCATGAGCGGGACTTCCATGGCGACGCCGCATGTCGCTGGCGCGATTGCCGCCATCCTGGCGCAGAATCCCGGCTGGACGCCCGCACAGGCGATGAGCCGTCTCTATGCTACAGTGGATCCGCTGGCGTCGCTGAGCGGTAAAGTTGCGACGGGCGGGCGGCTGAATCTCGGACGGGCATTGGATCGCAGTGTGGCCGATCAACCGGGCTCCGGAATTGATTTGAAAATGCTGTCCGCGACCGTGGATGGTGGGACAGAACTGCACTTGACCTATGAGGTCATTGGTGCAGATGTGGCAGAGTTTGAACTGGGCCTGTACAGATCGGCTGATGCCATTGCCGGGGCCGATCATATTACCAGTTCCATCCGGATTACTTCTCCGGCAGACAGAACTGTGGGTGTGCATAATATGACTTTCACACTCGGTTCCGGGGCAGGTCAAGTCGCGATGCCAGGGATCGGAGCCAGCGAAACCGACACGGCCTACCAGTTGTTTGCGGTCGTGGATCGGTTGAAGGAGATTTCCGAGGATGACCTGGACCCTCTGTCCGACGACAATACAGCTCCGATCACGGGAGTTTATCACACTGCCGGGGGCGATGTGTTTGTTCTTGGAACGCCTGGTAACGACGTTGTCACTGTCACCTCACCCCAGACAGATCTGATCGTGAACTTCAATGGTACTGCATTCACTTACACAGCTTCTGAAGTCGCGGTGATTCGCGTGCGCGGTGGAGCCGGTGACGACAATTTGTCCGGATCCGTGGCGAAAGTCATGCGTCTCTGGGGCGACGACGGCGACGATACACTTCAGGGTGGTGTCGGGAGCGATTATCTGTATGGCGGGGCGGGGAGCGATTTGTGGATCATTCAGGGGACAAGTCTCAACGACACGATAGGAATTGTTACTGAAACGTCGGCGGTGCTGCGAGCTACGCGCAGCTCTGAAATTGATCGATTTGCGTTTGATTCATCAGATCAGGTAGTGGTGTTCGGTGGAGCCGGCAATGACAAACTGAGTGCTTCAATCACAATTCCGGTGACGCTCTCAGGTGAAGCCGGCAATGACACTCTGACAGGCGGAAGTGGAAATGACTCTCTGCTTGGCGGTTTGGGAGATGACATTCTGAACGGGAAGCTTGGCGGTGATTTGATTATCGGTGGCGGCGGGAATGACCTGTTGACTATCGACGGGACGACTGCAGCTGACTTTATCTCAGCACAATGGGATGGCGTCAACACGCAACTGATCGTCCAGCGTCGTGCTTCCGTTGCAGGTGCCGTGATCGAAGCCGATCATGCACTGGGCATTTCCCGCATGTCGATCCTCAGCGGAAATGCAGATGATCTAATTGACTTGTCAGCTCTCGACGCTGCCTCCCTGGCAAGCGCGGGGATCCTGAACACATCACTGGATGGCGGGGCCGGAAATGACACCGTCATCGGAACCGAAGGGGTTGATACAATTAAGGGCGGCACCGGCAACGACATTCTGCAGGGCCGTGGTGGTAACGATTCCCTGGATGGCGGGGTGGGAAATGACACGATCGACGGCGGTGTTGGCAACGATGTGCTGTTCGCTGGCGGCGGAGTCGATCTGCTGTTCGGTAATGAGGGAAACGATACATTGAATTTTCTCACAACTCAGGTCCCAGGGACAACATTTGATGGTGGACCTGGAATTGACACGCTGGTCACGCCGAAAGCCGCAAATGACTGGAGCCTGACAGGAGCGAACGTAGGGACGATCAACGGACTTGGGTTTTCGCAGGTTGAAAACCTGACTGGTTCTTCATTGTCCGACGTATTGCAGATGCAGCCGGGTGGCAGCCTCAGTGGTCAGTTCAATGGCTCTACTGGCTCGAATACTGTGGACTACACAGCTTTTGATTTGACGACCAGCGTTAATCTGGCCACCCGTGTCGCGACGAACCTGGCCAGCTTCCTCACTGTCACAAACTTTCTTGCATCTGCCCCGGGCGGAGCCACGATCGTGGGTGCCAACAGCTCGAACACATGGAATCTGAATGGTCTTAACTCAGGCGCGGTGGGAACAGTCAGCTTCAGTGGATTTGAGAATCTGACAGGAGGAACGTCCAACGATACTTTTCGTTTAAGCGCCGGAGCGAGCATAACCGGGATAGTTTCTGGTGCTGGCGGGACCGGTGATACGCTCGATTACAGCCTTTATGGTGCTTCGGCGACCATCAACCTGCAGTTGCTGACGGCAACCGGTATTGGTGGATTCAATGGTATCGAGTCGGTGATCGGAAGCGCACTCGCAGACACACTGGTCGGCTCCGACTCGAACACGCTGTGGCTGATTCAGGGAGCCGCTGCCGGAAAGTCCGGCTCATTCAGCTATGCGGCGATCGAAGAACTCATCGGAGGTGCGGGGGAAGATACTTTTCAATTCAGCAACGGGATTTCATTTTCCGGTTCTGTAGATGGCGGTGGCGCTGCAAACTTACTCGACTATTCGCTCTATACAACCGCAGTTGTCGTTGATCTTGCAACCGGGACCGGCACGGGAATCAATGGTGGCTTGACCGCCATTTCAAATGTGTATGGAGGTTCTGCCTTCGATCACCTGACCGGAAATGCGATGAGCAATGTCCTGTTCGGCAATGGTGGTGACGATGTGCTCGACGGCGGGGACGGCGATGATGTGCTCGTGGGTGGCACAGGAATTGACGTACTCACAGATCCGTCAGGCCGCAACATATTGATTGGCGGCGCGGGGTCTGACACCTTGGACGGTGGATCGGACGAAGATATTCTCATCGGCGGAACGACCTCTCACGATGCAAATCTTACATCGCTTTTGCTGCTTTTATCCGAATGGCGACGAACAGATCTGGCCTACCTCGACCGCATCAGCCACCTGAATGGCACAACTGCCGGTGGAACAAACACAGTAGTTTATCTGCGATCAACAACCGTATTCAATGACAGCACTTCAGATACGCTTGTCGGTGGCGCAATGCTGGACTGGTTCTGGGCCAACTCCCCGCTCGATATTCTGCCGGACATTACTTTGGATGAGCGGACGAACTGACAACATTTGCTCAACACGTCCGATCCACTACATCTGCATCCATTTCTTCGACTGTTTGACTTCGCCCTCAACGGCGTCGCAATGGCGTGGACTTCATGAGCGGTATTGGCGCTAGCCACCGTTAGGTAGCTGTTCCTGAAAAAGCAATGGCCCGCTTAGTTTTGGGGAATCTGCACTGCTGTTATGAGCGAGGATTCTTCGGTTCACGCTTAAGGATCTGTCCCGGAACCTCATTTCCCTTGATGTCCAGATTCCAGACACGACTGTTGCTTCCCAATCGCGTCCGCCGCCTTCCTTCATCAACCGGCGCGGCGTTGCCGAGTTGTGGATTCGGTCAGTTGATGGAACTCATTTTGCGTCAGGCAAATCCAGATTCATGGTGTTGCCGCCTTCACTGACTTTGAAGACAAAGCCTTGTCCGAGAGTGTGAGCGTCGTCCGTTGTTGGTCCGGGAGCCACGGCACCCATGCTGGTCACGATCACGTCGCAAATACCGGGGACCGTTCCTGCGGTCGCGGGGATGTTGAATTTTCCTTTGGAAACCATCGCCCAGGCTACGGGAGCATTTGCGTTCCGAGGCTTGAAGGCGATGGTGCCGAATTTCATAGGTTCGCCGTTGAGTTTCACTTCGCCCTGAATGGCCTGACGTGTGGCCTCGACCAGTAACGCATTCTGTCGTAGCCATGTTCCTGCCGCCGTGATCCATTGTGACAACGCAGGGTGTTCATTGGCCAGGCCGACGCCATGCGGGCCCTGCTGGTAAATATGCAGCTCAGCGGGGACACCGGCTTTGCGGCAGGCCAGATACATGCTGACGCTGTTCTCAGCAGGCACGCCTGTGTCTTCAGATGTATGAAAGAAAAACAGTGGCGGCGTTTCTGCCGTAACGTTGAGTTCATTCGAGAGTGATTTCAGCTGCTCGTCGGTCGGGTCTTTGCCGAGAAGATTATTGCCGGATCCGCGATGCGCATAATCGGCTGTGAGACTAACGACGGGGTAACCAAGAATTCCGAAATCCGGACGGCTGCTTTCTTTGGCGATCGCGTCGGCAGCATTTGCATCGCCGCCATCGAAATGAGTGACCGAAGTCGATGTCAAATGGCCGCCCGCCGAAAATCCCATGATCCCGACGCGGTGCTTGTCGATTTTGAATTCGTCCGCATGGGCGCGCACAAATCGCAGAGCCCGCTGTGCGTCCATGAGCGGCACGGGATGTCGATAGGGAGACAATCGATAGCGGAGGACAAAGGCCGTCACGCCGATGCTGTTGAAATACTTTGCAGGCTGAACTCCTTCGTGGTCGGTGGCGTGAATCACATAACCGCCGCCGGGACAGATCACAATCGCTGCACCATTCGCGTTCTCCCCAGCCGGATATACCCAGACTCCGGGCCTGTCAGCGTCGGCATCACCCATCGACTGTGGTGCTCCGTCGGGCCACAGCAGACGGATTTCAGGTGGTTGAAACACGTCGTCGTCGGCGAATGTGTTTGAACAAATCGCGACGAACAGGGAAAGCACGAAGAGAGTGCCGAAGGAACGGGGCATGGTCAGGCTCCCATGAGCGAGGAAGAGTAGCTTGACTCTCTGAGTCGAGTTGTGTCAGCGATGCTTCACGCAGGATATCAACTACTTCTTCAGTCCGACAATCAACTCGAAATCAGATTCAGCCGAGAGGGAATCGATGTCGGCCACTTTGAGCGGACTTTTGGGGTGTGCGACCTGCGCTGCAAGCCGAAGAGTGGCAGTGGCATCGTTCAGCTTGCCGTCAGAAAACTGTCTTCGTGCGAGACATGTCAGACAGTGTGCGATGGCTGGGTCTTCGAGTTTCAGCTGAAATCCGGCATTATCAAGCTGATAGTATCTGTCAGGATCGTCCGGCATGTATTCGAGCATCGAATCCACAATTGGCAGGCAGTCCTCCTGATCGACGCTGGACAGTTGACAGTAGAACTGCGCGATCTCTCGTGCCCAGCGGGGGCGCACGACGGGGTGAATGGATTCCGACGGGACGAGTTGTTGCTCGAACCAGTCCCAGTCCTGCGGTACGCGGCATTGGATCTGGAAAGAACGCCCACGAGACTTCAGAACTTTTGGCTGCCATCGGCAATTCACCGCAATCCCTTGTTGCAGCCTGCGGAACTTTGCCAGCGATTGAGACAGTTCAGACAATTCCGGAATCCATGTTCCATCAGGTTGAACCTTGAAGTTTTCGAACGCAATCGCTGACACATGGACCGGTTCAAATGGTGTTTGCAGAGTGAGACTGAAAGTTCCGCCTGCATGACGACGGGCAAATCGAAACTTTCCGTCCGCAGAACCGACAGCGATCTGCCATGCTGCCGGCTTGTCGGCTGCGACCGTTACGGTTGCCGTCCATTGTTCCCCGTTTTTAATGGACGTCATCGTGACCTCCGGCTCCGACATGTTTCCGTTCAATGCTTCCAGAAAGAACCGCTGGATCTGACTTGCGTATTCCAGCTCATTCACTTCCAGTGTCTCCGGAGCGTGCCCGGCACCCTGCATCATCCAGACACGCGTCGGAACTTTGGAGATTTCTGCCACGTCGATTGAACCAGATGGCGGCAGCAGCCGGTCGTGTTCACCATGCAATAGAAAGAGCGGACACTTCAGACTTGGCACGTTCGTGAGAGGTTCAACCTTTGGCAGCACAACCGTTCGCAGAGCCCCCAACGCCATCCGCGTCGCAAAGTCATCCGGAAGTAGATCCTTCATCTTCTCGATCTGCGCAGACGGTAACAGTATGTCTTCGACAGCCACGGCACCAGCCTGGCGTTCTGCGGCAACTGCGATGGCCAGGGGTGAACCTAGTGACACACCAAACACGCCAATATCCTGTGCCGCAATCCCGCGTGTATTGGTCAGATAGTCAAACGCGCTAAGTGAATCGCCGAGCAGAGATAACGCAGTCGTGATTCCCGTGCTGCCTCCAAACCCCTGGTAGTCAAACAGCATCACATTGACGCCACCGTCCGTCAGCAATTTGGTATAGAGCAACATCCCGGAGATATTGCCGGTATTCCCCATGCAGAACAGCACGGTCTTGTCTGCTCCATCAACCGGAATAAACCAGCCACGGAGACTATCATTCGTTTCGTTGGGGAAAAATACTTCTTCATACTTCAGCCCCGCTTCATCCGGTCGAATGAAATCTTCGAGAAACGGAGCCATGAAATTGCGACTGATCGGATCGATCCTGATCTCTCGTACAGTTTGCTTTGACCGTTGGTCTGCTTTATCGTCCGCTTTAGAGGGCAAGACCATGAATGCTGCAGGACAAAGCATTGCGAACATCGTCGTGAAGATCAGGCGATTCAAACAAAACACTCTTCACCTCCACTGGACTATGGTGACTGTATGTAGGGCGGGACAAGCGCCAGCGCCGGCCCACCGTGTTTCTGTATGTAGGGTGGGACAAGCGCCAGCGCCGGCCCACCGTGTTTTGAATGTGGTGGGCTACGAAATCAAGTTTTTCGAATATGGTGGGCCTGCGCTGCGCTGGTCCCACCCTACGAAATCAAGAACACGCGGGAGGGCTGGCGCGATTTCGTATGTCGCTGCGGATTATGCCAGAGACCGGCTAAATTCGCCAGACGACTGCTGCTGGTTACCGATACCGTTTGTACGTGTGTGACTGCGCGTCCTGGACGGGGATTCTGCCGTTGCGCCATGGCCAAACTGATTGGATTATTTGGATAGATCAAACTCACGACAAGGCATATCGAACCAGATTTTGATGCAGGATCGTTTGCGGCAGGTCATTGGTGAGTTCCCTTCCCAAATGAGCCGTATTGCAGATGCCGTGACAGGCAGGCTCCGTTCGAATTTCAGCGTGAGATCACATTTTCAAGTATTTCTGTAGGTTTTTAGGTGTTTGATACGCACAAAATCACCGTCTTTCAGGCAATGAGGCGAATTGCGCGCAGACAGTCCTTCCACAGAATCGGCATTTTCGGCTATTCTTTCAGGTCTTCTGCACAGGGGTTCATCCTGTAAAGTCTTTGTTGCATTGCTTCGTTTTGACATTTCAGTGTCCTTCTCAGGGTTGTCTCAATGCTGATTTCCGCCTGGCTCACCGCCGTTCGCAACCGTCTTCCATACCAGGATCGTTCAACTAAGCGTCGTGCAGATTCCCGGAAGAGAAGTTCGGTCCTTGAGGAAAACCTTGAGATCCGGGCTTTATTGGCGGCCCCGACTCTGGTGGCCGTGCGGCCAAACATCGGAGCTTTTCTTGAGGATGGCGATGTTCGTAACATCGCTCCGAAGGAGCTGACACTGCAGTTCAATCCGGGGCAGAGGATTGATTCCTCGAACAACCGCCTGTTCGTGAACTCTCCGATTGTGGTGGAGAGGTCCGGTCAGGACGGGATTTTCGGGAATGGCAATGATGTTCCGATTACTTTGGGCTATGTCGGGCTTGGTGCCAGCGCTGAAGATGTTGTGCTCCGGTTTGGTGAGAACCTTTCAGACGATTACTACCGCATTACGATCAAGGGAACAGGCCCGAATCCACTCCAGAATGTAGCTGGAGAGGATCACGCGAATGGTACAGACGGCCACTTCGCTTTCCGGCTGGATCTTGGGGCACAAGTCAAGGCCGTTGTCCCGATGCCCATCACGCGGGGTGCTGGCGGTGCGCTGACTCAGGCTCGGAATCAGATTGTCGTGTATTTCAATTCTGATGTGTTGCTGGAAGGCGCGGGCGCGGGTTCTGCGGAGAGGCCCGAGTTCTACCGACTGATGAACACGCGGAATACCGTTGAAAATACCGATGACGCGACAGCCGTTCACTTTCCAATGACCGTCGATTATAGCGCTGTGACAAAGAGCGCACTCCTGACTTTTGCCAGCGATATCGATGCACTGTCCGGGGCGGGCACTTACCGACTTCGAATCGGGACAGACGAAACTGTTCCGCTGGCTCCCACGGTAACAAGCTTTGCTGAGACCTTTATCAGTGATTTCGGTTCGACTGGAGCGGCCACTGTCACGATCGAACCAATTGTCTCAGTGGATGGCAATCCCATCACGCTGAATTTTACCAAAGCAGCCCTGGCCACAAACGGCGTCCCGGCGATCTCGGTGTCCGGGCGGACGATCAATATCCAGCTCGATACGACCGGAGGAACGACTCCCGGCCAGCTCTACTGGTCGCTCAACCTGCATCCGCAGGCCAGCGATCTGGTGCGGACGACGATTGCTGGAAATCAGAATTTCAATATCGCAACGACAGCCACCGCGTTCCCGTTCTCGTTCATCTATTCCGATCCCGGATCGTCTTTTAACAACAATTCCAACCTTGGAATATTGACTAGCCAGAGTCGTGTCGTGAAGGGGCAGATTCGATCGCTGGATTATCCGTTTGACTTCCCGGGAAATTCTGACGAGCCGGGGCATCGCGAAATTGATGTGTCACTTGAAACGCACCTTGAATTGCCGCCGGATTCAGATCCGCAGATCACCACACTTTATTACAACTTCCAGAAGAACTATGGTTTTTCGCCGCAGGGTGTCGCGCTCTCGAATCTGATCACGGAAAATCAGAAGCAGCGAGTGCGGGAAGCCTTTGAGCTCTATGCCCGCTCTCTCGGCGTTCAGTTCGTAGAATCGGACAACCTCGGGTTCACGATGGTGACCGGGGACTTGCGCGCCATTGATCCGAACATTCTGACAGGTGCCGGCGGGGTCACAGGACAGTCCAGCCGTGCGCTGAATCTGGCCATCATGGACAATGCAGAAGTCTGGAACGACACGTTTGCCGGATCATACTTCACGACAGCCATGCACGAGATCGGCCACTTGCTCGGAATGGGGCATGCTTACGATCTTCCGGATCTCACGGCCATGGGCGGGTTTGAAGGCCCGATCGTTCAGACAACGGCTGCCGAGCCCGATTTTCCGGGCGACGCTGACATTGTGCATGGGCAGGTTCTGTTTCGCCCGGAAAGCCGCGATATTGACCTGTACCGTTTTGAGCTGGCCAGCGCCGGTGCCTTCTCGGCGGAGACAGTGGCCGAACGATTGTCTGACTCCAGCCTGCTTGATTCCACGCTGCGGCTGTTCCGGCAGAACGCGGATGGTACCAGGAATCTGATTTCGCAGAACGACGACTATTTCAGCGAAGATTCTCTGTTGTCTCTGAATCTTGAAGCTGGCATTTATTTCATAGGAATCAGTGCCAGCGGCAACGATGCATATGA
>CAMAVB010000114.1 GCA_945861465.1 Candidatus Kuenenia stuttgartensis
CAGCGGAAAGCGATGGACTTGCTGATTGTGTCGCGATTCTCGTGTTCTTCACCGCCGCTGCAGTCTTGCTCATGCCATTCGATTTCATCGGGGGCATCGTGATTCCGGCGTCGTTCGAAAATCAAACTCCGAAGTTGAGCGTGTGGCTGAAACGCTGGGTTTGGTCCGTTGGAATCCAGATCATTTTTTACTCCGTCACGTTCCTCTTTTACCTGCAGATTGGGCGAGGAGTCGGAGCTCTATCGCTGATAGTCATCTTCGCGATGATACAAATTGCTCTGCTTGCAGGTCAGGAGTTGATCTGGCGTACGATGGCGGCTCAACCTGCGGGCGTTGCAGGCCAAGGTGCAACTCAGTTCGTGCCGCATTCTGATCAACGGTTCGCGGGAGGAATCACTGGAATGCCGGGGTTCGAGAGTATTGTAATTCCAGCGGATTGGAGGACGCGTTTGAAACCGTCGAGCTTGAATATGCTTATCGAGCGTCGACTTGCTGCTCGAGATTCTGGTGGGCGGATTCGCGGTATTTTTTGGGCCATGCTGTGGAACATCATCAGCCTCACGATGGCGATTCTGCTCGCCGGCGGCGCAGTAGTCTCGGTTGCAGATCTCGTCAACGTTTTTTTTTGGTTCCTGTTGCTTTCGTTCGTGGGCTTGCTGTTACTCCCCGCCCTCAACCGGCAGAGCGTTTTCGCATTGGATCACTACGTTGCTGCTCACGTCAGCACGATTGAACTCCAGGAGGCCATTCGTGAGATCGACGAGCTTACAGAACAGGATCCGACGCGGTCTGCATCGGCCGAATCCATCTTTCAGCCCATCCCCTGTCCCGAACGCAGGCTGTTGTCCCTTGAAAAGGAAGGTTCGCAACACGTGGTTGCGTGGAATGTCGCGAGGACGACGCTCTACCTGAGCTGGGCATTCGGTGGTCCGCTCGCAAGGGCCGTTCACTGCAATGTCGGTCGTCCGGAATTGTGGGCCATTTTTCCGGCGGACTGATGTTTCAAGGATGGAATCGGATGTTGAGAAATTTTCCACGCGACGAGATAAAACTTCGGTCTATCATCTTCCTGATGCGCATTTTTCCCCGATCCGGAGTTCGCAGGCTACGTGAGTACAAGCCGATGTTGCAGCAGTCCCTGGTTTTCGCCATCACCGCGTTACTGATTCCGTCGAGCATAGCTCAGGGCCTTGCATCAGATTTGGAAGCTCCGACCAATCCCGCAGCCGAACGTGGGTACAGGTTTTTGATTGACACAGCCCTGATTCCTGCGGACTTCCATGAATCAACCTTCGATGAGGTCTGGATGGTTTGGCCGCAGCCTCTGAAGTCGAAGGCGGCCCTCGTTTCCCCTACGGAACGGAGGGCCATGGCTTTCGATCGCTATGGGCTCACCACCCGAGCTGGTGATGATTCCGGAAAACCGCTGCAGTACGTGCTGACCGACGATCGTGGCTGGTCGATGAATTGCTTCTCGTGTCACGGGGGCACCGTTTATGGAACGCCGATGGCAGGCGCGCCAAATAACCGCTTCGCCCTGCAGTCACTTACCGAAGAAACGTTCCAGACCAAATTGCGACAAGGGAAACGGCCCAGTCGTATGGACCTGGGCGCGATCGCGATTCCGCTGGGCACAACCGACGGCACAACCAACGCGGTTGTGTTTGGCATGGGGTTGATGAACGCGCGGGACTCACAGTTGAACCTGCTTGTTACTCCGCCCAGGTTCTTTGTGAATCATGACATGGACGCGCCGCCGTGGTGGTACTTCTTCAAACGACCGACGATGTACATCGACGGGTTCGCAGAGAAGGGTCATCGTGGGCTGATGCAATTCACAATGGTCCCGGAAAATGGCCCGGACTTCTACAAGAAACACGAAGGCAATTTTCGTGACGTTCTGGCCTATATCACTTCGCTTAGGCCTCCAAGGTATACCGGCCCGATTGATCAGACACTCGCCAGTCGCGGAAAATCGCTGTTCGTCCGGAACTGTTCGCAATGTCATGGAACATACGGCGACGACTGGACCTACCCAAATGTGCGAGTTCCGCTGGACGAACTCGGCACCGATCCCGTGCGGCTGACGGCCCTTACAGAGGAAGGCCGAAAGAAATATGCCGACAGCTGGTTTGCACATGCGGGTGAAGCCAACCCTCAGCAGACACTCATTGATCCCGATGACGGCCGGATTTTCTGCTGGAGCATATCGGAAACTGGTGAACATAAACTGGATCCGCACAGTTGCGTGGACAGCACGAGGCGTCATTTTAATGGTCATCACATACCGTCATCTCGGCACAGATTGAACCACCTCCATGCGTAACCTCATTCTGGTTCTGGGCGATCAGCTTGATCATGCTTCGGCCGCTTTCGATGGTTTCGATTCTGAAAACGATGTCGTCTGGATGGCAGAGGTTGAGGAAGAGACGACTCACGTCTGGTGCCACAAGTTGCGAATCGCGATGTTTCTGTCTGCGATGCGGCATTTTCGAGACGAACTGACGAAGTCAAAACGCACGGTCGAGTATCACCAGTTTCAAAGCCAACGGTTTCAGGATCGCGGGAAGTCGTTTGGTGAGATCCTGCGGCTGGATGTCAAACACCTGAAACCCGAACGACTGGTCGTGGTTGAGCCCGGCGACTGGCGTGTGCGAAAGCAGCTTCAGGCTGTTGCGGATGAACTCGGCATCGCGCTGGACGTTCGACCCGATCGCCACTTTTACTGTTCGATCGAGGAGTTTGCAGAGTATGCGGACGGGCGCAAAAGCCTGTTGCTTGAGTTTTTCTACCGCGAGATGCGAAAGAAGCACGATGTGCTGATGGACGGCAATCAGCCCGAAGGCGGTCAGTGGAATTTCGATCATGACAACCGTGAAAGTTTCGGCAAGTCCGGACCGGGTGAACTGCCGCAACCCAAAATATTTCGGCCCGATGCGACAACACAGGAAGTGATCGAACTGGTGGAAGCTCGTTTTCCTGATCATCCGGGAAGTCTCGATCATTTCCAATTGCCTGTGACGCGGCAGCAGGCGAAAGCCTTTCTGAAGAACTTTATCGACAACATCCTTCCACACTTTGGGTTGTGGGAAGACGCGATGTGGACGGATGAAGCGTTTCTGTATCACTCGCGATTGTCGGCTCCGCTCAATCTGAAACTGTTGAATCCTCGTGAATGCGTGGACGCCGCCGTCGAAGCCGGCCGAACCGGCAGAGCCCCGCTCAACAGCGTTGAGGGCTTTGTGCGGCAGATTCTGGGCTGGCGGGAATTCATTCGCGGCGTTTACTGGCTGAAGATGCCTGAGTACATCGAACTGAATCATTTCGATCACCAACTGGAGCTGCCATCATTCTTCTGGGACGGTAAAACAGAGATGAACTGTGTCAGGCAGTCGATGCAGCATGTGATCAATCATGGTTATTCGCACCACATTCACCGTCTGATGGTGCTGGGGAATTTCGCACAGTTGTGGGGCGCCCATCCGCGACTGTTCCACGAATGGCACATGGCGATGTATCTGGATGCGATTGACTGGGTATCGCTTCCGAACACGCTGGGAATGAGCCAGTACGGCGACGGCGGCATCGTCGGCACGAAGCCTTACTGTTCCAGCGGAAATTACATCAACAAGATGAGCAACTTCTGCTCTGGCTGCCGCTTCGATTACAAGAAGCGAGTTGGCGACGACGCCTGCCCATTCACGACCCTCTACTGGGAATTCATGGACCGGCATTTTGATCTGCTCAAAGACAATCAGCGAATGAAATTCCCAATCAGCAACGTGGCGAAGATGCGAGCGAAGCCGCAGGAAATGGCTGAAATTCGCAAACGAGCCGAAAAACTGCGCTGTGAATGGGGTGGCCTATCCGAAACACATTCAGGTTGATTGTGCCTTTCCAGCGATGCGATCAATCGTCAACAAGGTGTGACATACCAGCCTCGGCAGGTTCCACAGCCTTGCCATAATGTACGTCCCGCAATACCAATCACCGTTGCGGGAAGAGACTTTCAAGTATATCAGGTTGTGCGCTGCGACCATGAAGCGCCCGGCGTCAGGAAAGCCCCAGGAAAAATGGCTGGGCCGTTTTCGTTTCAATTTCATCCGCGATACCGTCCCACATTCTTTTTCGGACCTGTAACGAACGGACGGCTGATTCCTCGGCAGCCCGCCAGCTGCCTTCATCTTCACCACACAATTCTTCCACAAGGCGTTGAGCCATGGCTCCATGCCTCTCTCCGTCGAGTTCAATATGTCGCTGCAGATAATACTCAAATGCATCGAGGGTTCCCGAAGACTCGACATTGAGTCTGTCGACAATTTGTGCGAATACCTCCGGCAGTAGATCCTCTCTGCCGAAGGTGAACGCCGAGGCGATCCGGCACACGTCCTTGCTGTTGATGATGTCGAACGTCGTCTCCACGAAATCTTTAACATAGTGCGAAATCGACGTTGTCTGCATCGCCTCATGCCACGACGCTCCTTTTTCGATAGCGCCGAGGAATTTCTCGATGGGCTCCGCGTTGGCACCAGCATGCTTCATGGCGTTGTGGTAGAGTTCAAAATGACTCGCGCACTCACCATCCGCACTAATATCAGATTCCTCGGCGAGCACGATCTCATTAATTAGACGACAGGCGGAAGAACTGGCTGACGGCCGCCATGGCACTTCGATACACGTCAGTTTCTGCTGTAGACTCTTCAACAAAGACATGAAGTCCCACACTGCAAAAACGTGATGCTCCATGAAGACGAGCAGTGCATCCTGTGTGTGCAACCGATCGTAGAGCCGGTGATTGATCAATTCATCCCGAAGGTCGCTAAGTGAGGTTTGCAGTTTGCGAAAGTTGGACATGAGCCTCTCCAACGCCTTGATGGACGCGGTCTAGAAAATGTGTATCTGAGCATTAGGAAATCCGAACAGACGCAGCAGCCACGAGTTGCCTTCCTGACCGATCGACATCAATCGTCGCCCAGGCGTCCTGACAATGACAGTCAGCCCGACTGTTGTGAGCGATGAGGATATTGCCGCCAGTCGGAAACGTGCCGTTTTGAAGGACCCCATCTCCCGAACCATTCTGAAGGCCATATTTACGGAAGGGAACTCGACGAAAATCCTGTCGCCGTCACCCCTCAACGCCACTTGCTGACCGTCAATGTCGATCACCAGATCAGCAAGAATGGAGAGTAGTCGATCGCCCGTCACTTGCCAACTCCACTGCGAGTCGTGACACAAATCGTTCCGTTCAACTTCCATGTCGCTCGCTCAGCGTTCGCGTCGGTGCTGCCAGGGATACCAATTTCAAGATTTTCAAATCTGTAAGCAATCTCGGCATTTCGCTCTGTGAGCCGATCATAAAGGCCGATTGCCAATTCCGGCCAGGTTTTCGTGGTGCTGACATCTGACATTGAAGTTCTCCGTGACATGCTTATTCGCTGGTAAAGGTTTAAAACTCGCCGTCGGGTTCTAGACAGTCCGATCCTGATGGCCAACACTTCGTCTACCCGACCGGAAAACGGAATGAGCCCTCAGTGGTCTCGGCTGAGGCCGCATTCTCCAGCGGTTTGCATTGTCATTTTCGACGCTCGAGGATGACTGCACGATTGGATGTTAAGGCATGGTGCCAATGCCGGACTAGGGTGAGAACAAATTCATCCGGGAAAGACCCCGCGGGTTTTGTCCCGGCCTTCTGAATTTCTGAGCCTCAGCAATGTTAAGCGACATCGTAGACGATAAATTTACGCGAGGCGAAAGGGCAGCGTGGCTGAATCCGCCGGGCAAAGTGAACGAGGTCAGCGTTTACGTGATAACGACAACTCAAATGACCTGACTCGCGATCTAAGCGATTCTGGCTCTTCGAAATTTTTCGCAATAATCCACAGGATTTGTGGCCCCTCGGAATCTAAGATCGTCGTAATGAAACTCAAATTGACGGGAAAAAAGATGGTATACCTGACCATCGCCATCGCACTCGCCGTGATCGTCGGCGTTGGTTGGAGAATGACCGCTCGCACTTCTTACGAGTCAGCGGCCTACAGCGTGGTTGAATCGGACGGGCCGTTTGAGATCCGGGAGTACCCGGATCTGATGTTGGTCACGACGGGGATGAAGTCGGCGGGCAGTGACGGCAGTGACGGCAGTTTCGGAAGGCTGTTTGGATACATCAGCGGCGGAAATGACGATGATCTGAAAGTCGCGATGACGACTCCTGTGTTTATGGAGCCCGAGGGGCGAGGGACTGCCGGACAAATGGGTTTTGTCATTCCTGAAAAAGTCTCTTCGAAACACATTCCCAACCCGACGGACGAGACAGTACAAATTCAAAAACGCGCCAGTGGGCGATTCGCCGTGATCCGATTTTCGGGGCGAATGGATCAGGAATCAAAGGCGAAAAACGCCGAAAAATTGCGTCAATGGATCGAAACCAAAGGACGCTCCGGGAGTGACGCTGTCGAATTCGCCGGTTATGATCCTCCGTGGACGCCGAATCCTTTCCGCCGGAATGAAATTCTAATTCGATTGCAATGAGGTTTCTCAGACCTTGACTGATCCAGCCTTGAACGATCCTTCCCGATGGCGTCACATGGCTGCGCCTGCAAGGTTGTTTTTTCTACTCCTGGCAAGTGTCTTCTTCTTGCTGGCATGCGCAGGAGTTCTGATCCCCGGTTTGCCGACGACACCGTTCCTGTTGTTGGCCAGCTGTTTCCTGGTGCGATCTTCTCCGCGGCTCAATTCGCGGCTGCTGAGATCAAGGTTTTTCGGGCCAGTCCTGATTGATTGGCAGGTTCACGGAGGAATCCGAAAAGATGTGAAAGTGAAAGCTGTCGCAGGCGTGATAGTTGCTGTCGTGGTGACAGTTTATTTCTCTGCCGCCGTATGGCAATCCATCCTCGCTGGCGTGCTGGCAAGCGTCGGGATAGCGGTCATCGCCTGCGTGCCGGTGGCGAAGTGCGGTGATCCCAAGGAGCCTCAGTGAAGGTTGCCGGTGATTCGGCGCGGCGCGTCGTCAGGACTTCCAACCTGCAATGAGTGTGTAGCCCGGACCAATCGCTGCGCTTGGTCCGTCTACCCCAATCTCAAATACTGTTACCGAGAACTCGGAGAATCAGCGCGGCTGGAGATTTCGAACACCTTGCAACGTCTCTGACAGAATGTTCGCCAGTTGAAAACGGATGGTCATGATCGACTTGCTGTTCAGCAAAATGCGACCTTTGAATTCGAAAATTTCGCCCACTTGATCCGTCAACTCGGCATACGTGTGCAGTGTATCGCCCGGTCGCGCGAAGCCTCGAAAGCGTGCCCCCTTCACTCTCACCAGCACTCCCAGAGCATACTTGTTAAAAAACGGGTCATGCGTGTTGAACTCCTCCATCGGGTTAAATCTGGCGGCCAGCAGAATTCCAGCGGATTGAGTCGTCATTTCCTGGAGCATGGCACCGGGAACAATCGGAGATCCTGGAAAGTGACCGGCAAGGAAGGATTCGGCGCCGGTCACATGCGTGGATGTTTCGATTGAACGGTCGCCGACCGATTGAATGGAACCGACCATCAAATAGGGTCGACGGTGGTGCAAGTAGTCTTCCACGCTTGCGAACTCATGCTGATACACGCGGGCGATCATCGGGAGCCTTTCATCCGGCGGCAGAAATTGAACCGCCATTTCGGAGTTTTTGCAACTCGCGAGGCAACGGGAAACGTACGCTTTCGTCACGGAGTACTGCATCGGAGATCGAAGCGTCGAAGTGCTGCTTCAGATAGTTGATACACTCCGTCACGACTGACTCGGGGGCGCTTGCCCCGGCGGTCACGACCACGGTCTCGACGTTTGTAAACCATTCCAGTCGGAGTTCGCCGACAGCATCAACCAGGTAGCTTGGCACACCCTTCGAGAGACCTTTCTCCATCAGTCGGCGGCTGTTGGAACTATTCTGGCTGCCAAGTACGATCAGAAGATCTGCGGATTCCAGAATTGCTTTAATGGCATCCTGACGATTCGTCGTGGCGTAACAAATATCCTCCGTTGCGGGTGATTCGATGTGGGGATATCGCTGACGCAACCTTTGAATCACGGCGTTGGCTTCGTCCATACTCAGCGTTGTTTGCGTAAGACAGGCAAGCTTGTGAGTGGCCGCGAACGGAAGCTTTTCGACGTCTTCGGGTGTCTCTACGAGAACGATGCATTCTGGAGCTTCACCCAGAGTGCCAATGATCTCATCATGGCCATCATGTCCAATCAAAATAATATCGTATCCCTGACGGGCGTATCGAATGGCCTCAAGATGCACTTTGGTCACCAGCGGACAAGTGGCGTCGATTGTCTGCAGCCTTCGCGCGTGAGCCGCGCGCCGCACCTCGGGGGAAACGCCGTGTGCACTAAACACCAGAACGCTGCCTTCGGGCACTTCGTCGAGAGTCTCTACAAAAGTCACGCCTAGTTTCTCAAAACGGTCCACCACGATCCTGTTATGGACAATTTCGTGGTAAACAAAGATTTTCGGCCCGATGCAACGAATTGCCTCCTCCAGGCATTCGATGGCCATCTCCACGCCTGCACAGAATCCACGAGGGCTGGCAAGTAAAACGTTCATAAAGTTGCCTGATAAATCCGGGTGTATCCCTCACCAAACTTCAGCTTGTCAATCGAACCACATTCATTATGATAGCGGGGGCGTTCCGAGTCTCTGAGTTCTTCAGTGGTTGGTGCGGGGTATGGATACCGTGATGCAGACATCAACAGCATTAGATCATCTCCATGATGACGACCGCTTTATAGACGATTTGCTCCAAGGCACCAGTCGAACATTCGCATTGGCGATTCCTTTGCTCACCGCAGAGCGTCGGCGGCACATCGGTCTCAGTTATCTGCTCTTCCGCGTCGCGGACAGCATTGAAGACGCCCCGGAAGGCGACGCAGTGACGAAGATTTCGTTACTCACTGCCATGAGAACATGCCTGAACAAAGCGGCAGTAGAGACGACTCGATACAGCGAGTATTCGGGTGACGCTTCGATGAGCTTTGGAGGTCTGTGGCCCACAGAGAGCCCAACGGAGAGACTTCTGATTCAACTTCCGAGGCTGATGGCCCTGTTTGGCGAATTGCCATCAACCGTGGCGAATGACATTCGCAAAGCGTTGGCTTCGACGATCAGTGGTATGATCCGTTTTATTGATGCATCGATGAGTTCCCGTGAGCAGATTCAGATTCAGACGGTAGGTGATCTTCGGCTTTATTGCTATGCCGTGGCGGGGATTGTGGGAGAACTGCTGACGGACATTTTCGTCTTTCACCATCCCCCAGGAGCTGTCGCACGGAAAGAACTCCGGCAACTATCAGTCGGCTTTGGTGAATTCCTTCAACTGACAAATATACTCAAAGATGCCGATCGTGATGCAACCAGTGGTCGAGTCTTTATTCCTATCGGGACTTCTCGCGAAAGCGTCTTCCAGCTGGCCTATGCCGCCCGCGAAGACGCTCTCATGTACATCAGCCTACTTGAAAAGAACGATTTCCCGACCGACATCCTGCTTTTCTGTCGGTTTCTTTGTTTTCTGGCGGAAGGTTCGTTGAGCAGACTCCGAAGCAATGGGGCTGGCAGCAAGCTGACTCGTGACGAAGTGATGCGAATACTCTCGGCAGTGAAATCTGAGTCGATTGTCCTGCCTGTCTGATGATTTCACCAGCCTCAGGCTCAATTCACTTACCCAACCGTTTTGCTGTTTTCGCAGGCGCGGATTCGCATTGTGTGAGTTTTCAGAAATCGGCATAATCTGCCGTTCTCGGTCAATTTCCCGAAGTAACAGGAAACGCGATGACAAGGATGTCAGCGAAAAGGAAGAAAGTCTGTATTGTCGGCGCTGGTCCGGGCGGACTGGCGAATGCCATGCTGATGTCCCAGGCCGGAGCGGAAGTGACGCTGTTCGAGCGTGCGGAACGTGTTGGCGGACGGTGTTCGGCCATTGAAGCAGACGGATTCCGATTTGACACAGGACCTACGTTCTTTCTGTATCCCCGGGTGCTGGAAGAAATTTTCCGATCTGTTGGTCGCGATCTCTGGCAGGACGTGCCGATGACGCGGCTGGATCCTCAGTACCGCCTGGAGTTTGGTGCTGGCGGGCGAATTGATGCTACGCCCGATATTGCGAGGATGCGATCTGAGATCGCGCGCATCTCACCCGACGATGCCGCGTCGTTCGAACGATTCATCCTCGAGAACCGCACGAAGTTGGAGCGGTTTCGTCCGATTCTGGAATCACCTTTCAGCAGCGTGCTCGATCTGTTGCGTCCATCGGTGCTGAAAGCTGCACCGTGGCTTCGCCCGTGGCGGTCAGTTGCCGAAGATCTGCAACAGCACTTTTCAGATCCGCGGCTGATCACAGCATTTTCATTTCAGTCAAAGTATCTGGGAATGTCGCCTTTTCAGTGTCCAAGCCTGTTCACGATTCTGGCATTTCTTGAATACGAATACGGTGTCTTTCATCCGACCGGGGGCTGTGCTGCAGTCAGCGAAAAAATGGCCGACGTGGCCCGAGACATGGGCGTTGATATCCGATTGAGTGAACCAGTCGAGCAGTTGCACTTTGATGGACGGAAGGCGGTGGGCCTGCGATCCCGAACCGGCGATCACGAGTTTGATGCGTTGGTGATCAACGCGGACTTTGCAAATGCCATGCAGCGGCTGGTGCCGGATCAACTTCGCAGGCGATGGAATAACCGACGGCTGGAACGCAGCCGGTACTCGTGTTCAACGTTCATGATGTATCTGGGCATTGAAGGTCGATACGACGATTTGCCGCATCACACAATCTACATTGCAGAGGACTACGAGAAGAATCTTGACGAGATCGATCGCCTGAAAGTGCTGTCTGAGGATCCATCGTTTTACGTGCAGAATGCCTGTGTCACGGACGAGACACTGGCACCGCAGGGGATGAGTACGTTGTATGTGCTTGTGCCGGTCGCTCATCAGGGGCCCAACATCGACTGGACGAAGCAGAGCCGGGCATTTCGCGCTCAGGTCATCCGTCAGATGAAGAAGATCGGCCTCCACGATGTCGAAGAGCGGATCCGCTTCGAAAAAATTGTGACACCCGACGACTGGCAAAACACGTATCAGATCTTTCGAGGAGCGACATTCAATCTGGCGCACAATCTTGGACAGATGCTCCATTTGCGGCCACACAACCAGTATGACGACCTGAAGCAGGTGTATCTTGTCGGTGGTGGAACTCATCCGGGCAGCGGGCTGCCTGTCATCTATGAATCGGCGCGGATCTCGGCCCGGATGATGTGTGATTTGCTGCGGCTTCAGTATCCGGAATTCGCGTCAATTCCGACGGATCGCCGCGGAGTTGATGTGCCGCAGCGGAGGGCAGCGTGATGAAAGCTTCCGTCGGCATCGCATCCCGGGCAGCGTCAACTTTGCGGCTGCACTCTGCCGAGGCTTCGAAAGCAGAGCACTCGGATGACACCTCGCTTGACAATGTCGTGGAACGCACATTGTGTCGAGCACGAACTGCCCAGTCCGAGTGGGCTGAGCGCGCTTTGAGTGACCGTCTTGGAATCCTGAAAACACTTCGCCTGCGGATCGCCGCGAATCCTCGCGAGATCGCGGCAGGAGTGTCGCGACCTGATGTTGCGGAAACCCTCGCGGCGGAAGTGCTGCCGCTGCTTGATGCCTGCCGATTTTTGGAAATCGAAGCGCCACGTATTCTGAAAGAAAAACGGATTGGCTCCAAAGCACGTCCCATGTGGCTTTGGGGAACCCGTGTGGCTCTGAGACCGGAAGCTCTTGGTGTCGTACTGGTCATCGGGCCCTCAAACTACCCACTGATGTTGCCTGGCATCCAGATTCTTCAGGCGGTAGCGGCAGGCAACGCGGTTTTGATCAAACCCGCTGCACACTGCACTGCTGCCGTTCAGACGCTTGTGAATCTGGCAATAGCGAGCGGCCTGCCGGCGGATCTCGTTCAGATTCTTGCCGAAGATCCGCTGACCGCCATCACTGCGATCCGCTCTGGAATCGACAAAGTTTTCCTCACCGGTTCCGTGAATACCGGGCGGGCGGTGAGTCGCGAGTTGGCGGAATCGGCAACTCCTGCTGTGATGGAACTCTCGGGGTGCGACGCTGTATTCCTTCTGGACGACGCCGACCCGGAATTGGCGAGTGATTGCCTGCTGTTCGGATTGACGCTCAACCACAGTCAAACCTGCATGGCTCCGCGACGAGTGTTCGCAAGCGATCGAATGGTCGATCAGGTCCTTTCACTCCTGCTGAAAAAACTGATAGCTCAAGGGTGCATCGAAACGGTCGCGCGTGGCGATGCCGCACGAACTGCCGTGGAAAAGATCCAGAATGCTGTCGCTGCCGGAGCGAAACTCGTGGCAGGTCGGATCAGCTTCAGCACCGGACAGGCGGAACTGCAGGGTGTGGTGATTTTTGATGAAGTCACGGCTGACATGGCCGTCACCCGGTCAGATCTCTTCGTACCAGTGCTGTCGTTTCTGCGCGTCCGCTCGGAAGAACAGGCGCTTCAGGATCATCAAAAGTGCCCCTATGCGTTGAGTGCCACGGTGTTCGGATCACAGGCTCGCTGTCAGGCGTTTGCTCGAAAAATCCATGCGGGCTGCGTGGTCATCAACGACATGATCGTGCCCACCGCCGATCCTCGCGTTCCGTTTGGCGGGCGGGGTGCAAGTGGGTATGGGATGACTCGCGGTGAAGCGGGTCTGCTCGAGATGACGCAGTTGAAGACGATCGTCTCGACACGACGCTGGTTCAAGCCTCATCTGCAGTCACCAACGCCGGTCGATGCGGATGTGCTTGAACAATTGATTCGGCTGGAGCACGCTTCCGGCCCGTGGCAGACTTTGGCGGCAGTTCCGCACATGATCCGGGCCACTCTTGCTCAGTTGAAATTCAGAAGAACTTTGGGAGAACGAAAATCATGAAGGAACAATCGGACGTCATCGTCGTCGGCAGCGGTCTCGGCGGATTGGCAACGGCCTGTACCCTGGCCGGACGAGGTTATGCAGTCACTGTGGTGGAGAAGAATGAATGGCTCGGCGGCAAAGCTGCTTTGCTGGAAGATCGGGGCTATCGCTTCGACATGGGCCCCACAATTCTGACTTTACCTTCCGTTCTGCGTCGAGTTTTCTCGGATGCCGGCCGATCTCTGGACAACTATCTCCGGATGGTGCGGCTGGATCCTCAATGGCGTTGCTTCTTTGACGATGACACCCAGTTTGACCTCGTGGAGTCTTTGCCCAAAATGAAGGACAGCCTCAGAGAATTCACCGGCTCTGGGCGGACCGGCGCCGGATACGAAAAGTTCATGGGAATTTCGAAGCAACTCGACGAAGTTTCCAATCGCTTCTTCTTCTGGAAAAGCGTCGGCGGAATCGCGGACACGATGGATTTCAAACAGTCGTTTTCCCTGAAGGTCCTGCGGGATGTCCTGAGTCTGCGATTCGGGCAGACCGTGGCGGGCCTGGTGCGGTCGCATATTCCGGACCAGCGGATTGCGCAGATGATTGATCATTTTACGCAGTATGTCGGCTCGTCTCCGGAAGCATCCCCGGCAGTGTTGTGCGGCATCGCGCATATGCAGACGAACGAAGGCATCTGGTATCCGATGGGCGGCACGCGGGCCGTGCCTGAAGCTCTTGTTCGACTGGGACGGGAACTGGGCGTGCGATACATCACTGGTCAGCAGGTGAAGTCGATTGATTCACAGTCGGGGCATGTCAAAGGTGTCACGCTTAACAACGGCACTTCGTTGAAAGCAGCCACAGTGGTTTCCAATTCTGACTGTGTGCGAACCTGCCAGGAACTGCTGCCGCCGACGGTCGCCAACAGATTCATGTCCCGACGGAAATTCGAAGCGGCGTGTTCCGGCGTTGTCCTGTATCTGGGGCTGCGGAAAAAATACGACCATATTCTGCATCACAATTTTGTGTTCAGCAGGGATCCGCATGTTGAATTTCAGCAGATCTACCAGCAGGGTGAGCCGGCAGTCGATCCGACCTGCTATGTCTGCGCACCGTCGCTTTCGGGGGATCGTGTCGCACCGGGTGACGGCGAAGCGTTGTATGTGCTGGTGCATACTCCGTATCTGAGAAAGCACCACGACTGGAAGACCATGTTGCCCGCCTATCGGAACGTGATCATCAACAAGCTTAAATCCACGGCAGGGATGGAAGACATCGAAGATCGGATCGAAGTGGAACATGCATTGACGCCGGCTGACATCCATACTCGATATCACGTTCTGAATGGAGCTATCTACGGTTTGGCGAGCCATGGTCGATTCATGGGGGCATTCAAACCGGCGAATCGGGTCTCAGAGTTGAAAGGACTGTATCTGGCAGGTGGATCGGCTCATCCTGGTCCGGGGATGCCGATGGTGATGATGTCGGGCTGGATCGCGGCAGATACGGTCGATCAGGATCTTCGCAGTGCTGGTACGAGGACAGAGAAGAACGTGAAGGAACGAGCGGCCTAGCGAGACCATGCTGGATGGCACACCCCCTGGTGCATTGTCAATCGTGCTCTGATGTGTGCCACTGGCAGAGCCAGTGGCACACAACCCATCAAATCAACACTCTGCCAGCTTGTTCCGGCTGATGTTTGGAGAAACGACATGTCCAGTCTGCCCTCGAAAATCCTGAACTGGGGCTTTCGTCGTTACGTCCGGCGGTTTGTCAGGAAAAACTTCAACGCCGTCCGAGTCGCCGGGCACGAACATCTCATCGGATTGCCCGCGCGGCCAATCGTTTGTTTCATCAATCACCCGGGCTGGTGGGACCCGATGACCGGTGTGCTGATGACCGATCTGCTTTTCCCAGGCCGCATATTCGCGGCTCCGATGGATGTCGAAGCACTCCGGAGTTATCCGATTCTGGAACGGCTGGGCTTTTTTCCGGTCGAACGAGACACCGCAAGTGGCGCGAAGGAATTTCTGCGGACCAGTCGTGAGCTGCTCAGGAATCCACAGACAATCCTCTGGCTGACACCGGCCGGCAGATTTCACGACATTCGACAACCCGCGCGATTCATGAATGGGCTGAGTCATCTGATCGACTCAGAATTCTCCGGCACTGCATTGCCGATGGCGATCGAATACACGTTCTGGAATGAACGCTCTTCGGAACTGCTCGTGCGCTTTGGTTCGCCCGTCGCATGCAGTGCATTATCGGCGGAACGAGACACTCGAACGCTTGAGCTGGAACAAGCTCTTGCTGAAACTCAGGCTTCACTGGCGGGGCTTGCGATCGCTCGCAACCCAGCGGCTTTCACGACGCTGTCTGTGGGTCGAGCGGGTGTTGGAGGCCTCTACGACCTGTGGCGGCGACTGGCGGCCGGTATGCGAGGTCAGAAGTTCCAGGACCGTCATCAGAACGAACCTGTGTTGCCAGTCGGTTCGGTCCATGGGGAACTCACATGACGAATGTCGCAGCATCTATCCTGATCTGGTCAACGTTCGGAGCCAGCGCATTCGTTTCCGCGATGTTTCTCGTGAACCTGCTGTTCTTTCGGAAATCGCCGGGAGTCATTGCTGCCTCCGAGGCTGTGAATTGTTGCGGTCGTAGGGTGGGACCAGCGAGCAATGCGAGCGCCGGCCCACCGGATTGCAGTGAACTCAATGGTGGGCCGGCGCTGCGCTTGTCCCACCCTACAGGAATACACAACGTTTCCGTCCTGATCCCCGCACGAAATGAAGCCCTGAGGATCGGCCCCCTGATCGATTCCGTGCTGAGCAGTGAAGGCATATGCTGCGAAATCTGTGTGCTTGATGATGAAAGTCAGGATGGAACAGATTCAATTGTAATGAACTATTCCCGCGAGCATGCCAACGTGCGGCTGATCCGAGGAATCCCAGTGCCCTCAGGCTGGAGCGGCAAGCAGTTTGCGTGCTGGCAACTGGCTCAGCACGCCTCGTTTGCGGAACTTGTGTTTCTGGATGCTGACGTGGCACTCACTCCTGATGCGCTGCTTCGAGCTGTCCGGATGAGACAGCAGGCCGGGGCCGACTTGTTGAGCGGATTTCCTCATCAGCGAGTTGGCACAATCGGTGAACAGTTACTGATTCCTTTGATCCACTTGATTCTGTTGTGCTTTCTGCCGTTCGGTTTGATGCGATGGACTCGCATGACCAGTGCGGCGGCTGGTTGCGGCCAATTTTTCATCACTACGAAGCACGCCTATGAACTCAGCGGTGGTCACAGTTCGATTTGCCAGTCTCTGCACGATGGCATCATGCTGCCGCGTGCATATCGACGCTCCGGCCTGATGACGGACTTGTTCGATGCTTCGGATCTGGCGAGCTGCCGCATGTACACGTCGTTCGCTGAAACATGGTCCGGGTTGCTCAAGAATGCAGGAGAAGGATTTGCGAAGATGCCTTTGCTGGCCGTGATGACAACGTTGATGTTGCTGGCCTTTGTCTCGCCGGTGCTGTTTCTGATGGCAACGGCGACAGGGCGGATCAGCAGTACTCTCGTGATTCCGATAGTCACCTCCTGTGTGCTGAGCTATCTGCCGAGAATCGTGTGCTGCTGGCGGTTTGATCGAGCGTGGCTGGCGTGTTTGTTGAATCCAGTGGCTATTATGCTGTTCCTCCTGATTCAGTGGACCTCACTGCTGCGGAAGCGACTGGGGAAAAGCGTTCAATGGCGTCAGCGAAGTTATGAAATTGCCACATCATGACCGAGACGCCTACACCGATTCTGACACTGACGAAGGTGCGCAAGAAGTATCGTGGCCGCGAAGCGCTGAAGGGAATCTCGCTGCAGTTGTTTCCCGGAGAGCTGCTGGGATTCTTTGGCCCGAATGGTGCCGGGAAAACGACCATGATTCGTTGCATCAGCGGTCTGCTGAAACCGGATTCGGGACAGATTCGGATGCAGGGTTCAGCGAATTCGGATGCGTCCGGAACGGCTCGCCTCGGACTGGTTCCCCAGAATCTGGCCGTGTATCCCGACCTGACCGTGCAACAGAATCTGGAGGTCTTTGGGCGACTGGAAGGTGTCTCGGGACGGACGCTTCAGGAACGAATCGCCGAGGTTCTGGACTGGGCCGCGTTGAAGGATAGAACTCGGTCGTTGGTGAAGACACTTTCCGGTGGTATGCAGCGACGATTGAACATCGCCTGCAGCGTACTGCACCGACCATCAGTGCTGCTGCTGGATGAACCGACGGTCGGCGTCGATCCGCAGAGTCGGGAACGAATCTACACCATGTTGGATGAACTCACAGCGCAGGGAGCGGCTGTGCTGCTGACGACACACCAACTGGACGAAGTTGAGACGCGATGTCATCGAATTGTGGTGATCGATCATGGCACGATCGTGGCAGACGGAAAACTGTCCGAATTGGTCCGCCAGACGATCGGCAGACCGCATCGCGTCTTTGTACGTTTTGATCAGCCGTATCTGAAGGAACTGCCGGCATTTTCGTTCGATGAACGCCGGACGAGCGCTAAGTGCGCGATTGACTCCATGAAAGAACTGCCGCAGGTTCTGGCTGTCCTGAAGCAGCTGGAACACGAGCCCAGCCAGATTGATGTTCGCAGTTTTGGTCTGCAGGATGTGTTTCTGGAATTAACCGGAAGGAGTCTTCGGGAATGATCCTGACAATCCTTCGCATCATGTATCTGCGGCTGCGGAACAATCCTCTGGAGTTGCTGCTGGTGTTCGTAATGCCGGTCATCTTCTTCAGCATCTTCGCCGCGATCTTTAGCAACGGCATTGCGACCGGAAGCGACAAGAAACTGCGAATTGGTCTGGTATGCGCGGAACCAACGCTCGTCGCAACGGATTTGCGTGAGTTTCTTGAAGCCAATTCATCGCTGCAATGCACGTCGCTGAACGACAACCAGAACTCTCAGAGTCTCGATGATGCCAGGGAGTCGTACCTCATTCAGGACGCTCAGAATTCGGGGCGTTTCGACCTGATTATTAAATTGCCGTGCCATGTCCCGACGGACGAGGCAGATGATCCATCGACCGTGACTCTGGTGACCGACGGCCAGAATTCAATGGCCGTCGCCATGGTCAAATCGACTGTGAATGCCTTCTTCTCCCAGAAGCAAGCTCAGGCCTTCGCTGAAAAATTCTCGAGTCTGCAGCGTGGCGGGAAAGACACAGCCCAAATTCAGAACGAAAGCTCCTCACCGCACGACCATCCCGACTCTGAGATTCCGAAACCACTGGATGACTCGTTCTTTGATGTTCCAATGACTCCCGCAGAAGCTTTTCGTGAATCGAAGACCGGTCAATTGATGGCAACCGACGAACACGGAGTCGTCCGCGCTGGGGAAACCGAAGCGATTGTTCCCAGCCGCTGGACTCTCCCGGAATCTGTGAGTCCCGACCGGAGCAGCAAGGCAGAAGATAAAGATCAGGGTGGTGGCGATCTGACTGGCGATATCGACGACGTGAGCATTCTGGTGGAGAACCCGCAAGCCACGAGTCAGGAGAATCCTCGCATCGCGATGTATGCGGCGGGAATTGCCGTGTTGTTTTTGTTGTTTTCCGCCACCGGTAATGCAGCGGCGCTGCTGGAAGAGGAAGAGTCCGGAACGCTCGATCGGATTCTGGTCAGCAAAGCTGGATTGTTTCACATCATCGGCGGCAAGTGGCTCGGGATTTTCCTGCTGGGGGGGGTGCAGATCAGCGTCATGTTTCTGTGGGCAGAGATGATCTTCCGGATCCAGTTGTGGAAGCATCTTGATGGATTTGCGGTGATGACGGTCTGCACCGCTGCGGCAACGTCCAGCTTTGCCATGCTGATGGCAACACTGTGCAAGTCACGGGCTCAGTTGAATGCCGCATCGGTGGTGATCATCCTGAGCATGTCGGCCGTTGGTGGAAGCATGATCCCTCGGTTTGTCATGAGCGACCGAATGAAAGAGATTGGCAAATGGACGTTTAATGCATGGGCTCTGGATGGCTACCAAAAAGTATTCTGGTACCAGTCACCGATCTCCAGCCTGCAGACGGAAGTCACCGTGCTGCTGGGAAGCGCATTTGTCCTTGGGATGTTGGCATTGGTATTTTCCCGTCGCTGGAAGCGCGGGTGATTCACGGGGTGTATTCATGAAGAAAATCAATCCAGTCTTTGTTCTGCTTGTCATCACCGGCCTCGCCAGCGGATTCCTGCTGCTTCAGGACTCGATGCTGCCCCAGCCGGTAGAATCAGGCGGGATACCGAATGAGCGACTGACGACAAAGGAGGCGGCAGTCGCCGGGACTTCTTATCCCGCTGTTACAATGCCGCAGGCAGACACGCCACCTGCTGTTGGTGTTGATTCAAAGACGACGCTGATGAGCGCGAGTGGCTCCGAAACCGGAACTTCCGCAGAGACAATTCCTGCTGTGGGGCAGGAGCACAAGTTCTGCGTCATAGGTTTGACACCGAAAACATCCAGCGTCTTCGTGGCCGTGTTTGAATCTGAGGCCGGGTTCCCGAAGTCCGAACTCAGCAGCAAGACCACCGTTGTCTCCACGACGGAAGGGCAGGTTCGATTTTCACTTGAACTGCCGCAAAATCAACCGATCGCCATCGCCGTTTTTCAGGACATCGACGGAAACGGCACATTGTCGAAGAATCAGATCGGCATTCCGACCGAGCCGTACGGTTTTTCAAACAACGCTCGAGGACTCCTTGGACCACCGTCGTTTAGTCAGGCAGTCTTCAAAATCAGCGACGATTATGACCGCGATGAACTCATAGAGATCAAAGTGCGATAGAGTTCGTCCATCGAGCAAGCCCAAGCCAGCCATTCAACAGAATGCAGCCTTTGAATTCAGGAATTCTGCCCACGTGTTATGCAACTTTACATGCGTAACCGTCTTCGCTGAATCCGTGTTTCAGCCGATTCCATGTATACTGTTTCATCGCAAGTCGTGGAAACAGTGTACGGAGAGTGGAAGTGAAGTGGACACAGAACACATCAGACATGACTTTGGCCGGTGCTTTCGGGCCAGCGGATGTTGATTGTCGCGATAGCCTGGTTCGCAGTATCGACACCGTGTTACAAGCAACGGTGCGAATCTGTGACAGCATGAAAAGAACTCAGCTTGAGTTTCGCTCGCCGCTGCTTCACTACTCGCGCAGATCGTGGGCCCATCTGCACCCCAATCTCGTCGAACGTCGTGCCGTCTTCCCACGCCATCTTGAAGATGCGGTCGATTTCCTCTTGCCGAATTCGAAGCTCTTCCTCTGACATGAAATCCTGAACTAACCAAGCGGTCTTAACTTCGATTCTAAATTTCGATCCCCAGACTCAATGCCAAATCATCAACTGTCAAATTTGCCCGCTCATCTCTTGGAGCGAATCCGTCTTCATCAGGAAGGCACGAGTGAGAATGGGCATTTCGTGCTGTACTGGATGCGGACTGCCGTGCGGGCCGATGAAAATCCTGCTTTGGAGGTGGCCATCAGGATGGCCGATCAGCAGCGATTGCCGCTGCTTGTGTATCAGGCCATCTCACAGCATTACGATTACGCGTCTGACCGGCACCACATGTTCATGCTGGAAGGAGCGCGCGATGTGCAAATGCAGTTTCGGCAGCGCGGGATCAGTTACGTTTTTCATCTGGCGACTCGCGAAGACTGTGGCTCGCACCTGACGACCCTTGCCGAACAGGCAACGATCGTGGTTACTGAGGAGATGCCGGTCGATCCGCCGCGTCGATTCCTGACAGCGTTGGCCAGTCAAGTCGCCACGCCTGTGATTTGCGTGGACACGGCCTGCGTAGTTCCCATGCGATTGCTGAAACGGCACTACACACGAGCTTTTGAGTTCCGAAGTGCCACAGAGAAGTTGTACGGCGAGCGGCTGGCTCGTGAATGGCCGAACATGGATTCTACGGTGCGCCCCTTCGATCTCAGCACGCTCCCGTTCCAACCCATTGACCTGCAGGCAGCTGATTTGCCCGAGTTGGTATCACGTTGTGAGATCGACCATTCGGTGGGGCCGGTAGTTGACACGCACGGTGGTTCGAACGCGGGTTACGCTCGCTGGAATCAATTCCTCCAGACTGGACTGGGCCGTTATGCCGCTCGACGAAACAACGCTCTGGTCGATGGAGTCAGTCGCATGTCCGCTTATCTTCACTATGGCATGGTGTCGCCCTTGCGGATTGCGAGGGAGGCAGCCGCGATCAACAGCGCGGGAAGCGAAAAGTATCTCGACGAATTGCTGATTTGGCGCGAGTTGGCGTATGCGTTTTGCTATCATCGAGCCGATCACGACCAATGGTCAGCACTTCCGGAATGGGCGCAGGCCACACTGCAGACGCATACCGTCGATCCTCGTCCAGAGCTTTATACGTGGGAGCAATTGGCCAGAGCACAAACGAACGACGCATTTTGGAATGCCGCGCAGACGTCGCTGCTGAGGCAGGGAGAGCTTCACAACAACGTGCGAATGACTTGGGGCAAAGCGATTTTGAACTGGACGAAATTGCCACAGGACGCATTGAAACTCTTAATCGATCTCAATCATCGTTACGCGCTCGACGGGCGTGATCCTGCGTCGTTCGGCGGATTGCTGTGGTGCCTCGGGCAGTTTGATCGTCCTTTCGAACCCGAAACGAAAATTTTGGGCACGGTACGGCCGCGTTCAACCAGAGAGCATGCGCAGCGGCTGGACACAGAATCTTACCGGGCACGTGTTGCGAGGCCTCGATTCGATCCTGTCCCGCGCGTTGCGGTGATTGGTGCAGGAATTTCCGGATTGTGTGCAGCTCGAACACTGGCCGACCATGGTTTACCAGTCACCGTGTTCGACAAAGGCAACAGTGTCGGTGGGAGAATGTCGAACCGACGAGTCGATGGTGTCGAAGGCCATGTCACCTTCGATCATGGGGCTCAGTATTTTACGGCGCGCGATCCTGGATTTCGGCGTTACGTCGATTCCTGGTTGCAGCAGGGCGTTGTCGCACGTTGGCCGGATACCGAATTTGATCCATCTCACAAGATTGTGGAACTGACACACGGCAGGGTGCTTGAAAAACCGGATACGAACGAGCGATTCGTCGGATCGCCGTCGATGAATGCCGTTTGCAGACATTTGGCAACCGAACTGAATGTGCAGACGCAAACGCAAATCGGGAAGATTGAATCGGTCGAGGAAGGGATTCGTTTGACGGACGAAGCCGGCAGAATGCTGGGCACGTTTCAGCGTATGATCGTATCGGCTCCAGCACCTCAAACCGCCGACTTGCTTGTGAATTTCCCTAAACTCGCTCAACCGATTTCGAAGATTCAGATGCAACCCTGCTGGGCCGTTATGGCGTCGTTTGAGCGGCCGATTACCAGTGACTGGGTCGGCGCTTTCATTCACGGTTCCGTGCTCACGTGGGTTGCCCGCAACAGCACCAAACCTAATCGATCAACGAGCCCAATGAATGCCGAACATCTTGTTCTGCACGCAGGTCACAAGTGGACGAAGGAGAATTGGGAACGCTCCGCAGATGAAGTCGCTCAGGAATTGCTGGCCACATTCTGGCAGGACTCAGGGGTTCCGCCGCAATCTCCGCTTCACCTGAAAGCTCATCGCTGGAAGTTCGCACTTCCCGTCGATCCGCCGAGCGAGCGTTGTTTCTTCGATGCGGAATCCGGGATCGCGGCTTGCGGTGACTGGGCCGGCGGCCCTCGGGTGGAGGGCGCTTTTCTTAGCGGCATGGCGGCTGCAGGCAGGATCCTCGGATCGCTCTCAATGAAACATAACACGACCGCATCGCAATTGAAATTGTTTTAGAAATCGCATCTCAGCGTAGAAAGTCAAACCTGATGCCTGAAGGACACACGATTCACCGGATTGCTCGTGATCATCGCGGATGGTTTGTAGGCCAGACGATTGGTCTGTGTTCACCGCAAGGACGGTTTGAAAAGGAATCAAAGAGGCTTGATGGCAACCTGTTGCAGGACGTAACGGCCCACGGCAAGCATTTGTTTTATCACTGGCAACGTATACCGGGCGGAGATTTTGTTCCTGTTGGGAATTCACCCGCAGACTCCGTCCAACGAGCTGGCACGGGAGCAATTTGATTCGTTGTGGAAGTTAACAACGGACTTGCTCAGAATCGGGGTGAAGTACAATCGCATCATCACTGTCGACCACCAGTTGTTCGACAAACCACTTAGTCGTTTGAATTCTTCGGAGCGGCTGAATGTCTACAAGCGATCCCATTGTCGTCGTTGCGGCACTAGTGCTCTGTCAAGGCTCAATTTTCGGGTACGACGGACTTCCAGTCCGTCGACAAAGGTTACCGCCGACGGACTGGAAGTCCGTCGTACAAATACAATTCAACCCCAACTTTAAAGGTTGACAGAGCACTCGGAGTTCATCGGTGTCTTCGCATGCCTCGGCGATCCACTCTTCGATTTAAGTGTCCCGCAGATATTGCGGCCTCGCAGTGACGGCATTTCGAACGGTCGGGACCTTGGCCCAGCCATCGGGCCACAGTCCTCGCTATGCAGGAGC
>CAMAVB010000115.1 GCA_945861465.1 Candidatus Kuenenia stuttgartensis
TGGGTGGATGTTGTGGCCAATGCGATATCCAGGCGACCGATGATCATCTTGTGCTTGCCGAAAACACAAAATTCAAGGTGGCTCTCCTCGACCGCGACGGCAATCGAAAGACGGATTTCGGCAAGGGTGATCGAAAAGCAGTCGATGGATTCGGAAGCTGCTGTAATCCGATGAACGTCCGCTGCTGCGACAATGGCGATATTCTGACGGCGGAATCCAGCATCGGCACCATCAAGCGATTCAGTAAAGAGGGTGAATTGCTGGGCGTTGTGGGCAAAGCGAAAATCGGCGGCGGATGCAAACATGTGGCGTTGGGATTCGATGCGACACGCGATCGCTATTACATGATGAATATCGACAAAGATCACATTTGTGTTCTCGTGCCGAATGCGGAAGCGCCGGAGTTGACGTCCGATGAACAGATGGCAAAAACCGCTCGCAGCGGTCTGGGTGAAAAACTGGTTGGCGAATGGTCGCTCGATGGAACAGCAGTAGCCGAAGAAGTCCAACCGAAGAGCCACACAACGAGAGCAGGTAATGTTAAAGGCAGCGTGGCAACTCCGATCGCAAGATCTGCGTTGCGGCGAATCCAGAGTGATCCTTACTCGGCCAATTACCTCCATTTCGAAGCGGATGGCAAGTTGACCACGCGCGGTGGCTCCATGGCGTCGGACGAACTTGGCTGGGAGTGCATCCGCCAGGATGGGAACACGCTGTTTTTGTCAAAGATTCAGGGGAACATTCAGTACTATGAATACAAGATCGAGTTTGTCAGCGACGACGAAGCGACGATTTCGCTGATGCACAATGAGCGAGTCCTTGGAAGTAATCGTTACCAGCGGGTAAAGCCAGATGCGGATGCAGCGGCTGTTGAAACGGAAGCGGCTTCTTCGAAAGTCGAAACAGAAACGGAAGCCACTCTCAAAGGAGCCACGGAATGAGAAGCCTGATTGCTTCATGTTTGACTCTCTGCGTCGCGATCAGCGGCATTGCGAATCAGTCGCAGTCCGACGACAAACCCAGCGAAAAATCCAGCGAGGCTGTGTTGACGCTGGTCGTGATGGATCCCATGGCCGCACCGTTGGCGTGTGATTGTGTCAAAGGCTACGCCCAGCGAAAGTACGAAGAGCTTGGCAAGTTCCTGAAAGGCCAGTTGGGACGCGAAGTCAACGTGGTTTGGGCAGAATCGCTTCGGGCTGCAATGGAGAAATCCGATGGCAAGGCAGACCTGATCATTGGAAAGCATTCAGTGGTGTTGTCGGATGCCAAAGAAGCGAAATTAGAACTCAAGCCACTGGCTCGCCTGACGGACTTGAAGGATAAGGTTGTGCAAACGGGTCTGTTTGTCGTTCGCAGCAGTGATCCCGCGAAGACCGTGGACGACCTCAAGGGATATCGCATTCTGTTCGGACCTGAGGACTGCGATGAAAAATCTGCCGCTCCGATGGCCTTGCTGAAGGACCATCACATCGTCCTGCCGATCCCTGTTGAGACATCTCCGTCATGCAGTAATGCAGTAGTGACCTTGATGGAACTGGGAACTGATGTGAAGGCTGCGGCGGTGATTTCAAGCTATGCCGAGCCACTTCTTGAAGGCTGCGGAAAAGTCAAGAAAGGCGACTTGCGCGTGATCGGTGAAAGCAAGCCAGTGCCATTCATCACGTTGTTCGCAAGAGCATCGTTCACCGGGAAAGAGCTGTTGGAATTCTCTGCGGCATTGGATGAAGTGGGGTTGACTGCACAACTGCTGGTCGATCTGGAAACTGCTTCCGGCTTCGTTCCATGGGAAGAGCAAGCGGCAACCGCCACCACTGCCGCCGATTCAAAAAAAAAGCCCTGACGGAGCATGATTCCGGTCTTCGACACAGCCAGAGTGCAAAGAACGGCGACTGGCCCGGCTGGCGTGGTGCCAATCGGGATGCCCGAGTCGCATGGCTGCCGGATGCGCTGCCAGAAACGGCGGACTTTGACTGGACTGCTGAACTGGCAGGCGAAGGGCTCGGAGGGATTGCCGCCGCCAGCGGTTACGTCGTCATCGGCAGCCGCGATGCGCTCGATCAGAATGACGTGTTTCAGTGCTTTGATATGAACGCCGGAATGCTGATCTGGCAACATGCTTATCCGGCACTTGGTAAACTGGACTACGGCAATTCGCCGCGGGCGACTCCGCTGATCCACAAAGAGTGCGTCTACACGTTGGGAGCGTTTGGACATCTGTGCTGCCTGGAAATTGAGACCGGCATCATGATGTGGCAGGTCAACATTGCCAGAAAGTTTGATTCTCCAAAATTGATCTGGGGACACTCCGGAACTCCGGTCATTGTCGATCAGAAGTTGATTTTGCAGCCGGGTGGAAAAGATGCGTCCATCGTGGCGCTGGACTTTGAGACGGGGGACGTTATCTGGACGACAGCCGGGAACGATCCTGCGTATTCATCCCTGCTGTTGAAGTCCGTGGGGGATTCGCAGCAGGTGGTTGGCTACGATGCAAGATCACTCGGCGGCTGGGACGTGGAAACAGGCAAACGTCTCTGGACTCTGATTCCGCCGAAAAGCGGTGACCTGAATGTGCCGACCGCAGTCTCAATCGGCGACCGCCTGTTAGTGTCATCCGAAAACAATGGAACTCGCGTTTACCATTTCAACGCAGACGGAACACTCTTTCCTGAACCAGACATGACGAACGAAGATCTGAAGCCGGATTCACACACGCCCGTGATTTCGAACGGCCGAGCGTTCGGAATCTGGAGCGACTTCTATGGTCTGGACCCCGAGCAGAGTCTTAAGACAGTGGTCGCCCTCCAGGACGACGCCTTCTCCGACTACTGCTGTTTGATTGCCAGCGACACCGGACTACTGGCACTCTCACACAACGGTGAACTTCTGTTGATTGCGACAGATGATGTCACCCCGGCGATCAAAGGGCGTCTCAAACTGCATGAGGATCGAACGCAACTCTACTCACATCCTGCGATTGCAGGCGATTCAATTTATCTTCGAATCGGAAAGACGCTGGCACGGCTGAAACTGGAGCGTTGAATTCCAGATGCGATCAGCGCTCCTTCGAGTGCATGGTCCCAATCAACGATTCGCCTAAGGACCGCGGGAAAAACAGGTGTGTCACATTTGGCGATCAGCCGCAGGGCGCTAGCCAGGGCTGTTAAAAATCTGGGGTTGTTGCCCGGTTTTCAAGATGCAGGATCTGAGCGGCCCGTGTTATCAGCGGGGATTCTATCATGCATCGGCTTTGCATATTGTGGCTTTCCACCGTGGCTCGTCCAGGTGGAAGCCAAATTTGGAAACCAGATCGGGGCGCGATTCCCATCACGCCGCTTTCCACTCTGGCTTGCCCAGGTGGAAGCGAATCTGGCTGCCGGGCACGTTGCTGAACCAAACGATGCTACCACCGAGGCAAGCTCGGTGGCGTGCAGCAATGTGGAATCGACGTCGCGTCTGGTGGCCAGACGGGGCTTCCATCCACGCAAGGTGGATGGCGTGCCGGGGACTACGAGACAGTCGTACCCGACGCTTCGCAACGACGAACAAAAATGGCACAATTCAAAGTGAAGTATACCCTCCACAATAGCAAATTTTTAACGGCCCAGCATTGTGCCACCTCAACCGCCTGAGGTATAGACGGTTAAAGCGACAGTCGTCAGTCGAGCCAGTTCACCGGCGTATTCATGTCCGGCGATCTGGACGGAATCCGGCAAAGTCGGCATAATCGGCGAAACCCGAAGTGCTAACTCGGTGTTTGCAGTAGGCTGCCGGGCACAAGTTCGGAACTCGCAGAATTGCGAAGTCAAGCGAGTTCTGTGAAGGTGTGGTGCGGGCCGCATGATCGATCAATTGCTATTATCCCCTGTTTTCCCAAGAAAGACGTCGAATGACGCTGCAAGCGACAACTGGCCGACAACAACGAACGGCTCTGACACTATCTGCCTCCCTGTTGGCCATTTCGCTCTGGGGAACGTTCCTCAGCGTCCATGACGTGCTGGCTTCGGATTGGGATCGTTTTCGTGGTCCGAACGGGACAGGAATCTCACCGGATCCGGATCCGCTGCCAACGAACTTCAGTGAGACTGAGAACCTGCAGTGGAAGGTCGCGCTTCCCGGTGCCGGCGTTTCCTGCCCGATTGTCGTCGGCGAAAAAGTTTTTGTGACCTGCTATTCCGGCTATGGAGTGGATCCTCAGAATGCCGGAAACATCGAAGACCTGAAACGACATTTGGTCTGTCTTGATCGAACCACAGGGAAGACCCTGTGGGAGAAAACTATCGCGGCAGTGCTCCCCGAAGATGTTTTTGCTGGCATGGGAGTTCCAGAGCACGGTTACGCATCGCACACACCGACTTCAGATGGGAAAAACGTCTACGTGTTTCTCGGCAAGTCCGGAGTCCTTGCGTATGATCTGGAAGGAACTGAGCTTTGGCAGACGAGCGTTGGCAAGCAATCCGACGATCGCACGTGGGGATCGTCCTCCAGCCCGATTATTACGGGCAACGTGATTGTCGTTGCTGCGGGCCCTGAATCTCGCGCTATTGTAGGACTCGACAAAGCCACGGGTAAGGAACTTTGGCGTGCGGACAGTGATGGACTTGGCAACGTTTGGGGCACGCCGGTCCTGGCAAAAATTGACGAAACTCGTACCGATGTCGTGATCGGTGCGCCGAACGAAATCTGGGGGCTCAACCCGGCGAATGGCAAGCTCAAGTGGTTCTGCGAAGCGATGGCCACGGATCAATTCAATTCCAGCGTGGTTGTAGCGGATAACAGAATCTATGCCGTTGAAGGTCGCGGCGGTGGATCAATCGCCATCAAGACCGGCGGCAAAGGCGACATCACAAAAACGGACGTTGTCTGGTCCGGTCGGGACAGTAATCGCTTCTCGACGCCGCTGCTCTATGAAGGTCGCATGTATTTGATTTCCGGCACTATGGCTCGCTGCGTGAATGCCGCAAATGACGAACAGATTTTTGAGGCTCGCATGCAAGGCGGTGGTGCGGCACCGGCGGCTGATGCGTCAGCTGGCGGGCCCGGTGGTCGCCGTCCAGGTGCTGGCCCCGGTCAGGAAACTGGTGGACCACCCGGCGGTCAGCCACCTCGAGAACAAGGCGGCGGTCGCGGTGGATTTGGCGGATTCGGTCGTGGTGGTCGAGGAGGCAGTGACTACTCGTCCCCGGTCCTCGGTGACGGAAAAATCTACTATGTAACTCGCGGTGGCGACATCCATGTCATCAAGCCGACGGACAAGTTCGAAAAGCTGGCCACGAATCGGGTGACATCGGAATCAGAAGATTTCAGCGCAACGCCTGCGATCAGCCGTGGCCAGATCTTCTTCCGTTCCAACAAACATCTGTATTGCGTGTCGCTGCAGAAATAGTCGTGACAGGAACCCCGTGAAACCTCGGTGCGATGTTGAACTTCGGATCGCTCAGCTGGCGAGAAATTATAACTCGAGTCGTGCCGACACCGCTCGGTGAGAACACGATTCAGTTCAATCAGGATGCTGGCCAGCGGCACTCATTGGCCAGCCAATCTCAGGGAGTGTGATTCCGTGTTTCGTGCGTTAGCTTCTCGTCTCTCGTCGTGACAAACGCCAGAGCAGCTCCGATGCCGGCAAGCAGAGCAAGCACCAGCGCCGTTTGCCAGAGATGAAGTCGTAGTTTCGAGCCAAAGTCAAGGTCAAGCTCCAGCGGTGCGTTTTCGGCAACCTGGACACTGCGACCGAAGGTATAGACTTCTCCTTCTTCCGGCAGGCTGATGATAATTGCCTGCGGAGCAGGTTCGGTGGTGTGTTGATGCTGAACCAACCGCGCCGCGATCTGCTGCAGAGTTGCGTTGTCCGCCGTCGTATTCCCTCGCAGCAACTGGCTGAGTTCTTGTGGGCGGAAATTGAGCTGATCCTGTTGCAAAACCGGGTTTTCGGCTGCTGCCTGTCGAAGTTGTTCATTATCGACCAGGTCGGCGTCATCTCTGTTGTTGTCGAGGTACAGACGCTGCCGACGCGTGTTGAGGCCGACAATCGCCTGCTGCGTTTGCAGGTTTTCCAACTGGACACGCGCGTCTTCGTTCGAGGCGGCGTCGAGCGCGTACTGATTGGCCACACTGTTGAGCGCCCAACGGGCTTTGGATTGTTCTCCGGCCTGCAGAAGCTGATTCGCTTGCTCCAGGAGCAGCGTCGCCTGTTGGGCCTGGACCTGTCTTTTTCCGCTCGCTTTTGACAGGTACGAGTCACGGTCATAGTTCTTCTGACTCGTCTGCCTGATCAATTCCAGATTGCCATCATTGTCACTCAGCTCAAAGCCCTGCGGAGCAATGACGTTCCACTGAATGTTTTCGAGGGGCACATTCAGTTGTGGACTGGTAAGCTTCAGACTGCTTAACTGATCGCCCGCGACCGAATAGACAAAGCGGACCTGGGCCGTGCGATCATCGATGCCAGGCAGAATGTAGAACTGCCATGCATTGGTCTCGCCGCCCTGACGAATAGAATTCACGCTCTCCCCGTTGACAAAAATGCTGAATAACTCACCGCTCTCCGGCAGACCAACACTCAGACTGCTGCGCTGAATGACTTCCATAACCAGATCGACCGAGGTCAGTTGATCGCCAGTCGGCGACAGAACTGTGGTCAACGCCCCTTCGGCGACGCGGAGCTTGAGAGCATCGGCCAGTGAATGGCGTTTGGCGTGAATCTTCAACACGCTGTCGGGAGCAACCGCGCGGAACGCAAGCGATGGAGCGCTTCGGTTTTCTGATTCCCGCAGTGGCTGCGGAACAATGTTCCAGTCGATCCGCTGCCATCCTTGCGTGAGGGGATCGTGTTCCAGTTCCAGCCGACCACCAGCACGGATTCCAAAGTAATATGCGATCTGGCGAGCTTCTGGAAATTCGATTGGGCTCAGGGTTTCATCTTCGCTCTCACGATCACCGCGACGCTCATATTCGATTCGGAATTGCAGTTTGCCGACCACGCGGCGCTTGAATTGAACTTCCCATATATTTGAATCCGGTGCCGTTCGGACCAAATCACTGACCGTGTTGCCACTGGCCCGAAGCGTTTTGATCTCGTCCTCGTTCGTAATCGGCAAAATGACGCTCAAAGCACCAATCGATGCGTTCTGTACATTGAAGTTTGCGATCAACGCTGAACGCGTCTGACCTTCTCGCATCGTGATTTCCTGCAGCACCTGACCAGTCACCCATGGATCGAGTTTTTCGATGCCGAGCACCAGATTCCAATCGCGTTGCAGGAGCCGAAACGCGAGGGCACCTTGAGCATTACCGCCCATGGCGTGCGGGTCGGCTTCAGACACGTTTTGACGTGACACGGTTCTTAGCCGAATGCCGGTTGTAGGTCGTACGACCAATTCACCGGTTTGGCGTGCTGCCTCATTCAACTCGAAGCGGGGAATCTCCCACTGGCCGACATCGACCGGTGCAGTGCCGGATAGCGCAAGTGAGAAACTCTGCGTGCCGATCGTCTTGCCGTTCAAGTGGAGAATAATCTGTCGCTTGCCGCTTTCACTGAGTTCCGCCCAATGGTGTAATGCAGCGCCAGTCAGCGATTCGACTTCGAGCCCGTCAGGCAATGGAAAACTCAGTTGAAACAAACCGGCTCGCGAAATGTCTACGGCGAAATTGACGGCCAGGACAACTCGTTCATCCCCCAGCGATAACACTTGTTTGCTGATGACTCGAACTTCCGAGGCAACAGGTGCGACTCGCACGGCCAGTTCTCCACCGTCAGCACCATACCGATAGACTCGATGCAATACCGCCTGTTGATTTGGTATCAGGCTGGCGTCGAAATCGCCAAGGTTGACGACCGACATCACATTCGGCTCCAGCTTCTCTGGCTGAGCCTCAGGGCCGAACGCGATCGCGACGAGACCGACTTCCCCATTTGCATCAACGACGCGCAGCGGAGCCAGACTGACGTCCGCTGGTAACGGATCGAGACCGCGTTGCGTTTCAATGATGACATCAAACGTTTGCGACTGCGCCGGCTCGATCTCCAGCTTCAAGCCGCCGGTGTCTGCGTCGAACTGCCAGGAACCGACCGGGCCAGTGACCGCACTCACGGTCAGCCCAGTGGGAACAAGCACGTTGAGTTCACTCACCTGCCCTTGTGAAATGCGAATGTTCAGACGATGACGTCCGTCAACGACGCCGGGACCAGGTAGAAAGAGGTTCGAGGCTTCCACAAAAAACTGCGTCTTCTCCGCAGCGACATCACGGGCCTTTGGTTTGAGCATCAGGCTGGCTGTTCCTGGACCTAGCAGCACTTTGGCCTGAGTCCTGTCACCTTCGGCTGCAACGTGTTCGACTCTTACGGCGGTTGAACCGAAGACATCCCATCCCGCTTCGTCGTAGCTGAGATTGATTTCATGAACCGCAGCCGTTCCGGTCAGGACTGGCAAGCCTTCCATCGGCTTGATCGCTTCCAGTTGATACTCGAATGTGGCTCTGTAGCTGCCCGCCGCTGCTGGCTCGGAATCTTTATCAGGGTCGGCAGCTTCCTCGGCAAGAGGAATGCTGATGACATACGTCAGTCCTTCTCCAGGCACTTCACGTTTGGTGAGACGCAGACCCGCTCCTTCAAAATGCGTCAACACGGCCGGCGCTTTCAGCAGCACAAATCGGTCTCCCGGTTGCCCGGACAGCGCGATCGTTCCGCTGGCCTTCAAGCGTGCGTCCTGATGCGTAACCTGCCACTGCTGCGTAATCGAATCGCCCGCTTCAAAACCATCAGGAGTCGCCGCGAGACACGTGCATGTCGAGGAAAAGGCAACGGCAAGGAATGCCATCATGGCAGTGACTGTGCCCGAGGAGGCAACGCTTTCAAGGATTTTAGGGAGAAAAAATTGCATGATCAGCACCTTTAGAAATGCGTGAAAGGATTAGCGGACGAATCGATCCTGCGTTTAAGCCACGAATGTGGCGGCAGGTTGTAGCCACGGGCGTGAGCCCGTGGTTAGAGAAATACAGATAATTTTCAGTCCTGAAAGGCCGACATGAGACAACCCCGCCGCAATTCCTGCCGTCCCTTCGGGACTTCCGACGCTCCATCATCGCTTACCACGGGCTCTCGCCCGTGGCTACATCTTGCCGTCCCTTCGGGACTGAATCACATTCCGAGAAATCAGGTGGATTGTGCCCAACCTTCACGAAGTTACCATTGCCGGCCCGGCTTGCGTCCCCGCTTCGGGACCGGAACTGTTCTGCTTTGCTTCCCTGTTCGCCTTGCGCTGTTCAGCCGCACGCTGTATCCAGCGACGGATGTCGCGCATCGATTCGATTGCAGGGCGGACGAAAAGTACGATCAGGATCGTGAGGGCAAGCAGACCATAAAACCACGGTGCTCCGTCGCTCTGCAACAGCACGCCCAACGCAATCAGGAGCATGCCACCAAAACGGATCAGTATTCTTCGCCACGTCTCGTGCCTGCGAAATGACCACACGATCATTGCGATGCCAGCCAACGCGGCTGCCAGCCCCATCCAGGAGAGATTGACTCGCCAAAGTGGCATGTTGCTCACCGTCAGTTGGACAGTTTCTCCCGCCGAAAGGATCGGAAGACTGAGTTGCAACGGCTCCGGCGAGCCGGTTTGAGCAAGTGCGGTCTGGGCGGCCCGACACGAGACGAAGATGGCAATTGCCAAACTGACCAGCCCCAGCATCCGCCAGAATCCCGTCTTGTCGCGCGACCAGATTCCGATGAAAGTGAACAGTCCGATGACGAAGAGCGAGATGATTCCCTGTTTGGCAACCCAGTCAAAACCGGATGGACGCAACACCGGCACGGGAGGCGCAACGGTTCCGCCGGTTGGTACCAGAACGTGTTTCTCGTCACCGGTGACATTCCATTGAGTCTTGAGGACGGGCACGAAAACGACCGGCAGCTCGAGTTCAGGATGTGATTCCTTTACGGCCGGTTTTCCAAAACGCAAACGCACTTCAATCGGAATGTTGGGATCTGTGCCGCCGGGCAACGGAATCAGTGTGCCGTCGTCCGCTTGTCGTGCGGTGACAGGTTGACCGTTTACGGAAACTTCCCAAAGACGCACGGGGTCGCCGGGGATCTTGATTTTGAATGTCCGCTGCCCACGTGATTTGACATAGTAGAGCACGTCTGTCACTAACTCACCGTCCTGTGAAACGCGGCTGTTGACTTCCGAAAATTCAACCAACTGAGTCACCGTTGTGCCCGGCTCAAACCAGTTGACTTTCAGATTCAGATCGAATGGCCGATCGGTGTACTGCCACGTTCCCAACGGAGGTGCCGTGCTCAGCAGACGGAACTCTGCGGGCAATTCCAGCGGATCGAGTTTCAGCATGTCTTCGGAAATCGACACGGTCTCAATTTCGACCTGCATCGGGCTGACGACCTGAATATAGCCACGCTCGCCCTGCACACCGGTCGGCGAAACCTGACCAGCCTGAAACGTGCTCTTGCTCTTGTCGGGCTTCTCTTCAAACGTTACCAACAGGGTGTAAGCGCCCATCACTGGCTGATGCAGAGAAACAATCAACATGTCAGCTTCTCTTCGCCAGGTGCGGACATTCTGCCCATCGACCATGACATTGCCCAACGTTTCGGGCACTGCAATCTTCCATTCGGAAACGGGTGAGCCGGTGACGAAGTAATTAATCAAGGCGCTGCCATAAACAGTTTCCTGGCTGAGCGAATAGAGATGAAAAACATCCGACTGAATGCTTCGGTCAAGCAGTTCAATCTGCATCGTCGCTGACCAGCCAGGCTCACGAATACGAAATGCCTGCTGAAGATGTGGTGAGGGTTTCGGAAAGTACGACAGCGGCTTCTCCACCAGCAGATCCGTTTGTCCGACTGAGACTCGAAAGCCAGGGGCACTGACGATTCCGATGTCACCCCGCACTGATTTTGCGTTCGGATATTCGATTCGTTGCAGGACCCAGGCCCCTGCCGAAGCAGCTTCACTCTTTTCCAGGTGCAGCGTCACCAGATGCCGTCCCACAACATCCTGACTCAACACGACTTTCAGATTGCGGCGCCCGTCTGCGACGGTCGTCGCTGCGATGTAATCCGCCACACTCGCGCCCGTGACCGAGACGACAGAATAGTCCGCGGGTATGCCGAAATCCCACTCGCGAATTGGCGCTTCGCGCACATCAAGTTCAATGTCCGCAATGATGACTCGGTCAGTTTCCGCGAGCTGATAGACAACCAGCTCGGAAACACTGACTTCCGGCTCAATACTGTCCGCGACGACTGTGAACGCGTGGTCTGCAGCCGGGAAACGGTAAACAAATATCTGACGAGCTTCGATCGCATCACCAGGAAACTGTTCCGGTGCCAACTGAGTCAGTCCGCTGAGCGCGGTAGGTTCCAAACGCACTGATCCCGAATTGGTAAGTCGCAGATAACCCGAATGCCGTATTGCGCCGATAGGAGTCAATCGTAGTCCTTCCACACGAACCGGAAATGCGCCAAGCGGGGTTTGGCTCCGAACCTTGATCTGACTGGTGCCAGTGATCGGTTGACTGAGGGTTGCTTCCAACAGGCGATCTTCACCCTGATTGCTGACGTTCCAGGCAACGATATTGCTGCCCTCGACGTCGAGTATTTCTCCCGGACCCTGCAGCAGCATGCGGAAAGACTTCAGTTCACCCTGAAGAACCTGGTAGTCGACTTGATGATCCTGACGCAGCAGCCCCGCACCAACTTTTGAGTCAATCCGTCCGGTGGTGGAGAAAAACAACTTTCCCTCGCCGATTTGACGTGCCGTTTTCCAATTCAGTTTCGCTCGGCCTGTTGCTGGCAAGAATCCCAGCCAATTGTCGTTGTCGCGCAGTGGTACGACCGATTCCTGGTCGCGAAGAAATTCGAGATCTGACTCGAGTCCACCCACGCTCAATGGAACAACAGCGCTGGCAGCAATCGTGAAGTCCATGCTTCGCCCGTTGGCTGCAGGTGCGGCCAGAGCAGCGACAAAATCCAATGTGACAGGAAATGTCCCGGCCTTGGAAAATACGAGTTTGTAAACTGGGTGGTCGCTCTCTGTCGAAAGCCGCAGGCGATAGTTGGCATCGGTAGGCACTTCGTTGACGGCTGCGTTGCCGGACAGAATTGTGATTTCCGCATTCGCCTCGGTGACATGGGCTGTGCCGCGAAACTGAAAGTGAATCGAATCGCCATTGGCATGCAAGTCGCCTTTCAAAGTCGTCTCCGTCAATTCGACCGGACCCGGCGATGCACCTTGTCGATTCAGGATGAGCTTGAGCTGACCGCCGATCGCCGTCTGAAAACGGTTGGCTTTGCCTATTCGAAAAGAGGTCTGACCCTTTGGAGGGTCAGACCCCTTTTCGAGTACAAGCGGAGCGAATCCAATGGCTTCGGTGACGGTACCCTCTACGCCCGGTGCGTACTGAATACTCACGATAGAATTGAAACCGACGGAACCACCCGGAATGAGGTGGGTAAGCTCAATCGCCACAGGGATTTTCAAATCGAGTTTGAGGGAGCGAATCTTGATCTGAGCCACTAACTCAGTGAATTTCTCGTTCACGTGCAGATCCAGGAAACGCTGAGCACCCTCCTGGCGAACGGACCATGATCTAAGGTTCTCACCCTTGACGTCGGTCACCTGGTCCCCGCCGGTGATTCCGAGGCTCAATGTTTTTGCATCGCCCTGGACGACTTTGATCGCGACTTCAATGGTTTGCTCAATATATTCCGGTCCGACTTGTACGGTCGCGTTGGCACTGGCTGTAAAAAATACCGGTGGCTTTGATAATTGGCCTCGGGCTTCGACGACGATCGTCCCGGTCCCGTCATTGCCAATGGAACTGTTGATGCTGGCTCCGTTGGTGTCGATGGTTTCTTTGGGTTCCTTGGTTTCGTCGGTTTCAACGTTCTCGTTCGCTTCGGCGGTTTGGTTGCCTTCTTCCTGCGCATGACCGGCGAGACTCATCAGGCTGATGAGCACGAGCAGGCAAACCGGCTTGATGAGAGGCAATAGTGTTTTGTTCATGGCGATGGATTTCTAAGTGTGACTTATTCTCATCTGGAGGCAGGGTTGTTTGAGTTCATGAGCGGCTAGGCGCTAGCCGCCGGTAACGGTTTTAAAGTAGCCGTCACTCTCCGAGTGACGAAATGCGATTCGTTAAGCATGCAGGATTGCACTATTCAGAATTGAGGTTGGTTGTCAGGATGCTGGAATCGCAATTCATCACTCGGAGAGTGATGGCTACTTTTCACTCAACTGCCGAGCCTGCTCGATCATCAGTTGAAGCTGTTGAACGCGCGTGTTGTTTCGATCCTGATCCGGCAGACCGGACATCAGCTGGGACAACGTCTGCAAATCAACAGTTTCTCCCAGCGGTTCGCCTCGGAGCTTTGCCGCCAGCAGCGCTGCCGAAGCCGCGATGCGAAGCGACGGCGCGGCCTGGTCTGGACGTGGAGCGTCGGCTTCATAGGGAATGGGCCATCTGTTTTCGATCATTTGCCCGGTCGATAAATCACGAAATCGCACGGACACCGAACCGACATCTCCTTCGCCATCCGGTTTGGCTTCAAATTGATACATCGCCACTCCAGCTTCAGCCGCAGCCATTTCAGCGGCGTCCACATTGTCATTGTGAAAATCTTCTTGCTTCAGGATGTGCTTCTCAAAACCCAGCAGTTTGTAGCTACCAACCCGTTTCGGATTGAACTCGATCTGCACCTTCACGTTCATGGCCGACGGACGCAGGGCACCGGCAATTTGTCGTGCAAAGCCGTCATCGGCGGCTTCGAGTGAGTCCAACAAGTAATACCGACCATCGCCCTTGCGTGTGAGGGCTTCAAGGACCTCATCGTTTAAGCCCTCGGCGCTGATTCCGGCGGCATCAAATGCGATGCCAGCTTCTCGCATGGTCGATACCATTTGCGACAGGCGTTCCGGATCGGCATCACCCAGATTGACCGCGCCATCGGTGAGCAGAATAATGCGGTTCTGAGCATCAGGTGTCTGTTGTTCCTGTGCTTTTTCAAAGGCCAGTTGCAGGGCTGCCTCGATGTTGGTGCCGCCTTCACTTGGCAGCTCATCAATCAATCTGACAAGCGGCCCCGATTCGGCACCACTCACCTTGTCGGCCAGTAGTCGCGGTTGGCGCGCAAAGCTGATCAACGTGACCTGATCGATCGCTGTCAGCTGTTGGGAAAGCAGGTCAAAGGCGCGGCGTACCGTTTGCTGGCGATCAGTCCGCTCCATCGAGCCGGAGTTATCGAGCAGCAAGGTCAAACGCAGCGGAGTATTGCTCGAACGTCCTGCGGCAGATGTCCGCATCGAAATGCGTAACAAGTTCCGCTGTTGCACAAAGGGATGGATCGACTGCTCGACGCGGCAGGCGACTTTTTCACCTTTGCACGGCATTGGATCGCCGTAATCAAATGCGTTCACAAATTCTTCGATGCGAATCTTTGCAGCCTCCGGCCATTCGCCAAGTGCGAGCGCCGCCAGAGCCAGTTTGAAAGAAACGTCGCTCACGTGGAGTGAGAAAGTGGAAAACGCTTCTTCCGTCGCAGTTTTTTCATTGAGACCAGCAGGCGGCGCAACTGCTTTCACCGCCAGCCTCGCCATCGAATCAGAATCATCGATCAGCGTGGGACGGACATATTTGAATCGGCTGTCGAAATCTGCGCTCGCCAGTCCACGAAATCTTTCTAGCGACTCAATTTGTTGTCCTTGCTGCTTCGAAGGAAGACCCTCCGAGTATTGTGTGACAGAGTTGCCGTCGTTTACGGAGAAAGTGACTGCAGGTCGATCCTTGACCGTGTCAGCGGTCGGCGCTGGCGTCAGAATGCTGTCTAACGCACGGTTGACGTCCGCCGGGCCGTTCTGAGTCGCGACATCATCGTCACGCACGGTTTCGGCACTTTCCTTCTTTGTCAGTTCCTTGTCTTTTTCGTCAAAGGGGCGATCCCATGCTTTTTTCGCCTCAGCACTCTCGGCGACCGCCATCTCTTCTAAACCTGACTCATTGAAATTGGTAACGCCATCGATCCCACTCGGTGCGATGACTGGTGCGCCGTTTGGCATTTCTTTGCTCAATTCAACGGACGGCAGATTCAGACCGAATTTGTCAGCGCCACCCAATCTGCCGCCGCCAGCTGGCTTATCACCAAGTCCAACGCCATCGTCGAACCAATAGTGCGAGCCCTTGTGCGCCGCACCGTCGGCATCCGTTGTGCTAAAACGATCAATGCTGTCCTTGAACTTCGCTTCATTCCTGATGTGCTCGCCATCAATCTGCTCCCGACCATCCGATGCAACCACCCCGCCCCTCGAAAACCCACGACTTGCGCCAGCAAGTCCGCCCCATGATCGCTGAGCCTCCTGCTGTTCCGGACCAGCTGGTTGATAATCGGAGTCCTGCCTCCCCGCGAACCACTCATTTGACTCTTTTCCAGAACGCGGAGCGTCCGGAGAATCCAACGTTTCATTCAAGCTCCTGGTGCCCTGCGTCGTGCCGCTGAAACGTCGCTCTTCATTTTCAGCAAGGATCTGTGGCAGCAGAGCAATTGGCGCTCCGGCACTGGGCGCAAAGTCAGACACGGCTGGTGCTTCGATTGCACCCAAGAACTTCTTCCCGAGGTCGGGACTATCCACCTTCGGTGGTGCTGATGCCGCGACAGATGTTGGATCACTGCCTTCGCCCCGGATCTCTGCAGGTTTTGGGAGCGACAGTGTGCCGTAACTCCGATTCGGTGCCATAGGCTGCGGAATTGCAAAGCCATAGCTATCTCGAACGTCTTTTCTCAGACTTTTGTCCATCCCGATCGTATCATTTTTGGCAATCAACTCCGATGGATCGGTCGCAATTGACGACTGCCCGGACCCGCTCTCAATCGTGGCAGTTGCACGACCTTCTACTTCCCACCAGGTGATTGCGCGTTGAGCAACATCCTCTTCTGGGAGGTCGAATGCTTCGGCCTCAGACGCAGACACGCCGTCGTCCGTCACTCTGCTCTGGCCGGAGAGAGTCGATGCCAGATTGAGAGTGTCATGGATTGCCGATAAAGCCGATACGGAGCTCCCATTAGTGACAGTGCTGAGCGGTGTTCTTTTGTTGGAAGGGCTGTACAATACGGAACCTCGTTGTGCCAAATCCGGATCAGCTAAGGCTCTTCCCTCGTTCACGTCGTAGCGCGATTCGGACCATAAATCCTGGTCCACGCGGTCGTGCGGCAAATCAGCGGACAACTTTGAACGCGAATTATTCGCGACGATAAACCGCTGTCTTCGATCATTCACCATCAATTCAGGGGTGAAGTATGTCGGCAGCACCATGACTCCAACGAATCCAGCGACACAAAGAACCGCCGCGACTTTCGTCACATTCCATCGCAATCCCCGTTTGCCAGACACTCGCTGCTGGGCAAGCTGATGGAACGTATGAATTGCTGGCTGAACCGTCGCTTCTCCACGAATCACGGCGAGGACCGCGTTGCGTCGATCAGCCGACAGCTTCCAATCCTCGCCTTGTGGAACGAACTCGCTCGCCGCAACATCTCGCAGCAGTCCATGCACTTTTTGCATGCGTAACTTGAACGACGCCAGTTCCGGTCGCCGCTCGATCTGGCGGTTCAGCTCTTCACGTTCGAAATCGGATGCTTCACCCAGCACGAGAGCAACAATGCGAGCTTCGAGTTCCGGTTCAATCCAGGAGTTTTGTGATTCTTCGTTCATGACTTTTCGTCGAATCCGAGTTTACGCAGTTTCTCTGCCAACTCTTTTAAAATATGGTGCAATCGGTAGCCGACGTTGCCGATGTTGAGACCCGTTTGAGAACTGATATCGCGATACTTGAGGTCATTGAAGTACTTCAACTTCACCAGTTGCCGATCAGGCTCGTCGAGTTCCTCCAGAAACTGCCGCAGGGCTCCGATTGCCTCCATGTGAATGAGTGAAGCTTCCGGCGAATCCTCGTCAACGGTTGAGGACTGCGTATTGCCGTCATCTTCGTTGAAGACTTCTCGTTTGTTATCGCGAACGTGTTTGAAGGCCCGATTACGGACGCAGCGAAACAACCAGGCTCTGGGAGAATCGACGTCATCCCAGTGCGTGTGAAGTTGCAGAAACACTTCCTGCACGATTTCCTCAGCAACTGCACGGCGACCGACCAATGAAAATGCGTAGTGCAGCAGAGGAACTTCTTCAGAATCGAACAAAGACTGAAGCGTGACCTCACTCGCGCCGGTGGCAGCAGAACCATTGACTCCGGGAGTCGGCTTCAAGATCATTCTCGTTTGCGGCGTCTGGCAGGTTCGAATCACGACGAGTTCATCCTCTCATGTGGTAAGACCCGCCACGCCATGGATTCTTAGATATTTTCTGGTTTTATACTTCGCGCTGTCAGATTTGAGGTTTTGTGAGCGGCAAGGCGCTAGCCGCCGGTGCTGACCGAATGCACAACCCGCAGCGAGCGGTCTGTTGATTTAATACCAACCCGAAGTGCCAGCGAGGCTGAAATGCCTGAATTCCTCGCTGGCGCTTCGGATTGGTATGATCATGAGCCGTAAAAACCACTCAATCAACAGACCGCTTTCGCATCGCGGCTCACTCAACAACACGTCCCTCAGTCTTGACCGCGCGGAGCATAGCAGCAAGGAGTTGGGCAAAAAAATGTTGGGCAAAAACATACTGGACATCTTTTGCCCAGCATTTTTGCCCACCGAGCTGTCGTACGATGATCAATCTTAGCCCGGCAGCGGGCCGTTGAAATTTTTAACAGGGCAGGGCAACTCCCTGGGAGTCAGCAGCCAAAATGCCGTCCGGCGACGAGCCACATCAAAGAAGGTCAAACTCCAGAGCAGCCCAGCTGCCGAAGTAGGTTTCACCGGCTTCCGCTCGAACTGCCCGAAGCCAGATCTGATATCTTCCTTTGGGCAACGATGCAGGTGGAACAAAGGATGTGCCCACATAAACGGGCGTGTGAACGACTTTGGCTTTGGGTGCCGTTCCGATCCTGTTTAGCCAGAGTTCAAAGTGAGTGGCCTGATTCACAGCGTTCCATGTGACTTCACCAGACGAAAATGCGAGTTCAGGTGCCGAGCCAATCGTCACGCGCTGAGCGTTACTCAATGCACTGCGAGAACCATCAGCAAAGATTGCTCGAACCTGGATCAGATAAATGCCATTTGCAATCGCTACGCTCACTCGGTGAGCAGTTCCCGTAATGCCACTCTGCAGATACACCGGCACTTGTGACAAAGATCTGGTGACGATAACTTCGTAAGTGGCTGCCCCTGTGAGTGAGTCCCAGGCGATGACAGGCGTCGCATCCGCTGTTTCTGAAGCGATGGGATTGACAGCGACTGGTGGATGAAACACTTCAAAATTGTGAGTCCCTGACCAGTCGGAAGACATGTTGGCAAAGTTCGCGAAGACCCTCATCACATATTGCCCGGCGCGAAGATTTTCCGGCAGGGCGACCGAAGTTGCAGTCTGCGTCGTCATGGTTACCACAACTTGTCCATTGCCATCCCGAATTTGCAGCGTATAAGAACGGGCAAACGGCACTGGATTCCATAAAACATCTGTGTCTGAATGCCGCAGCCCGGTGGGTGCCAGCTTTAGCCACAAAGCATCGCCGACTCCCCAGGCCGAAAGCGGTCGGGAACCACGCATGGCTCGCACAGACACTTTGAATTTCCCTGCTGGAATATCATGACCGGGCTGGTGACTGAGGTCCGTGATGTTGTCGGCACTATAGATCAGTGAGTCGGATTCACTCGAAGTCACTCGCACTTCATAACTCGTGGCGTCCGCGACAGCAGCCCAGGAGAACCTTGGTCGCGCGGTCCTGGAATCGCCAATTCCGGATTGCAGCTGCACTGGCGGTGCAAGAATCTCGAATTCCTTCAGGTCCGACCAATCCGATTTCGTGCCATTGGCTCGAGTCGCACGCACCCAGACAGCATATTTTCCGGGGGCCAAAACCTCGGAAACAGCATACGTCGCAGTTTGCAGTCCGGTTCGATAAATCGATCGCGTTTTCGTGTCACGATTTGTCAGCCAGAATTCGTAACTGACAGTCTTGTTGGATTCAGAACTTTGCGGGCCTGTCCAATGAAACACTGGGAACGCATTCACCGACAATACCGGAATCCCATGCATCACGGCTTTGTTGTCCGGAGCAATCTCAAAGCTGCGACTCCACGGCGAAGTCTCGCCGAGCACAGCGACACTTCGGACCCAGATCCTCCAGGCAGCATTGTCTACGCCAGAAGTGATCTCCATTCCAGACCCCGATTTCAACTCCAACTCCGGACCGTGCACTCGCTGGCGCACCACGGAAGAGTCTGACAGGTTCTGCATCCAGACATCGTATTCGATCGCTCCTCGCACATCCGGCCATGAAATGAATGTCCGCTCTGCTGTTCTGCTCAATGACAGGCTCACGGGCGGCTGGACCGAAATAGACGTGTTAATCCGAAAGATCTCGCCACCGACTTCGGTGGTCGAGGCGGCAAAGGCAATCCCGTCGCGATACTGTATGAATCGACCGAAGTTCAGAGGATGCAGCGAAGATTCCATGTTGTGTCGGATTCGAAATGTGCCTTCGTCCGTACCATCACTCACCCAAATCTCGCGCACGCCCGTCGATTCATCCATTACCGTAAACATCACGCGATCATCAATGACGGTCCAGTTGCCGACAGAGTCAATGTTCGGCAGAGGAGGAACTGCCATCAAGCGACGAGTTCCATCGACGGTGCCGTCACTTGTCCAGATCTGCTGACGGGAATTCTGGTAATCCACGACAAGAAACACGATGGCATCCTGCAGCGAGGAGATTTTTGACACCCACGAGTCCGTGAGGTGCAGTAATTCTGGCTCTGTCAATCCCGCCCGCAAAGCCCAAATGCTGTCCTGTCCGGTGCTAAGGAATTCGGCGTATACCCGCATGTCCCGATACCTGATTTCGGGACGTGACGAGCTATCGACCGACCGAATTTCTCCAGTGATCAGTTCTCCATTATTGTCCGTGTCCGTCACGCCGATCGGCATCAGGTGGCTGCTGCTGGTGCCTGTGGCTATGTCTTTCGCCAGTTTCGTACCCTCGACCGTTCCATCGGACGTCCAAAGCTCTACGCCATGCTGACTGTCTCCCGCCTGGAAAACGACTCGGTCGCCCGCACCTTGATGTTTGCCACTTCCATAAAGCTCCCATAACGGCGACGTTCCAGCGAATCGCGTCAGATTTCCACTGCTGATTTCATAGAGCCACAAATCTGGCGAGTGAGGCCAGTTGTACGCCGACAACAACAGTGATCCACCGACTGCGACAATGTCATTAAAGACAGGAATCGGATTCTCAGAGTACGGGTCACTTGCCTGAATCAACACAGTCCCGGACTCAGTCCCGTCGCTTTTCCCGATTCCTGAACGACCATCGAAGTAGTCTGACCCGACCTCTGTAATTTCACCGAAGTAGACTTGACTGTTGAGGAAGTAAAATGTTTCGCCCACGCGGGCGAACGCGCCGGGACGGAAGCGCTTGTTCGGCGCGACATCAACCGTCGATTCGATTGTGCCCTCTGTAACCTTGAGTTTGCCGGAAGGTGTTCCGTCTTCGGAAGCGAAGTACAATTTATTTCCGATGGAAACGAAAGAATACCCATTTGAGAGTGGTGTACCGTAGTCAGACTGTCCGTCCCACGTCATCAGTGCGGGTGCGTATGGAGCTTGCACGAAACCAAGGGAAGTGTCAGTCCAATAGAGTCGGTTGCCCACGGTAAAAGCATTGACCGAACCGCCTCCTGCATAGGGCAGCACGAGCTGAGTGCCTTCCTGAGTACCATCTGACTTCCAGATCTCGGAACGATGATTATTGCCGGTCTGACTGAGGATGTTATCGACAATATAAAGCGTCCCGTCGTCTGCAGAAACGATTTGGTCAACTCCAGTCAGAGTCGCTAACTGTCGCGTACCGATCGCCGTGCCATCCGTCGAATACAGGAATGTCTGATTTGCAACACTGGAAGCGAAAACAAGGTCATCGTTCCAGGCCGTCAGTGCATAAGCGGCGAAATCCGGCTCTGATTCCCGCCGGAGCTCACGAGTTCCTTCAACCGTTCCGTCTGTTGCCCAAAGCTCATGATGATACATTCTGTCCATAGCCCGAAAATACAGAGTATTCCCGACGACCGTAAGTTCAGAAATCGATGAATGCCCAGGCCCCGGCACGAGGTCGGTGATTCTGAAAGTGCCCTCTCCGGTCCCGTCCGATCGCAAAGTTCCTGTCCATGCGATTCGTCGATGGCAGCAAAGAATGAGATCCCATTCATTGTGACGGGAAGGTATCCAGCACCTGAACTGGCGGGAGTCGTGTCGAAATCCTGCACCAGTTCGACGACTGCGGCCAACAGTTCTCGGGACTCAAGTGCCTCGATGACAGCGAAGGCAGATCTGCGACGCCTGGATTTCTTCATCCATCCGCCAGTCAGAATATCTGAAACACTTTTGCACCAGTTCTCGTTCTTCATCGACTGCGTCACTCCGCTCTCGAACCTGAAACAATCTTCAGGTCGTTTGAGGCGCGTGTCTTCACCGATGTAGCAGAGGGTTGCTCGTCATATTCACCTGTATTTCGACGATTCGTCGTTTCTGCTCAAACTGCCGCAGGAGGTCTTCGATCAGGTGATTGAATTTGCTGACTTGTTGCTCAAGGCCGCCGATTTTTTCGCACAGAGTCTCACGGTTTCTCAAGATCGAAGCTGACGGCGCAGGTCGTGTCAGCTGTATTAACGCAGACTGCGTTCTATCTCCCGCCCTTTATCGGCGTAATTGTACTTTCCGAACCACGGATCAAGGCGCTCCTCAATCGCAAGTCCATCGCTGCTTTCGTCGCCGACATGCTTCCATGAATCGCCGTAATCATCATCTTCATCATTCTCATTCTCATCAGCGTCGCGGTCGGCAGTCCTCTGCACCATGGACTTTGACTTAGCACTGTGAGTCGATTTACCATTTGCGGAGCGCCAGGATTCCATTGAGGTGCAACCTGCCAGGTGGATCGCGATGAGGCAGGCAGCAAGCAACAGCAAAGGCGATCGACTCATCGGAAATTCCCGCACAATGTGATGTCAATGAGTGCTGACGCGGCGGACAGGGGATGTCACAATTCGCAACGTCGATTTCGGAAACAGGAAGTCTAGTGCCTGATCGAACTGCGACCAGAGGACTTCATGCATCTCCTTGAAATCCTTGTCATCTCACCACACCTGGACAATCCTGAAATCAGCGTCGGTGGTACAATTGCAATCTCGCTTCGGCAGAATCTGCACGTCGGTGTGAGCACGGTGAGACAAACGCAGCAGCTGATTGACAGTAAGTTAGGCGAAGGTTCGAACTTCAACTTCAACGGAGCCGTAATTTTCGAGTCCGGTGACACCCGCATTGGCGGAATCCTCGCAGTTGTGGTCTTCGCGGTAACCTTATTGCGATGGCAGTTGTCGGCCCGGTGACAGTGATGCCGTTTGGACATCGGAGATTGGAAATCGCCGCTTGCGATTGGATCATTCGGCAGGTTAGGACCGGCGCAGAAATAGCGGTCGTATTCAGGACGTGGGGCACGTTTATAACGTGCCAGGCACGATGGAATCGTGCCCCACTTATTTCTGTCTCTGTCCTTAGAGATTCTGGTTTGATGCCGCGATCTCAATTATCTCTGCCAGTTTCCGAAAGGCAGGTACTCACTCAGGACGGTGAGTCCTGAGTGAGTAACTTCATTGAAATATCTGACGCCAGTTTTGCCAAATCAACCTGATTCTGGCGGTCGCGGGCATGGCCGGAAAACGCACCTTGCTTGCCATCCCTTTGAGGACACCTGCAGGATTATCGCTACATCGTTCGCTGCGTCGGTCGATGTGACCGGAGCAGTTTCGAACTGCATGGGAGACTACTCCGTGCGGTCTCACCGGAACAGGATCTGGCGACAAGCCGCAATGTCCGGTCTGTTGGATCGACGCTTCGGTCGTTGATGCAAACCAGACTCATGTCACGCCCACCTGAGTGCCTTAAGCGGAAGCCATTTTGTGGCGAAATCACGATCACTTCTGCATCGTCTTCTGTCGGCAACTGTGATCATTTCGACGGCGCAGTTTGGCGGCCGTTCTAATCCGCGTAAATCAGATTGTGAGCGGCTTCAATCTGTCGAACCGGCGCTGGTTTATGGCAAATTGCTGCGGGATGATGAGTGGATCGAACCAACAGTGTTCCATGCGCAGACGTTGAATGGCGGGCTTCAAGGGAGCGAGGCGGGGAAACAACACTAACAGGACGTT
>CAMAVB010000116.1 GCA_945861465.1 Candidatus Kuenenia stuttgartensis
ACGGATGTCATTCGCCTCGCCATCGAGCACCACATCGACATCGTGCTGCTCGACAGCGTCGGTGAGCCGTATGGTCGGTTCTGGCACGGACGTCCGGGGTCAACGGCGGCTCTGCGTCGAGCCCAGTTGGAAGCCTCGTTTCGCGAAGAAGGAATTGTGCTGGCTCGCGAATGGGTGACTACAAAACTTAACAATCAAGCCGCACTGCTGCGAGATCTCGGACGCACGCGACCCGACAGAACCGAACAGCTCGAACAGATGGCACTGAAAATAGATCGCATGGTGATCTCCGTCGAGGCCACTCGCGGCACGTCACTCGATGAATTGCGCGGCACTTTGATGGGGTTCGAAGGCGTTGCGGGACGCGAGTTCTTCGGCGGCCTCAGTCTCGCACTTCCGCAGCGATTTCGATTCACAGGTCGCAGTCGTTCGCCCGCGAAAGACGAATTCAATTGTCTCCTCAACTACTCGTATGGCGTCCTGTACGGCCTGGTCGAACGCGCCTGCATGATTTCCGGGCTTGATCCCTATATTGGCCTCATGCATACCGACAATTACAACAAGCTGTCGCTGGTCTTCGATCTGGTGGAACTATTCCGTGTTCATGCCGAACGAGTTTGCATCAATCTGTTCGCCGCTCGAAAAATCAGCCCGGAACTCTTCGACCAAAAAGACAACGGCTTTCGACTGAACAAAGACGGTCGCACTTTGCTGCTGCAGGAATTGAATGACTATCTTGATCGCCGGCACCGCTACGGCCGCCGCAATCTGAAAATTCGCGATACAATTCCGTACGAATGCCAGCGACTGGCTGGCCGCCTCCTCAAGGGTCTCGACACCGAACCGGATATCGACCTTGAAGTCTTCGACTTCGAATCCAATTCGGAACCGATCCCAACGGACGACACTCCGATAACTCCTGAAAACTGAAACTCATCCCCATGCTCACCTGGGTCATCTACGATATTTCCGATGACAAACAGCGGACGAAGGCGGCCAAGTGCTGCCTTCGGTCAGGGTTGTACCGAGTTCAAAAGAGCGTCTTTCTGGGCGACCTCAACAGTAATCAGGTGGATCAACTGGCATTACAACTGGAACAGCAACTCGATCCCCATGTTGATCGGATCTTTGTTTTTCCAATGTGTAAAACGGATTTCCATCAGGCGCGTCTGCTGGGACAGGCATTCGACGAAAAACTGGTCACGGACGAATTAAATACTCTGCTTATGTGAAAACCACTATGGACCTCGACTTTTCAGGCATTCTGTTGACCGTCAGCGATGTGCTCGAACACCTCTATTGTCCTCGTTTCACCTGGTTCGAAAAGTACCAGATGCTGCCAGAGTTTCAGGAACGTCGAGCGAAAGTACAGATGGGGCGATCACTTCACGAAACACGCGAGAATACCAATCGCAGCTACCTCAGAAAACGGCTGAATGCAGTGGACAAGCGGATCGACGTCAGTTTGGTCAGCGAGCGATACTGTCTGCGGGGCCGCATTGACGAAGTGCTTTTCTTTCAGGACGGGACCGCCGCTCCGCTCGATTACAAGTTTGCCCGAGATCCCGGTTTAATCTATCGCACACTCCGATTTCAGTCCGCGATTTATGCATTACTCATTCAGGAGCATTTTCAATGTGCGGTGAGCAAAGGGTTCGTCGTCTACACTCGCAGCAGCAATGCTGTCCGAACGATTGATTTCACTCCGGCAGACTTTCAGCAAGTGGGAAATGTGCTCAGCGAAATGTTGAATATTATCCAAAACGGCCACCTTCCGAGGCGTGCACCTCCCAGCCGCTGTGTCGATTGCTGTTACCGACGTATTTGCACGTAAACGACGTGACAACGTAAGTCCATACACAGTAGAACGTTGCGAAGCGAAAACCCATGTACGTTGGAGATCAATTTTCAAAATCAGCAAGCCAAAACGGCTCCTTCATCAAAGAAAACATGCCTGGTGAATTTAACATAAACCTCTATCCGATTAGCATATACGTGCAACTTACTGTCTTTGAACCCAATCCACGACAACAAGGATTGAAACATTCCATTTCCGCTTGAACTGATTTCGCCATAAGCCGTCTTTGAACCCAATCCACGACAACAAGGATTGAAACCTCGCAAAAGTGACCACTGACCGCACGGGCTGACACCCGGTCTTTGAACCCAATCCACGACAACAAGGATTGAAACACCGTGCCAACGATCGTTCCGGGCAGCGATTGGTACGTCTTTGAACCCAATCCACGACAACAAGGATTGAAACACATGATGGACCGTGGAGCCTGCCGGAATCCTGCGACGTCTTTGAACCCAATCCACGACAACAAGGATTGAAACCTTGATGCGATCACTGGCGTCTGTTTTCACGACGAGTCTTTGAACCCAATCCACGACAACAAGGATTGAAACTGGTGATAGTTGCGTCACTCCGGCACCTGCACTGTGACGTCTTTGAACCCAATCCACGACAACAAGGATTGAAACCGAAAACATGAATCCAAGGCGTCGTGTCTCGTCCTGGAGTCTTTGAACCCAATCCACGACAACAAGGATTGAAACCGAGCAAGGCGTTAACGGCGCTGGCAGTGGTGGCGAGGTCTTTGAACCCAATCCACGACAACAAGGATTGAAACTCCAGATCGATGCCGGTATATGGTTCTGTGATCTCAGTCTTTGAACCCAATCCACGACAACAAGGATTGAAACGTTGGCACATGCAAACGTTAAGCGATTCGAAAGCCCGTCTTTGAACCCAATCCACGACAACAAGGATTGAAACTCGGGAATACGACTGGATTCGATGCACCGTGCATTGAGTCTTTGAACCCAATCCACGACAACAAGGATTGAAACCGAGCCAGCCAACTCGACGAAACGCATGTCTTCCCGACGTCTTTGAACCCAATCCACGACAACAAGGATTGAAACACTTTCAGGACGGATGCCCCGCCAGTCAGCGTGGAAGTCTTTGAACCCAATCCACGACAACAAGGATTGAAACTCTCCGCTGAGACGTCCACGCACTTTCGCCGTGGCTGGTCTTTGAACCCAATCCACGACAACAAGGATTGAAACATCGAGTTCACCGATGTGTTGGCTGGCTTCAATGTCGGGTCTTTGAACCCAATCCACGACAACAAGGATTGAAACTCCGAAAGCCTCTCGAGCCTGATGAAGACGATTCCGAGGTCTTTGAACCCAATCCACGACAACAAGGATTGAAACCCAGGTATCGCGAATGCAGCAACGTGAACCAATACCATGTCTTTGAACCCAATCCACGACAACAAGGATTGAAACCTGCGATCGCCCCGACCGTGCGCAGGCCGATCGCGTGTCTTTGAACCCAATCCACGACAACAAGGATTGAAACATCCGGTAACGGTGATGCAAAATCTCTATGTGATTAAGTCTTTGAACCCAATCCACGACAACAAGGATTGAAACAACCGCAAGAAAATGGCAATCACTCCGGAAATGTGCAGTCTTTGAACCCAATCCACGACAACAAGGATTGAAACAAATATGAAATATGAAATCCGGTGTCCCCTTGAACTGGTCTTTGAACCCAATCCACGACAACAAGGATTGAAACACGATGAATTCTGAATCTGGCGCTGAGCCTTTGATGGGTCTTTGAACCCAATCCACGACAACAAGGATTGAAACCACAGGTCAAAAAGGGAAAAGAGCAGACCGTCGGCGAGTCTTTGAACCCAATCCACGACAACAAGGATTGAAACCCATCGTGATCGTCGTTCCGGTGATAACATCCTGAGGTCTTTGAACCCAATCCACGACAACAAGGATTGAAACAAGCCGGGAATGGAATTGGCGCTGGCCGCGAATCCAGTCTTTGAACCCAATCCACGACAACAAGGATTGAAACAAGACGATCCCGGGACTGTCTGCGGAATCGACTTCAAGTCTTTGAACCCAATCCACGACAACAAGGATTGAAACTCCGAAAGCCTCCCGAGCCTGCTGAAGACGATTCCGAGGTCTTTGAACCCAATCCACGACAACAAGGATTGAAACGCGGTTTCCGTGTTCGTGCGATAGCGTTCGTCACCGAGTCTTTGAACCCAATCCACGACAACAAGGATTGAAACAAACTGAGTCTCTACCTGAGCCTTGAGGTCAGGGACGTCTTTGAACCCAATCCACGACAACAAGGATTGAAACTGCAATACGGGGAATACGTGGTGGCGGCAGAGCCGAGTCTTTGAACCCAATCCACGACAACAAGGATTGAAACTTGGGGAAACTGAAAACCAACCGCGTTCGTTTGATTGTCTTTGAACCCAATCCACGACAACAAGGATTGAAACCCGATCTTTTTAAACGCCTTGATTTCCGCCAGCGTGTCTTTGAACCCAATCCACGACAACAAGGATTGAAACACGGAGTGGCTTATGGGTCGATAGACTTTATCGCGGTGTCTTTGAACCCAATCCACGACAACAAGGATTGAAACATGTCACTGGCAAAGCACCTGACGGACGGATCAATTGTCTTTGAACCCAATCCACGACAACAAGGATTGAAACAGAAAAGTGCGTCAAAGATTCCTGCGTCGTTTTCGGCGTCTTTGAACCCAATCCACGACAACAAGGATTGAAACCCGGCATACTTTCAATCGCTGTTTTTTTCATCTCGGCGTCTTTGAACCCAATCCACGACAACAAGGATTGAAACAGTCGTATTCCCTTTTTCATTGTCAGATCCTTCATTGTCTTTGAACCCAATCCACGACAACAAGGATTGAAACTAAATCTCTATGTCTGTGACGGCCAGCCCTGTACACGGTCTTTGAACCCAATCCACGACAACAAGGATTGAAACCTTAGTTCAAGTTTCGATTTCAGCAGCCTGTCGATGTCTTTGAACCCAATCCACGACAACAAGGATTGAAACTCGAATTCTTGACTGGCTTAAACCCCGATGGTTCGTGTCTTTGAACCCAATCCACGACAACAAGGATTGAAACACGTGGCCGCCGGAACGCTTGTTTCTTCGGCGAATGTAGTCTTTGAACCCAATCCACGACAACAAGGATTGAAACTGTCGTTAGCACTCGCTGACACACCAGAAAAATTCGAGTCTTTGAACCCAATCCACGACAACAAGGATTGAAACCACGAGGCGACCACTCGGCCCAGCCGTCACCCTGCCAGTCTTTGAACCCAATCCACGACAACAAGGATTGAAACTCTGAAATCATGGTGGCGGAAGGTCTGGCCACGAAAGTCTTTGAACCCAATCCACGACAACAAGGATTGAAACTGAACTTTCGCGTTCGGTCGTACGTCGCCGCAACCGGTCTTTGAACCCAATCCACGACAACAAGGATTGAAACGCAGACGAAATCGCTTGCGGATGGCCACGTCGCCCGCGTCTTTGAACCCAATCCACGACAACAAGGATTGAAACTTGATGACCCGCAGACAGAGGCGAGCGCGGCATCGAGTCTTTGAACCCAATCCACGACAACAAGGATTGAAACCTCCTGGGTGCTCAGTCAGCGGGGTGCTGATAACCGCGTGCCCAGCGGGCCGCGCTTGTTCTATTTGAAATTTGAAATTTGAAATTTGAAATACGAAATACGAAATACGAACTACGAAATACGAAGCGCGGGACGTTACCAGCGCGGTTAAACGTAGGAACTTCTGCACTGGTGCTTACCACTATTGTTGCAAGACGCCTGCCGGAACTGCGCTCCGCTTGGTCCGGCTCACCTGAAAACAGGAATTGACGTCGCACTGGACAGATTGCGAATCTACCCCACATCCTGGCAGGCGGAAAGCCGACCCTCGTCGAATTTCAGTCAACAGATTGGCAGCGCCGTGTCTTTGTCTGGTTCCTGCGGCACGACGGACTGCTTGATCCAGCGCAACAGTTCCGGGAGTCCCTGGCCTGTTTGGGCGGACACATGGATCAATGGCAGACAGGACAACACCCCAGAATTCTTGTCCGGAGGTTGATCGAAATCATGTTCGGTCATCAGGTCGCACTTATTCCGCACAAGCACGGTGTGTTTCGGCAGGTTTGTGAGTGACAGCTGAATACTCCAGGCAGCCACAGCTGATTCGTCATCGAACACAAGGCACAACACATCACACTGTGACGCCGCGAGGTACGATTGCTGGATACCGAGTTCTTCAATCTGGTCCTTGCTGTCCGTCCGCAAACCCGCCGTATCGACGAACCGAAACGGCCAGCCTTCGATGATACCATCGACTTCCACAACATCGCGCGTGGTGCCTGGCTGATCACAGACGATCGATCGCTCCATTCCCGCAATGCGATTCATCAACAACGACTTGCCGACATTTGGAGCACCCGCAAACACCACGCGCCATGGTTCAGTCAAATGATCGGCCACATCCTGCCATTCCGCCAGTCGTGTTCGAATGGCTGTCACCTCGACTGCTTCCTTGTCCGGTGAATTCAGAATCGTGGTCAAATCGTGGCACAAAGAATTCGATGCCTGCGCCAGAATCAATCCGGCTGTCCTGCGACTGCGTGCGTTGGCAAGTCGGCTGCGAATTGCCTGCTGCACGATCGATGGGATGCGTTCCAGGCGTTGAGCCGCCCCGCGCGCGGCGTGATCGCCTGGATCGAGGGGCACGGCTGAAGAGTCCACAGCGCCTTCCACCAGACCATCGTTCAACAAGTCACCGCAAATTCGATTTACGGCGACGGCACCACCGTGGCATTGAATTTCCCATGTCAGCATCGAAGTCCGCACGACGACCAGATCTTCGTCATTCCAGCGTCCGTAACAGATCCGACCGATCGACATCAAAGTCGCAGGCACACTCCGTGTGCCGTCCGCATTCTCAGCATTTTTCGGGGCTACGGCACCTGGAAAGTGCCTGCTACTCTCTAAACTAAGTGACACCAGGCTGGTGCCGCTCGGCTCGCCGGGGCGAACGCCTGCCAATCGCCGCAGCACATGTTGAACGGTCTGCACATTCTCACATGTCAATTCAATGACCGCGACCGCACCGGGGCCTCGTGCGGTCAACATGCGAAAAAAAAAGTTACACGTTGGTTCAGGATCGTCTGCCACTCAAATCTCCAGAATCATCGCCGCGTTTCGGCAAATGCTGCCATTCATGTTCCATCGACAGCAAATGCACGTGAAATCCGGAACTATGGATATCAGCATAACCCGCATTGTTGCATAAGACGGGTGTAAATTTCCCGATCCACGTGCAGAGAGTCTCAAGAAAAATCTGCTAAACCGCCCACGGGCGAATTCTGCTCCAGCCTGCTGTCTGCTTGTGCCGATCTTTCGAATACGATCGACTCTGCGCGATCTCGTGCTGCGTGCGCTTGTGTCTGAGCCGCAGTCCATTCTTTCGCTACCTGTCAAATTTTGACCAGGAATGGTCATGAGCCGACCGTCGGAAAATGCACCCCCGAGGTCACTTCCAGCCAGATTTCTCGGCTGGATCGTGGCAACAGGGGCAGCACGCCCTCGACTGATGCTGTGGTTTTCACTGCTATTGGCCTGTGCGTCTGTCGGCGTGACCGTTCTGCAACTCCAGATCCGCACCAGTCGCTCAGACCTGATGGATCCTGCGAGTCGCTTTGCCGCGACATGGAAGCAGTATTCAGATACGTTCACGGCAGACAAGGATCTGATGATTGTCGTTGAGACATCTGCCCCGAATGGAACAGTCATCAAGACGGTGATTGAGGATCTGGGTGATCGGCTCAAACGAGAACCTGAACTGTTTGGCAATGTCCAGTCCAGCGTCAACCTGTCTGCCATGCGGCGAAAGGCGCTACAGTTCCTGTCGCCTCCTGATCTCCAGAAGACTGCCGAACGCGTGCGGAGTTACAACACGGTCGTCCGCGATCAAAACTGGAACTACGTACGTACTGAGAATCTCGCGTCTTCACTGCGCAAATCTCTGGTAGAAAAGCAAAAGGACGGCATAGTTCCGGATTCCACATATCGCTCAGTGGACCGATTTGCGAACAGTCTTGCGACATTTCTGCGGCATTCGCTGGAAACGCGAAAGCCGGAAACGCAATCGTTCATGTCGCCGCTGCCGGACCTGATGGATATTGCCGCGGATCAGAAACTGACTGACGACGAAACGGCCTACGTCCTGAACAACGACAAGACGGTCGGCGTTCTGCAACTCGCGGCCGTGACTCGAAAAGACGATCCACATGGCAATGCCAGGGTCATCAATCGCGTGCGGGAACATATCGCCACCGTACAGGCTGCACGCGAAGCCGACTATCCAGGCCTGAAGATCTCACTCACCGGGATTCCGGCACTTGAACATGACGAAATGCACAGCACGTCAGTCGATATGCGAAACGCAGGCATTGTCGCGTTCTTCGTCGTTGGTGGAATGCTGGTTCTGGCCTTTCGCGGCGTCCGACATCCGATGCTGGCGCTGCTGACTCTGATTGTCTCGCTGTCGTGGACCTTCGGAGCTGCGACGCTGGCCATCGGTCATCTGAACATCATCAGCGTTTGCTTCTCGATCTTCCTGATCGGACTGGGCATCGACTACTCGGTCTCATTCATCAACGCCTATCTGGCTCTGCGACAGGAGTTGTACGAGCTGCCGGAAGCTCTGCGCGAAACGGCCGAAACGACTGGCAAGGGAATTCTGACGTCCGCGATTATTACCGCACTGGCATTTTCAACTGCACTGGTGACCGGGTTCCCCGGACTTGCGGAACTGGGATTGATCTCAGGCATGGGCGTTCTGATCTGTGCCGTGGCAACGTTTATTTTCCTGCCGGCACTGATCGCTCTGTCAGATGCTGCCGTTGACTTGGAAAGTCTGCCGCAGCCGTTTTCCGCACCCCTGCTGCGAAAGATCGTGGTCGCCCGGCCTGTCATTTCCGTTTCCGTCGCTGCCGTGATCCTTGGCTTCTTCGGCTATCAGGCGTTTCGTTACTCTGATGGTGCCGTCAGTTGTCGCATCAATTATGACCAGAATCTGCTCGCACTTCAGGATCCAAAACTGGATTCAGTGGCGGCCGAACGCAGACTTGCGGATTCCGGTTCTGAAACTGTCTTGTACGCCGTCTCCGTCGCTCATAGCTGGGAAGATGCAATTGCTTTGAGACGTCGTTTCCTGACGCTTCCTTCGGTGGGCCGAGTCAGCGATGGTGCCAGTAAGCTGCCTGAAACGCCTGACGCGCAGTCGATGCAGTTAATCCGGCAGTTGCAGCAGAGTGCCTCAAACATTTCGAAGAGCGCGCCTGCGATCGCGCCTGCGAGTCACACGGCAGTGGGCCAGGAAGTCGATTCCCTGTTCGCCGCTGTCAGGAAATCCACCAATCCGACGGCGCAACGGGCCGCAAGGAAGCTTGATCAGTTCCTTGAGGACTTGTCAAAGACTCCGGGACGCCGTTCCAGCGAAATTCTGACTGCTTACAACGACATGGTCGCAAAGTGGTTGATTGATGAATACGCCGACATCGCGCGTTCCAACGACTTCCAGCCGGTGGGGCTTCGTGATGTGCCACGCGAACTCAAGAACCGTTATATGTACGTCGATGCGGACAAGAACCAACACTGGGCGCTGCGAATTTATCCGAAAGACGACGTGTGGCAAGGCGCAGCTCTGACAGCCTTCGTGGAAGATCTGCGAACCGTCGATCCGGAAGTCACGGGTGTGCCCGTGCAGAATCTGGAATCTGCCGGTCGCATGCACACCACGTATGCCAGCATCGGGCTGTACGCATTAGCGGTGATTTCAATGCTGCTGTTGTTCAATTACCTGCGGCCGGGGCAAAAACTTCTGACCGTCATCCCGCCCGTGGCTGTCGCTGCATTCATTGGTTACACGCTGTTCAAACGCAACGGAACCGTCGATCCGACGATGCTCGTGCTGATCTGTCTGGGGCTGGTTGTGTTTATCGCCGCCGTGCTGGATTATCGCAACCTGCGGGATACCGCCCTGACGCTTGTACCCGCGTTCGCAGGCAGCGTCCTGATGCTGGGAATGATGGCACTGCTGGGGCTCACGCTGAATCCTCTCAACCTGATCGCTCTGCCGCTTGTTTTTGCCATCGGGATTGACAACGGAATTTACCTGGTCGCCGATTGTCGTCAACAGATTGCGGCGGGAAAAAAGACCTTCGAACCATCTGCGGATATGCTCAGTAGTGTGATTGTGACTTCGCTGACATCGATTGTCGGTTTTGGAAGCCTGACCATGGCCGCACATTCCGGGATGTTCAGTATTGGTGTTCTGTTGTCGCTCGGGGTGGCCTCGAGTTTGCTGGTCTCACTGTTTCTGATGCCTCCGATTCTCGCGCTGGTCGCCCAGCACCAGCCAGCATCAATGGAGCCTGTGCGGATCATCCGCAAGACAGAGACTACCGCCGCTGAGGCCGCAAAGACACCGCCAGCGCAGAAGAAGAAAGCTGCGTAGCTGCAAGGACCGGCGCAGAATTAACTGTCGTCTTCCGGACGTGGAGCACGTTTTTAACGTGCTCGGCACGATGGAATCGTGCCCCACTTATTTCTGTGTCAGTCCTGAGTCCGGTTTCTAAACTGTGTGATATTGCGTATAATCGACGCTGTGGTTCTTAGCAATCACTTTCACTCAGTTTGTTGAATGAGTCCCCTTGTGACCGGTTCGAACGATACGGAAATTCAAAGCGACGACGATCGGGAACGGTCGCGCCGCCTCAGCCTGCAGGGGAATACGCCGCCCGCCGAGATCGAAGGCTATTCCATTGTGCGCCGTCTGGGGACAGGAGCGTACGGCACTGTCTGGCTGGCACGGGAAGACCGTACGGGCCGCATGGTGGCCGTCAAGTTTTATCCGCATCAACGCGGTCTCAACTGGTCGATGCTCAGCCGCGAAGTCGAAAAACTGGCGGCAGTTTATACCTCGCACAATATCGTCCGACTCCTGGACGTTGGCTGGAATGCAGAACCGCCGTACTTCGTGATGGAGTACGTCGAGAACGGTTCACTCGGAAACTTCCTGACCCGAGGCCACTTGTCGGTAGACGATTCCGTGCGCATCGTGCGTGAAATCTGCAACGCGCTCATTGATGCTCACGGTGCCGGTGTGCTGCACTGTGATCTCAAGCCCGATAATGTCCTGCTCGATGGCCAGATGCACGCCCGACTCTGCGATTTTGGCCAGGCCCGCATGTCGCACGAACAAAGTCCGGCGCTCGGCACACTGTATTATATGGCACCGGAACAGGCTGATCTGGATGCCCTGCCGGATGCGAAATGGGATGTCTATGCGGTCGGAGCGCTATTCTATCACTTGCTCACGGGAAGTCCGCCGCATCGCACAGAGGCGACTCAGCGGCAACTGGAAGCTGCCGACACGCTGGATGAACGCCTGAAGATTTATCAAAGAATCATCAGCAGCAGCGGCGTGCCGACCGGCCACCGCAAGCTAAAAGGCGTAGACGGACGAGTGGCCGATATTGTCGATCGGTGCCTCAACGCTGTTCCGTCGCAGCGGTTTCCAAACGCTCAGGGAATTCGCGATGCACTCGATCGCCGCGATCGGATCAAATCGCTGCGCCCGTTGCTGATTATGGGTATGCTCGCCCCGATCCTGCTCATGGGTGCCATGATTCCGATCTTCACGAAAGCGGTGAATGACAATCTGCAGAGCACTTTGGACGAGATCACTGACCGGGCGCTGGAAAGTGATGCCCTGTCGGCGCGACTGCAGGCCGCAGCGCTCGACCATGAACTGCGTGATCGCCTGGAGGAACTTGAAACGATTCTCACGGATCGTGAACTGGCAGACGCGCTGGAAGCGGCTCTCGACCGGAATTCAGATACGCTGGTTGGCGAATTCTATCAACATGCACATGACGAAAAAGCCACTCCTCCACGCTGGTTGCAACTGTTGGATGCTGCCTGGGCTCAATGCAATGCCGCGAACAAAAAGTACAACCGCGGAAAGGACGCGAGTTGGTTCCTGACGGACCGTCGTGGAACTCAGATCTGGCGTCGGGAGTTCAGCGACCTGACGCTGGGGCAGAATTTTTCCTATCGTGATTATTTCCATGGACGCGGGGAAGATTATCCTCCCGACGGAATTCCTGAAAACATCGCACCTTTGGACAAACCCAACGTCTGCAATGCGTACAAGAGCACATCGACCGGGATGCAAACTGTGGCGTTGAGCGTTCCTGTCAGGAGCAGCAAGGGCGAAGTCATCGGTGTCCTGGCGCGTTCGGTGCATCTCGGCGCTCTTCAGGAACGCATGGGACGCCTGATGAAGGAACCTGATGCAGACAGTGTGGAACGGGTAATCGCCCTCGTTGAGGCCCGCGACAATACACACTACCGACTGCTCGATCATCCTTACCTCACGGAAGCTGTTGTTGCTGCTGCGAAGGAAAGCAACAAGGATGCTGAGTTGTTTGAGACACTGTTCATTGACGAATCAGCCGTCAAAGCGATCCAGGCCTCGCAGGCCCGGGACAGATCTGCAGAAGTCCGCCTGAAAATGTACCAAGACCCGATCGGGCGCCTGTCGGAACAAGGCACTGCGGTCTATCAGGGGGTATGGCTGGCCGCGATGGCTCCGGTGAGCGACTTTGGCTGGTTGGTCGTCGTTCAGGAACGCCGCGAGGCCGCACTTTCGCCAGTGGAAGACGTCGCCGATCGCGCCAAACGTCAAACATGGCTTTCCGTCCTCACCACCGCCCTCGCCTTTATGGCCATTATCTGGTCGTTCGTCTGGCGGGCTTATAGTCGAGTTTCTTAAGACTTAATCCAGGTTCAGACAACATGTCGCCGGTTTCCGTGCAAATGCGACCGCCGCAGGAAGTGGTCCAGGTAGTCTCGCCAGAAAGAAAGTAGCCCTCACGCTCCGCGTGAGGACAGCCGCACATTGGAAAACCGTCGCCTCGCTGTCCAGCGTCGTCCCTGCCCCGGCTCACTTCACGCAGAGCGATGAAGGCTACGTTTGGAGGGCTCCGGCTTGATGGAGCTTTGGCACGGCCTGCGTCTCGCGACTGGAGACTTCCAATACCCAGGGTGAGGCCGCTATCATATAGCGGTCGCGGCACTGGAGTTTATGGGAGTCAATGAATGCTCAAAAGTCCCTTTCCCGGAATGGATCCGTATCTCGAATCTCTATGGCCGGAGGTTCATGCGAGTTTGATCGTCTATGCGCGAAACCAACTCAACTCGCAACTGCCAAGCGATCTGCAGGCGAACATCGAGGAGAATCTTGCGGTTTACAAAGACGACCATCAGGCATCCATTCGTCCGGATATTCAAGTTTCGCAGGATTCGACGTTCCCCGCGTCGGGGGAACATGCCAGCAGTGCCGTTGTTGCCGAGCCGTTGGTGTTGCGACGTGCGCCGCATCCGACGCGACATGTGGAAATTGTCGATCAGGACGGGCGAGTCATTACAGCGATCGAATTTCTCAGCCCGTGGAACAAAGTCGGCAGTCGTGCGCGGGAGCAGTATACCCGCAAACAGATCGACTATATCGACGCCGGTGTAAATCTTGTCGAGATCGATCTTGTGCGGCAGGGTTCGTACGTGCAGGCCGCACCTCTCGAACAGTTGCGGCCCGACCAGCAGACGCCGTACTTAATCTGCGTCTATCGAGACGCGCTACCGGATCAGTTCGAAGTCTACCGCGCGCCGCTGGAACAGCCGCTGCCGAACATCCCGGTTCCGCTACGCTCTGGCGAACGCGACGCCGTTCTGCAACTGCAGTCGCTGGTCAACCAGTGTTATCAGGACGGTCGCTACTACCGGATTGATTACCGTGGCGAGCCTTACGGCAAGTTTAACGAGGCACTCTCGCAGTGGATTAACGAACGACTTCAGAATGAGGGACGCCGACCTGATAGCACATGAGCTTGTCCTGTTCGCGAAGATACAATTTCCCCTTCACAACCACAGGATGCGCCCAACTGTTTCCTTCCTGAAAGTCCGGGGTAAAGCTGCCTTTCAGATGATACGCTGTCGGAGTCGCCTCGATCAATGCCACGGTGCCGTCCTGATAACGGAAGATCAGGTGACCGTCGATGTATAAGACGGCAGCCGATCCTTTTCCGGGACCTCGCAGATCGCCGCCCCACACGACGCTTCCGGTCGCCATGTTGACGCACGTGGGAAAGCCTTCGTTTTGCTTATGGCCAGCATAGATGTGGCCAGCGAGCAGAATCATGCCGCCGTGATGGTTATTGAAGACATTGAAATCAAGAAAGTATTTCTCTTCGGCCACGACGGCATCACCGTCTTGCTTCAGCTCCACGAGGCATGTACCGGTCTTGTAGCTGGTCGAGGCGAAAACCAGATTGCCGTCGATGATCGGCGTGGCGATATTGGCAACGCCGTTGGCCACGCGATTGTACGTCCACAGCTGCTTTCCATCGTCGGCACGCATGCCGATCAGTCCCTTGCCGGTCAGTTGCACGTATTGCTTGATGCCAAGTGCATTCGAAATCACGATCGAAGAATAGCCAGCACCATCCTTGCCAGCATTGCCTTCAAACGAAGCCTTGCAGGCCCAGATCTCTTTGCCCGTCATTTTGTCCAGACAGACCACCAAGGCATCGGGGCCACCAGGTGTACACAGGACTCGATCGCCATCGACCAGTGGGGATTCTGAATATCCCCAACCCGACATCATTTTTCCGCCCCAATCGCTGAACTGCCGCTGCCAGAGGACGTCACCGTGATCGGTCTTCAGACACGCGATAGAACCGTTCGACGTCACGACATACAGTCGATCTCCATCCACAGATGGCGTGCAGCGGGAGCCTTTATGATCATGCTTAGGATTGGCCTCCGTGAGGACTTTCTTCCAGAGGATACTGCCGTCAGTGGCGTTGGCTGCAATCACTGCCTGGCCACCATCAGTATTTCCGAGAGTGTAAATTGTGCCTTTAACAATCGCGACGCTGGCGTAGCCTTCACCAAATCCAGAAGTGGTCCACAAGTGTTTCGGGGGATTCGTTTCCCAATTTGTGGAGGCCAGATGTTCGTCTGAATGAGCGTTCCGGTCCGGCCCGCGCCACTGAGGCCAGTCGGCTGCCTGCAAAGAACTGCCCAAACAAATTACCAGAATTATCATCGCCAAACGACGCACGTGAAGAAACATGAATGCACCTTTCAAACACACACCATTGATCCGCGAATTCAGATAGGGAAACGGTAACCCTTCGCAGAAATAAAACCAACTCTGTTCGCAGGCGGGATGAAACATGCCTGATCTGTCCAAATTTTACTGAAATCTGGTAATCTCCACGTTTCATGGAGCGCAGTCGTTTGCCTCCAGACAACAAATCCGCGTGTTTCGTTTCGAAGCAGGCACAGTTTTTTCAAAAGAAGTGACAGTCATGGGAAAAGGCGACAACCGTCAGAAAAATGACAAGAAAAACAAAAAGGTCAAAAAGGACGCCAAGAAGCCGGGCATTCCTGCAGCAGTGAAAAAGGCATGAATGCTGCATACCGTGTAAGGCGAGCGGCAGATCAGAATTTACCTGCTGTACGACGGACATCCTTGTCCGTCGTTTGTTTCGGCGGACTTGGAAGTCCGCTGTACGGTAAGAACTTATCCGCCGCTCGCCGAAGCGACGCATAAAAAACAACAGCCCGCTGCAAAGCTAAGCTGAGGAATTCGCGCGTACGCCACCGTCAATACGACGTTTTAGGAGCGAGGACGTTCGGGGCAGAAAAATGTATGGGCAGAAAAATAGCAGCCATTTTTTGCCCAACATTTTTTTGCCCATCATGTTGAGGCCCGACGATAGATCTTAGCCCGGCGGCGGATCGTTGATAAAAAAGCCCGGATGTTTTTATCCATCCGGGCTTTTGCATTTCTTCAGCAGCGAGCAGAATCTTCCGTCGCGAGTTTATGCCGCGCCGACATCTTCCAGAACAGACACTTCATCTGTTACGTCTTCGATAATTGGCATCGGCACATCGTCATCCGCCATATCCACAAACCCTTTCAGGTGAATGGCGCGCGTATGGTGCTGAAGTTTCTTCAGCGCCTTGCTTTCGATTTGACGAATACGTTCCCGAGTCACCTTGAAGATACGCCCGGTTTCTTCCAGCGTGTAGCTGTAACCGTCACCCAGACCGTATCGCAGTTTGATAATCTCGCGTTCGCGGTAGGTCAGACTTTTCAGGACATGATCGATCTTATCACGCAGCATTTGCTTGGCTGCAGATTCTGCGGGACTGCTTTCGTGGCTGTCTTCCAGAAACTCACCAAAGCTGCTGTCTTCGCTTTCGCCCACAGGAGTATCCAGACTGATTGGATGCTTCCATGTTTTCATGATGCGTTCGGTCTCTTCGATACTCATCCCGACGGCTTCCGCCAGTTCTTCGTTGCTCGGTTCGCGACCAGTGTTTTGGCGAATTTCTTCGGCCTTGGCCTTCAGCATCGAAATGCTCTGGAACATATGCACGGGAATACGAATTGTCCGAGCATGATCCGCGACCGCCCGCGTAATCGCCTGACGAATCCACCAGGTGGCATATGTTGAGAACTTATAGCCGCGACGGTATTCGTACTTTTCGACACCACGCATCAAACCGGCGTTGCCTTCCTGGATCAGGTCCAGGAAACTCAGGCCGCGATTACGATACTTCTTGGCGATCGAAACCACGAGGCGGAGGTTCCCACCCGATAGTTTCTGCTTGGCGTCTGTCCAGCCATCCAGCCGCTTCTTGAGTTCACGGCAGCGACGCAGAAAATGATCCGGCGTCTCCATCAGCATCTGGACATACTCTTCGAGTTCACGTTCCAGCGCCACGCGTTCGGAATCTGCTGTTTTCATCCCGCGCAAGCAGGAGATTTCGTCCTGCAGCTGTTCGATGCGTTCACCAATCTGCAGCATGCGTTTCAAGACCGGCTGCAATCGATGCGTACGAACACTCAGTTCTTCACACAGGCTGCACATCTTGCGACGGCGAATTCGCAGTGATTCGGACAACGCCGCCTTTTCTTTTGTGCCTTCCGGTAAGTCGCGCCACTTGAAGAATTCCTCCTTGTTCACTTCCATCAGATGGCGAAGTGTCCGCAGATTGATCTCCATCCGGCCTTCGATCTGCTCCTTGCGGACTTCTTCAGTTTCGGAAGTTCGCAGAGTTCGTTCGAACGGCAGTTCTCCACGCCGGACTTTTTCGATCGTATCGACAGCGATGTTGAGCGCAAAATCTGACTCAAGCATGTGACGCCGCATCCGCTTGCGCATGATCTCAATCTGCTTTGCCAGAAAGATTTCCCGGTCGCGCGTCAGCAGCGGGATGTTGCCCATCTGACTGAGATACATCCGAATCGGGTCGCGAGATGACAATGCCGAAGTTTCCGGACCGAGCAATGCGCGAGCCGCTTTTTCCGCAAGAGCCTGCTTGACTTCTTCGCCAACCGGTTCCGGTTCAAGCGAAATATCCGGGTCTTCTATAAAGCCCATCCCGAACTCGTCGAGAGCCATGATGAGGTTGTCGACCATGATCGGGTCGCCTCCCTCATCCGGGAGCCAGGCATGCGCCTGCTGTACCGTGACAAACCCTCGCTTCTTCCCTGCCTCGATGATCGCCTTCAATCCCAAGTCCAGACGATACACGCGATTCCCCTTGTCAAAGTTCCTGTCAGGAACAGCATTCTCTAAATGCTGATTCTGACGGCGGAGCGAAATACGCCCCGATTGCCTTGTCGAGTGTCCGGGCCTTCATGGCAAGAACACACGTTCGTTTCAGCACGCCGCTGATACGATCCAAACTTCCGTCAGCACTTCGCTGACACAATCCTTACCTCGCATCAGCAAACCGCTGAAGCGACCTGAAGAACTCGATCCGATTCACTTCGGTTTACCGTTGGTTCTTCTGAACCCTCCAGCATACCCATGAATCTGAAAAATCAACCGAACCAGCCAGCAAAAAAACAAGGTTCAGAACACGTTGTTGATATTCAACCATCCTGGTCCATCAACAAACGAACTCCAAACCATCCAAAAAAGCCCACAAACTCTTGCCAGCGACGGATTATTCGCTTTACACCCGGTTTACGTCAACGCCTTTCGGACGAATGTTTAATCTGTTTCCGGTTCACACTCCGGATTCTCTGGTTTTCAATTTTGAAAGAAGACCTTGAGAGTTGACCCATTTTTCAAAACTAGCCACCATCCACGGCGACGAAAACGGCACGCCGTGTTATGCCGCACAACACGATTTTCTGCTGTTGGACACGTTGAATGCTGTCCGGGCAGCATAATCCGGCGAACCGTGCGGATGCCTGCTGCCGCTCCAAAGTCAGCGTCCCAAGTAAACTCGCCCGATGCAACGACATAAAGGGTTCATGTCACTTTTTTGTGGTTTTTCTGGTCTTTTTCACCGTTCTGGACCGCATCGAGCGGCTCGAATCCCAATGGCGGGTCGCATGTGTAACGCGTGATTTCTCAACGTGACATGAGTCCACCGCCACGCTGGTTGCCAGAAATCAGCTAACGTACTGGTAAACTGCAGGTATCACCGGGATGCAAAAAGCAGACCAAGAATGCCAAGGCCGTAGAATGAGTATTCGACGTCGGCCTGCTGATCCCAGCTGGCACCGCGAAATCCTCCGGTTGGCAGCTCCAGAGAATTTGTCACCCAGTCAAGGATTTTGTCCGGCGGCATCAAATCTCGACGCCCAAGATCATGCGCCGTGAGTAAGCCGGTGAATGTGGACAGACCGTCCGCAAACGGGATCCGTGTATTCGCCTGGAAACCGCCTTCAGTACTCACGACGTCCGTCAGAAAGCCTAAGACGTCGTCTGCGATGTCTGATTCAATGGCGTTGAGCTGTCGCAACAGCGCGACGGCGGCGGCGGTCGGATTCGTCCCGCTACGTTTCATCGGCGCGATTTCGACAAAGCCGCCATCGTCGCGCTGGCGATCAAACAGAAACTGCACCATCGCATTTCGACGTGGCAACTTCTGCCCCAGCAATTCATACGCGAGCGCCACCATAAACGACTGGTACGTACTCCCCAGCGCGCCTTCGTTTGACTTGGCATACCCGCCATCCGCCGTCCGGTTATTTTCGATTCCTGCCGTCACCCGCGGGATAAAGTCATGCGGCAGCTCCAGCAACAGATCCGTACCGTCCGAAGTCTGAACCACGAGCGCACTGTAGAGCCAGCTCAGTAAATCAATCACACCCAGCGTCAAAGGATCGATCGTGCGCAGATACGCCGCCACTTTGCGACTGCACTCCGCATCCATCCCGCCGGTCACGGCGAGTGCTCGGACGGCAAAGCCCGTATAGTACAGGTCAGCGTCGCCTTCGCGGCCCTTAAAGCCTCCACTCTCAGTCTGCTGCGACAGGAGAAACCTGCGATGCCGCGTAATGCGTTCAGCGGAAATCCGTTTAAGGCCCTTCGCCACGCGATCAGCAAGTTGAATGAGGTACATGGTATCGGGATAAAGTTGAGTCAGGAAACGTGGTTACCGCCAAACGCGGATTGTAGCAGGACAATGAAAATGTTGTCTGACAATTCCTATTGCTCTATCAATCGCGTATTGTTGTGTGCCACTGGCTTTGCCAGTGTATGCTGCAAATGGGGGGAGCACTGGCAAAGCCAGTGGCACGCAATCGATCAATGAATCCATGCCAAGGCACTATTGTGGTCTCTTTGTTGCAACTCTGATAGCCACAAATCTGATTGCGTATGTGTGGCGTCGTGCTCGTGAAACATGGTTTCGCCGCAGGACCCATTCCAGCACGGCTTCGCTCTGAAATCGACCTCAACCGTGGTAAGGGAACAGGGCAGTGATTCAGGCAGGAACACATGGAGCAGAAAAATCGATGGCAGAAAAATGAATCGCTGAAACGACTCGAGTCGTGGTCTGAATTTTTATTTTTCTGCCGGTCATCTTTCTGCTGGACCTGATCTGACTTCGGGACGCGGGAAAAGCCCTCGCTGTGAAAATTCGTGCTTTGAGCCAAATGCCGTCGTTTTCGAAGCATACGCAGACTTGAGTGCGAGTCGCGGAGCGACGTCGCCTGCGTTGCTCAGTCGCTCAGCCGACTGAGATTCCCCAAATCCATCGCGGTTGTGCCTTAAACCACTGCTCATGGTTCCAATGCGACGCAGTTGTTTTCGCATCCGCATCTGCCATACATTTACCACTGCACTGCATGCCTCATTCTTCAAGGTCACTTCGATGCTGCTTCCGTTTTCGCGCACACTCATTGCAATCCTGATCCTGTTCGTGCTGAATCTGGGTTCAGTCAGACTGCAGGCTGCTGAAACGGTCGCCTCGTGTCAGGAGATGTTGCTGTCCGGGCGATATGAAGAATGCCTGAAAGCGACGACCGAAGCTATCGCCAATCGCAGCTACGGCGAAGAGTGGCCGATCCTGAAAACGGAAAGCGAAATTGCGCTCGGGAAGTATCCGGAGGCACTGGCCACCATTGCGGGCGGGATTGAACGTTATTCCTGGAGCGTCCGCCTCAGGTTGCTCGAATACAAATGTGCACTTGCCAACGGGAAACGCGATCAGGCCGCGACGGCACTCGTCGAAACTGAAAAGCTCGTCAGTTCCGCATCATGGCGCTATACCGATGCAGACGACCTTGTCGCGCTTGGCGAAATGGCGTTGGCGCTGGGAGCCGATGCAAAAGCTGTACAGGAAGGTTTCTTCGAACGCGCGAGAAAGAATTATGCGACGCGCCCTGATGGTTTTCTGGCGGCAGGTCGCCTGGCTCTGAAGAAGGGCGATGTCGCTTTCGCTGCTGAACTGCTAGCTGCTGCTGAGAAAACGATGCCGAACCTGGCAGAGATCGAATTTTTGCTCTCGGAAGCCTATCGCACGTCCGATCGTGAACAAGCCGCAGCCCTGCTGAAGAAGTCGCTGGAACTTAACCCCAACTTCGCTCCTGCATTATTGCGTGTCGCCGAACAGCAGATTGATGGGGAAGACTATCCCGGTGCGGAACAGACCATCCAGCAATTGCTGACGGTCAATCCAAACCTTCCGGAGGCACACAGCCTGCAGTCCGTGATCTGGCATTTGCGCAACGACACGGCTGCCGCTGAAGCGTCAAGGGCCGCTGCCTTGAAATTTTCAATCACCAATCCGGAAGTTGATCATCTGATCGGCCGCAAACTTTCGCAGAAGTATCGCTTCGCCGAAGGGGCTGAATTTCAACGAATGGCGCTGGCCGCCGATATGGAATTTGTGGATGCCCGGATTCAACTGGCTCAGGATCTGCTGCGACTGGGACAGGAAGCCGAAGGCTGGTTGCAGGCAGAGCAGGCTCATGAGGCCGATGGCTACAACACGACGTTGTTCAATCTGCTGCAGTTGAAGGATTCACTGGGTCGATTCACAACTGTCAGCAGTGAGCATTTTCAGATTCGCATGGAAACACAGGAAGCCGCCGTCTACGGCCCGCGTGTCGTGGAATTGCTCGAACAGGCATGGACGGAACTCACTGCTCGGTATGAATTCACGCCGGAAGTTCCCGTCTATGTCGAAATCTATACCCGCGTCGATGACTTCGCCGTCCGCACGTTCGGTGTCCCGGACGTCGCGGGATTTCTGGGAGTCTGCTTTGGGAAAGTGGTCACAGCCAACAGCCCGGCCACACGCAAGGAAAACCCCGGCAGCTGGGAATCTGTGTTGTGGCATGAGTTCTGTCACGTGATCACACTGCAGAAAACCAGCAACAGGATGCCTAGATGGTTGAGCGAAGGGATCTCCGTCTTCGAAGAACGGAGTACTGATGCTCGCTGGGGACAGCACATGAATCCAGGGTACCGTGACCGAGTCCTGGTCGGCAAGGTCACGCCCGTCGCAGAACTCAGCAGTGCGTTTCTGACGGCGAAGAGCGGTGAAGATCTGAACTTTGCTTACTACGAATCTTCGATGCTCGTGGAACATCTCGTCACCGTGCATGGTCTTCCCGCATTGAATGCGATCCTGAAGGATCTCAACGATGGAATCCAGATTAACGATGCCCTGGATCGGCATACCAAAGGACTGGATGAGCTGGAAGAATCGTTTGCAGCCTATTTGAACGAACTGGCAATGGCCTATGCTGAAGGGGTTGAATTCACGACTGAAGAACTTGCGGAAGCCGCACCCACAGAACCGGAAGCCGTCAAAGCGTTTCTTGACCTGCATCCAGAGAATTTTCCCACCATGCTTCTGTATGCATCACTCCTGATCAAATCCGGCCAGCTGGATGAAGCGGAATCGGAACTGAAAAAACTGATCGCGCTCGTGCCGCTGGACGACAGCACCAACGGTCCTCGTCGTTTGCTGGCAGACGTCTATCAGAGCCGAAGTCTGCCAGAGTTGGAGATGCAGACGTTGACTGAACACCTGCAGTATTCCGCCGACGACCTTAAAGCCGCCCTGCGACTGCAGGAACTCTGCGAACAGCAGCAACTGCCGGACCGCGTTGTTGAACTTGGCAGGACAATCTTTGCGATCGATCCGTTCCAACCAGTTGCGCTGAATCGCACGGCCACTGCAGCCGAAGCCATTGGGCAGAGCGACGTCGCCGTGAGTGTTCTCAGCAGCCTGCTGCAGATTCAAAAGGACGATGCCGCACGCCTGCATTTCCGAATCGCCGCATTGCTCGCACCGACCGATCGCGAGTCTGCCCGTCGCCACGTCCTGCTGTCACTGGCTCAGGCACCCCGCTATCGAGACGCCCATAAGCTGCTGCTGGAACTGGTACCAGAACCCCCCGCCGCATCGCCGACAGAAACTCCCGCAGTGCCCCCGGCTGACAAAGTGGAAGCACCGCCTGTCGGCAAGTGAATTTGGCAACACGACATCAGGGAGTTGAACCGTTTGTTCCAAAAGCTGCGATTTCTGTAGCTTGGACATTCATGTGCGAGATATTGGCCGGGCAGCTTCGCATTGTCGAACGGCTGCCAATGCGCATTAAGGACCGTTCGAGAAATAATTGACCGCACCCTCCTCTCCCTTGGAAGGGGAGAGGGCAGAGTGAGGGGTAACGCCGTTAAGGATTTATCGT
>CAMAVB010000117.1 GCA_945861465.1 Candidatus Kuenenia stuttgartensis
GCAACAAAAAAGGCCGGTGTGCGGGAATACTGTTGGGTATTCCCGCACACCGGCCTACTTCTTATCAAGCCGCCCGACACTCACCAAAAAGATGAATCGAGCTGCCCTGTGATTAGTCGTCCGATACCTACTGATTTAATGCGACAGCGATGCATGACAAGCAAAGCCATCCGTCTGCGGGCGACTATAACAGGCGTTCGACGGATGACAACGGGGAAATCCGGCATAATTGAAAGTTAATCAGAAGTGACGTTGAAGGAAGGGTAGCGGCAGTTCAAACCAATTTCAGATGAATTACTGAATGTGAATTGCTGCGGGCATCAGTGATGCTATCCTGCTGAGGCACGTTAGAGGATTTGATTTGACGATTCTATAATGGCACGGTCATTCCGGATGACGAACTAAACCGCGTACCACCAGTTGGCAGCACGCGGGTTAATGAGTAAGCCGATGTGGTGAGATCCTTCAGAGGATTCTGCCACATCGGCTTTTTTTGTTGGCTGTGTATCGAGGATTGAGCAAGAGAAGGGGAGATTGTAATGAATTACGTAAGCTGGTTGGGACTGGGACTCGCGGTTGCCGGTGTGCTGAGTCTTTTAGTTTCGGGACCGGGCTATCGCCTTGGGTTGTGGCCGTTCAAGACGGGAATCACTTTTGTGAAAGCTGCTGGCTATATCAGCGCGGCCGCATTAGTCGTTTGTTTTGCCGGATTAGCCTTCTGGCAATTCAAGGTGTTTCCGCAGGGAGTGATTCCTGCGATTGTTGGCCTTGTGATCGGATCTGGTGTCCTTGGGTTGACGCTTAAGTGGAAACACAACCTGACAAACGTCCCGTATATCCACGACATCACGACCGATACAGAGAATCCGCCTCTCTTCGTCGCCGTGCTTCCGCTGCGTGCCGGCGCAGACAACTCTGCTGCATACGGCGGTCCAGACATTGCAGAGCAGCAGAAGAAGGGATACCCGGACCTGAAGCCGGGCTTTGTCAGTCGTCCGCCAGTCGCGGCGTTTCCCGAGGCACTGCAGGTGGCAAAAGAGATGGGATGGAAAATTGTGGCGTCCGAACCAGCGTCTCTGCGAATCGAAGCCACCGACACAACTCCGTGGTTTGGCTTCAAGGATGACGTTGTCGTGCGCCTCAGCCCGACGCCGACAGGCAGCCGCATCGATGTGCGTTCGGTCTCGCGCGTGGGCAAGAGCGACGTCGGCACAAATGCCCGTCGGATCACTGCATATTTAACTCGATTAAAGTGAGGAGTGTTTGTGCAAACGGCCCCTGAGAAAATGAAGCAATCTGCGACCAGTCCATCTCGTGATGAGCATAGCCCAGAGGCAAATTTGGCCACGTGGCACACATTGTCGATTGATCAGGCCTTCGGGCGGTTGCAGGCTGACGCGGCGCAGGGCCTGACGCCAGCTGAGGCAACCAGGAGACTAGCCCAGTATGGGGAAAATGCACTTTCCCATGCGCGACAGCGATCAACCTTGTCCATTTTCATCGGGCAGTTTCGAAGCCTGATCGTCGCTCTGCTCGTCGCGGCGACAGCGATCGCCTTTGCAATGGGTGATCAGATGGAGGCTGTTGCAATTCTCGTTGTCATCGTGATTAATGCAGCGATCGGCTTCCTGACCGAATGGAAAGCCGAACGAGCATTGTCGGCACTTCAGAAGCAGTCGGTCGCGATCGCTCATGTGATCCGGGGGGGAACGGCGAGTGAAATTTCGGCGGCCGAACTGGTGCCGGGAGATCTGGTGGTGCTTGCCGCCGGGGCACGAGTGCCCGCCGATGGCCGGATCGTCGAGTGTGTGCGACTGCAGATTGAAGAGTCTGCCCTGACTGGGGAGTCGAACGCTGTCACGAAAACCGCGGATCCGATCGACGATATCGAGGCGGCACTTGGCGACAGAATCAATATGGCGTTCCTTGGGACGACAATCACCGAGGGACGAGGTCAACTACTGGTCACGGACACTGGCGCTAAGACGGAAGTCGGAAAGATTGGCCTGCTGATCGATGAGGCAGCCATCCGTGCGACTCCACTGGAACAAAAGCTGGCCGGGCTGAGTCGGCTGCTGATCGTGATTGTTTTAGGCTTGTGCTGCGTGATCGTGCTGGCAGGATGGCTTCGTGGCATGACCGATTTCTGGCACATGCTGGAGATTGGTGTTTCTCTCGCGATCGCTGCGGTTCCCGAAGGACTTCCTGCCGTGGCCACCATGACGCTGGCACTGGGAATGCAACGCATGGCCCGACAGCGTGCACTTGTTCGTCGTCTCCCGGCCGTTGAGACCCTGGGATCCACCACGGTCATCTGTACTGACAAGACCGGGACCCTGACCAGAAACGAAATGACGGCGTGCGTCTACGTGCTGGACCAGCGTCGCATCGACGTAACGGGCACGGGATACAAGCCGATTGGTCAGTTTCGGGACGGCGACAAGTCCGTAGACCCCGACGGCGACGAGCAGCTCACTCTGGCGCTGCGCATCGGCATGTTGTGCAACGATGCCAAAGTGGACCGTACCGACGGCCACGAGACTGTGCTCGGCGATCCCACAGAGGCGGCCTTGATTGTCGTGGCGGAAAAGGCTGGCCTGAACCAGGCCTCACTGGCCGCTGATTTTCCTCGTCTCAGTGAAGTGCCATTCGACAGCACCAGCAAGCGTATGGTCACCGTGCATCGCGGGCCGGAAGGGCCAGCGATGGCATTCGTCAAGGGAGCGCCGGCAACAATGATCGCGGCGGCGAGTTCACAAATGCGGTCCACCGAAGTAACGCCGTTCACGGCAGACGACCGACGCCGCTGGGAAGAGACAAACGAGATCCTGGCGGGCACCGCGTTGCGAGTACTGGGGCTGGCCTGGCGTGAATTGCCGGAAATTTACAGTGACGCTGACTTCGAACGGGAATTAATCTTCGTCGGCCTGGTGGGGATGACGGATCCGCTCCGTGACGAAGCAAAGGCTGCGATCACGACGTGCCGGGAGGCGGGCATTCGCACTGTCATGATTACCGGCGATCAGCAGATCACAGCCGCCGAGATCGCGCGGCAACTGGGGCTGGATCGCGACCTTGACGGGCGAACCTTGAAAACCGTTCACGGTCGTGATCTGTCCGACCTTGACGCTGAGGGCTGGAAACGAATTGTGGCCGATGCCGCTGTATTTGCCCGCGTATCCCCCGAGCACAAACTGCGGATTGTCGAAGCACTGCAGCAACAGGGGCACGTGGTCGCCATGACCGGCGATGGCGTGAACGACGCGCCGGCAATGAAGCAGGCAGATATCGGAATTGCGATGGGCATCAACGGGACCGAGGTCGCCAAGGAAAATGCCGACATGGTCATCACCGATGACAATTTCACCAGCATCGTCGGGGCCGTCGAGCAGGGGCGGATTATCTATGGGAACATTCTCCGGTTTCTGCATTACCTGCTTTCCTGCAACTTTTCCGAAATCCTCACTGTGTTTATCGCGATGATGATTGGCTGGCCACTACCGCTGGTGGCCCTCCAGATTCTGTGGCTCAACCTGATCACCGACATCTTTCCGGCGTTCGCCCTCGCGTTGGAGCCATCGGCACCGGACGTGATGAAACGCCCACCACGGGATCCGCAGGAGTCGCTGCTGTCTCTCCCGTTTGTCGGCTTGATCGTTTGGCAAGGGCTGCTGCTCTCCAGCGTTACACTCGCCGCCTTTGCCATCGGTATGCACTGGTATGGGACCGAAGGCGAGGGCTTGCGACGGGCGACCACGATGGCGTTCATGACGCTGGCTCTGACGCAGGTCTTCCACGCCTTCAATGCTCGTTCGCAACGACGCTCGGCGTTCACGGACAGACTGTTTACGAACGGTTGGCTCTGGGCAGCAACCGGGATCTGCCTGATTCTTCAGGGCACCGCGGTCTATCTGCCGCTGTTGCAGAAAGTCCTGCATACCGTCCCGCCGACACTTGCCGACTGGGGCGTTATCACCGCCTGCTCTCTGATTCCAGTGGCAGTTGTGGAGTGTGTCAAGTTGATCCGACGATTCGCGATACGAAAAGAAAGAACCTCCCATGTCTGACATGATGAAATGTTTCGTGATGCATGGCATTGGAAAGGTCGGCATGGTGGAGAAGCCCATCCCTCGTCCCGGATCGAGCGATGCCATTATTCGCACGACTGCCGCACTGATCTGCACTTCGGACACTCACACCGTGGCGGGGGCGATCGGTGATCGAAACGGTTTGACGCTGGGGCACGAAGCCGTCGGTGTGATTCACGAGCTGGGCGAACTCGCAGCGGCGAGCGGTCTGTTCAAGATCGGTCAGCGTGTGGCGGTCAGCGCCATCACGCCGTGCTATGCGTGCGACAACTGCCAGCGCGGCTTTTCGAGTCAGTGCGGTGGAATGCTTGGCGGCTGGAAGTTCGCGAACGTGAAGGACGGCAGCTTTGCCGAGTACTTCCACGTCAACAATGCGGTGGCCAACCTCGCTCCAATTCCTGATGGCCTCACCGACGAGCAGGCCGCATACTGCTGCGACATGCTCTCCACCGGCTTCGTCGCGGCCGAATTCGCGAACATTCCGATCGGCGGCAGCGTGGCAATTTTTTCGCAAGGGCCGGTCGGAATGATGGCCACCGTCGGCGCTCGATTGCGTGGAGCTGGACTCGTCATTGGGGTTGAGTCCATGCCCAACCGCATCGCGTTGGCAAAGAAGTACGGCTGCGATGTGATCGTGGACTTCACGAAGGAAGACCCCATTGAGGCAATCCTGAAGCTCACGGGTGGCCAGGGAGTGGATTCTGCAATCGAAGCACTCGGGTCGGCGAAAACATTTGCTGCGTGCGTGAGCGTCACACGGCCGGGCGGGACGATCTCCAACATCGGCTACCACGGCGACGGCGACAGCGTCCCGATCCCGCGCGAAGCCTGGGGCGTGGGTATGAGCGACAAGACGATCCGCACAGCGTTGTGTCCCGGCGGCTCGGAGAGAATGAGCCGCCTGCTGCGACTGATCGAGACAGGTCGCGTCGATCCACTCGCTCTGACCACGCACCGTTTTGCGTTCACGGACATTGAGAAGGCGTTCCGGATGATGCAGACCAAAGAGGACGGAATGATCAAGCCGCTGATCTCGTTTGTGTAGCCATTCAGGAATAGATTCGATCCTTGCCGCAAACACCGGCAGAACAACATCTGAGCGAACCACATGACTGAGAAGACTCGAATCGAAATCGCTCTGCTGCTGCCTGCGGTACCGGATGCTCGTGATGCGTGCGTGCAGCGGCTCGGTGGCTTGCTGAACGCGAACGATGGGATTGAGTCCACACATCTTTTGGACGAGAACGGCAAGGCATCCGGCCAAATCTGCATTCACTTTGACCCCAATCGTCTATCGATCAGTGAAGTTCGGGATCTGGCCCATCGAGCCGGCGCAGAACTCGAAACACGCTTCGGACATTTGTTGCTCAAGACGGAACCGATGCACGCTCGCGAGTCGCGCATGGTCGAGTCGCGAGCGACGCAAATCACAGGTGTGTTAGAGGCCGCGACGTCTCCCGCTGGCGTCCTTCGTATCGAGTATGATCGCCAGGCAACCGACGAAGCAGCCATCCGAGCGGCGGTGCAAAAGATCGGTGCGCGAATCCTCAAAGTGCCGAAGCAGCGGACGCCTGCCGAACTCTCCGAAGCGGAACACAGGCCTCCCGGCAAAGAACGCGAACATACGCCTGGCGGCCTGTTTGGCGGGCGGACGGAACTCATTTTCGCCGCACTGTGCGGCGGCCTGCTGATTATCGGCTGGTTTCTGTCAGTGTTGACCAGCATCACGCCGTGGGTGCCCTGGATTCTCTATTTGGTCGCGTATTGCTTCGGCGGCGTCTTCATGTTTCGCGAGGCGATCAAGGACATCTTTGCTGGCCGTTTTGACATCGACGCCCTGATGTTGCTGGCCGCGGTTGGCACTGCCGTGCTCGGCGAATGGGCCGCAGGCGCGCTCCTCCTGTTTCTCTTCAGCCTGGGACACGGACTCGAACAATACGCAATGGGGCGCTCCAAACGAGCGATCGAAGCCCTCGCCGAACTCGCGCCCCGAAGCGCGCTGGTCCGTCGTGAAGGCAAGACCGAGGATGTGCCTGTGGAACAGCTCCTGCCCGCAGACGTAGTGATCGTCAAACCGAACGAGCGAATCCCGGCGGATGGGTTCGTGATCAAGGGTGAAGGGAGCGTCAATCAGGCCCCCATCACCGGTGAGAGCGTGCCCGTGAACAAGCGGGCCGTTGATGATCCGCAGCAGGCGGCTGCGAATCCCGATCGGCTCGAGCCGCAATACCGCGTCTTCGCGGGCACCATCAATGGCAGCGGCGCGTTGGAGATTCAGGTGACGAAACTCGCCAGTGAATCGACGCTCGCCCGTGTCGTTCAGATGGTGAATGAGGCAGAGACGCAAAAGTCTCCGACGCAACGGTTCGCCGACAGGTTCGAGCGATATTTTGTTCCCACGGTGCTGGCGTTCGTCGTGCTGCTGTTGTTTGCCTGGGCGGTCATCGACGAGCCGTTCAGCAGATCGTTCTATCGTGCGATGGCAGTTCTCGTGGCGGCCAGCCCCTGCGCTTTGGCCATCTCGACCCCGAGCGCCGTCCTCAGCGGCGTGGCCCGCGCCGCGCGTGGCGGAGTGCTCATCAAAGGTGGCGGGCCGCTGGAAACTCTGGGAACACTCCGTGCGATCGCCTTTGACAAGACCGGCACTCTGACCGAAGGCAAGCCACGCCTGACCGATGTGGTCACATCAGATGGCGTCGCCGAAGACGAGCTACTGCAGGTGGCGATTGCCGTGGAGAGACTCAGCGACCATCCGCTCGCTGCCGCCGTTGTTGGCGACGGAATGAAAAGACGAGAGTCGAGTCGGAAGAGTCAAGTGACGAGAGACGAGAGTCAAGAGCCAAACTCCGGCTCTGGACTCTCGACTCTGGACGCTCGATTACCCGAAGCTCACGACGTGCAAAGCATCACCGGCCGTGGAGTCAAAGCTACCGTTGACGGTCAGCCGGTTTACATCGGGAAAGAAAACCTCTTCGCGGAAGTCGAGGGCGTCTCACTGCCGGAAGCGTTGCGTGTGTCGGTCGAGAAACTGAAGGCCAGCGGACGCACGACGATGATCGTCCGGCGCGGCGACACCTATCTCGGTGTGCTGGGCTTGATGGACACACCGCGTGAAGCGGCCAGAAACGTGATTGCCCGCTTACGAGTGCTCGGCATCCGGCGAATGATCATGCTCTCAGGTGACAATCAACAAGTGGCCGATGCGGTCGCCAAAGAAGTCGGCCTTGACGAAGCCCTGGGCGACCTGATGCCCGAAGACAAAGTCGCGGCGATCAAGAAGCTCAGCGAACAAGAGGGCGTGGCGATGGTGGGTGATGGCGTGAACGACGCTCCCGCGATGGCCCATGCCACAGTCGGAATCGCGATGGGCGCGGCCGGTTCTGACGTCGCCCTGGAAACCGCTGACGTGGCGTTGATGGCCGACGACCTAAATCACCTTCCCTTCGTCGTCGGCCTGAGCCGACAAACGAGCCGCATCATTCGGCAAAATCTCTGGTTCAGCCTCGGCATGGTCGCCTTCCTTGTCCCCGCAACAATACTCGGACTACGACTCGGTGCGGCTGTCCTGCTCCACGAAGGCTCGACGCTTCTGGTCGTTGTCAATGCTCTCCGGCTCCTGGCGTATAAGGAGCCTCTGGCTGAGGAAGAAGATGGTAAATGATAAACAGGAAAACAGTCATTTTCTGGATTTCTGCGATCCGATCGGTATAATGCGATGCATGTGGAGCCTATGCCATTCTGGCGTCGGATCACTGAAATGAATGCGGAAGACTACTTGAAAGGCAACCCAGTTGTAACGGGGGGCTGGTTAAAGAGTAAGCCGACGTGATCGAGTCCCTCATGGAATTCGGCCACGTCGGTTTTTTTATTGCCCTGAAGGAATGAATCCATTCGCGGCGGCCACGACCCGCAGCTCAGGACAGAATGCGAAAAGAAGACGACAATTACTTTGAATTACTAATCACATTTGCATGGCGATTTCACGAATCATGACTTTTCAAACACCACTTCGAGAAAGTAAGACAATGGAATTTCTGATACCTGTTGGCGTTCTGGTTCTTTGGTTCATTTTGCAGGCATGGGTCCTGCCACGGTTTGGCGTTGCGACCTGACTGAGCGGAGCATGCGGGCCGAGTTCGGCCCCTTCACCCAAGATTGACACGCCACCAACGAGCGATGCCACAAAGACGGACCAGAGTTCAGCTGAAGAATCTATTTCGCCATAATCGCTTACGTCTGCTTCATTATTACAGCCAACCCGGCGAGTGGTGTTGCATTCCAGAATCTGCACGTTATAACTCTCAGTGTCACGCCGTTTGAATCGACAATCGCCGTTCACGCGACGTGACTTTCGGACGACTCAATAAATCGCGATGCGGTGTTCCGTTCAGCGAGTTACCAGGTAGGCCGACGCAGCGTCATCCAACAGGATGGCACCGCGTCGGCCTTTTTTTATTGGCGATCTCACGGTTTTCTTCAGGAAGTTATATTATGAAACATCGCGACGCTTCGGTACTTCAAGCTGCAGAAAAGGCCCCAACGGAGTCCGCAATCAATCAGCGGATTGTTTTGAACTCCCGCCCGATCGGCAAACCCATCGTTGATAATTTTCGGCTGGAGGAACTCACGGCTTCAGCGCCTGAAAATGGGCAGATATTGCTGCGTACGCTCTATTTGTCGCTGGATCCCTATATGAGAGGGCGACTCAGTGATGCATCCTCCTATGCGGCACCGGTCGAAGTTGGTCAGGTGATTGTCGGCGGGACGGTATCGAGGGTCGAAGTGTCGAACCATCCCGCATATCAAGAAGGCGATTTAGTTCTGGGACAATCGGGCTGGCAAAGTCACGCTGTTTCAGACGGCACGGGGCTCACAAAACTTGATCCGGACATGCCACAACCGTCGCTGGCGCTGGGAGTGCTGGGCATGCCTGGCTTCACAGCCTACATGGGCTTGCTTGATATCGGAAAGCCGAAACTGGGCGAGACGGTGGTCGTGGCAGCCGCCAGTGGGGCTGTTGGTTCTGTCGTGGGACAGATCGCCCGACTCAAGGGATGCCGCGTCATTGGAATCGCTGGCGGAAGAGAGAAGTGCGACTACGTGGTGAATGAACTTGGCTTTGACGCCTGCATTGACCACCGTGCCGAGGACTTTCCGTCCCAGTTGGCCGCTGCGTGTCACGGTGGCATTGACGTCTATTTTGAAAGCGTCGGTGGCATGGTCTTCGATGCCGTACTTCCTTTGTTGAATGTGAAGGCTCGAATTCCGGTTTGTGGGCTGATTTCGCACTACAACGATACGGCTCCTCCCAAAGGCCCGGACCGACTGACCTTGCTGACCCGCACGATTCTTACAAGGCGTCTCACAGTAAAAGGCTTTATCATTTTCGATGACTACGGTGATCGCTACCGTGAGTTCTTCGATCAGATGAGCACATGGGTGCAGGAAGGAAAGGTGAAATTCCGCGAGGATATCGTTGAGGGACTTGAAAACGCTCCGAAAGCCTTCATTGGGCTGTTGGAAGGGAAAAACTTCGGCAAGCTGATCGTGCGCGTCGCTGCCGAATCGTCAAATGCTGGCTGAGTTTACAGCCACGCTCGCGATGCTGCACGTTAGAACTGTTCCGAGCCACCAGGAACGACGATTCATTCGGATGACTTTGCAGATGTCAGTTCGGTCAATCGCCCGAGAGACCAGAGATCAGGTAAGTCGGCATTGCAAAGCACCGTTACTGGTGATGTGCCGCGTCAGTTCTTTTAGGCGAGCGGCAGAAATGAATTTACCGGTACGACGGACTTCCAGTCCGTCGCATGGTGCTACTCGACGGACTGGAAGTCCGTCGTACAAATTGCGAATGGTAAGTTCTATCCTGCCGCTCGCCTTATTGTCATACGTTTCCTCAAACACCTGGAAAGAGATCAGAGTTATGGCTTATGAAAGCATCAATCCTTACGATGGAACACTCCTGAAAACATTCCAGAAACTCACTGACAATGAGCTCGAGGCCGCAATTGTTGCTGCTCATGCGTGCTTTGAATCCTGGCGACTTAAAACTTTCTCCCAGCGAGCAGCAGTGGTTGGCCGAGCTGCCGCTATCATGCGCGAACGTCCGGATGACTTTGCGCGCCTGGCGACCCTGGAAATGGGCAAGCTTATTGAGGAGGCACGTGGTGAGGTACTTCTGAGCGCTGAAATACTCGACTATTACGCAAAGAACGCTGAGTGCTTTCTGGCTCCTGAACATCTTGCACCAACTTCGGGCGAAGCGGAGGTCATAAGTTCTCCCATTGGTGTGCTCTTTGGAGTTCAACCGTGGAACTTTCCCTATTACCAGCTTGCGCGCTTCGTTGCGCCCAATCTGATGGCAGGCAACGTCGTCATGGTGAAGCATTCAGGATGTGTACAGCAATGCGCCATTGCCGTTGAAAAACTTTGGCTGGAAGCTGGTGCTCCTGCTGGGGCCTATAGCAACCTGATCATTTCGTACGAACAGGTGAACCGGGTAATTGACGACCCTCGAATCAAAGGGGTCGCCCTGACCGGCAGTGCGGATGCAGGGAAGAGCGTTGCCGCACGCGCTGGGCAAAACCTGAAGAAATCAACCATGGAACTTGGTGGCAGCGATGCCTTCATCGTGCTGGACGATGCCGATCTCGACAAGTCGGTCGCGTGGGCGGTGTGGGCAAAAATGAACAACATGGGCCAGTGCTGTATCGCGGCAAAGCGATTGATCGTTGTCGAAGAATTAGCGGATTGCTTTCTCAAGAAGTTCCAGGCAGCCATGGCGTCTCTCATACCTGGAGACCCAATGGACAAATCGACGACGTTGGGACCTTTATCCACGGAAGCGGCCTTAATGCAACTTGTCGCTCAGGTCGAAGAGGCCGTGGCCAACGGCGCGACTTTAGTCATGGGTGGCAAGCGGATCGATCGACCGGGTTCATTTATGCAGCCGACCATTCTCACAAACGTCAAACCCGACAATCCTGCCTTCCGCAAGGAATTCTTTGGACCGGTCGCACTGTTCTTCCGTGTAAAGAATGAGGACGAGGCAGTGGCACTTGCTAATGATTCGGACTTTGGCCTGGGCGGGTCGGTATTCACCAGAGACATTGCTCGAGGTAAACGCATGGCCAGTCGCATCGACACCGGCATGGTGTTCATCAACCACCCGACCTGGACCGCTGCAGACCTGCCGTTTGGTGGCATCAAAAATTCAGGCTACGGGCGCGAACTTTCCCGGATGGGAATTCAGGAGTTCGTGAACAAGAAGTTAGTACGTACCGAATCGATTGACGCGCCGCCTTAATTGACCGTTGCACGCCGAACCGCGCCGCTTGAAGTTGGAAAGTGCCGGTAGCCTCAGAAGCGTCCTGTACGATACCGATGATTGATATCCACATTGATCGATTCAATGGTTCACAAAACAAACAGAGAATGAATAGAAATGACATTCGCAACAGGATCAAAGCAATCCGAGAACCCCGTTTGGTTCATTACGGGATGCTCCACGGGATTTGGAAGGCAGATCGCGCCGCATGTGCTTAAACTGGGATATCGCGTCGTCGTTACGTCTCGAGACCCGGGAGATGTGCAGGACCTTGCTGAGTTTGGAGATGCTCTGATTCTCAAGCTGGATGTGACTGACAGGTCACAGGCGGAAGAAGCAGTCAAGGCTGCTGAAGACCATTACGGTGGCATCGATGTGCTGGTCAACAACGCAGGTATCGGCTACTTCGCCGCTGTTGAGGAAAGCGACGAGACGGAAGTCAGAAAGATGTTTGACGTCAATGTCTTTGGACTGTGTCGCATGATTCATGTCGTTCTGCCCGGAATGAGAAAACGCCGCAAAGGTTTTATCGTTAATCTCTCTTCGATCGCCGGACTGCGTTCGTTCCCAGGCCTCGGCTATTACAACTCGACGAAATTCGCGGTCGAGGGTTTGTCGGAAGCACTTTGGCAGGAAGTGGAACCACTTGGCATTAAGGTGATGCTGGTTGAACCGAGCGGTTTCCGAACCGATTGGGCTGGACGATCAGCAAATGAAACAAAGCATCAGATCGCAGACTATGCGGAAACTGCAGGCAAGAACATTCGTCAACTGCGATTAGTCTCAGGCCATCAGGATGGTGACCCGGTTCGAGCCGCCGCAGCGATTGTGCAGGCCGTCGAATCCCCGAATCCACCTCATCGCCTATTGCTTGGTAATGATGCTTATGACGGCGCAGTTGCAAAGCTGGATGAACTACACGAAGAGTTTGCTGCATGGGAATCGGTATCACGTGGAGCCGATTTCCCTGATGCAACTCCCGCAGTGATGGCTTGAATTAAATCAACGGCCCGCTGCAAAGCTAACCTGCGGAATTCGCGCGTCCACCACCGTCAATGCGACGTTTTAGAAGCGAAAACGTCCGGGGCAAAAAAATGCATGGGCAAAAAAATTGCAGCGATTTTTTTGCCCAACATTTTTTTGCCCAACATTTTTTGCCCATAATGTTGAGGCCAGATACATCTTAGCCCGGCGGCGGATCGTTGAATTAAATCGGATTGTTGCTTCACGATTGAAAAAAAGGAGAGCCTTATGTACTACAGTAATGGCAACTACGAAGCCTTCCCCCGCCCTCGCAAACCCAAGGGAGTGGAGAACAAAACTGCCTGTTTTGTCGGCTCGGGTTTGGCTGCACTGTCAAATAAAACAAAGGTGTCAGAAACAAAGGTGTCAGCATAAACAAAGGTGGCAGGAACCGTTTCATGTGAATTTTGTCGAAACGGGTCCTGCCACCTTTTGTTGTCCCTCCTTTTGTTGTCTTCTGCCACCTTTTGTTGTCTTCAAACCTATTCCTGGCTATTCCGTCAGAAGCAGATAACTGCTGTTGCTAAATTCGCCGGTCCTGAGAAGATCAGATGGAAGTTGCAGAAGCAAAGCTTTTTGCGAACAGATATGTCAGGTCGTCGGACGACCCCCAAAAATGGCAGCTCAATTTTGAGCGGCCAGTTTTCAAGTAAGCCGACGTGATTGAATACCTTCGGGTGTTTGGTCACGTCGGCTTTTTTTATGCCGTTATCTCCACATTCTCTAAGGCCCGCAATCTCATGAACACAACCATCTCCATTCTTGCGGAAACGACTGATATGTACGAAACCGAAAACGATATCCCATTGCTTCGTCGCACTGCAATCAACATTCTGATGAATCAGCGGCTGGCATCGGCAATTGATCTGCAGCTGCAGTTGAAACAGGCTCACTGGAACGTCAAGGGGCCAAACTTTATTGGTCTGCACGAATTGTTCGATAAAGTCAGCGAAGCCATCGAGCCCTATGTCGATATGATCGCAGAACGTATCGTGCAACTCGGAGGTACTGCCGAAGGAACCGTTCGCGGTGCGGCAGCTCGATCACGCCTCACGGAGTATCCGTCCAGCATCGGCGATGGGTCTGCACACGTTGAGGCGGTGTCGCGAGCGCTGTCAACATTTGGCTATGAATCCCGCAATACGATCACGGAAGCCAATGAACTGGAAGATGCAGTCACCGCCGATCTCTTCACTGAGGTCACCCGAGGCATTGATAAGTGGCTATGGTTTGTAGAGGCTCATTCTCAGGCGTCGAAGTGATGTTATCGTCGTAAAAGATTTGCAGCCGGGGCGGAACCATCCACCAGAACGGCCGCGCATGCGTTTCCAGACGGCAACCGCGTGCAGGTTTCTCTGATGGACGAGTCCGCCGTTGAGTCCACGATCAACTAGCTCCCGGTACCGCGAGCAAAGACGTCGCTGCAAGGGTGTACTCACATTGAAGGGAAAACAAAGGTGTCAGGGTGTGCCGGGATAAACCGGTTTGGAATTCTGATGAATTCTTCACCCGGAGGGGATTTGGTGCTGATTCAGGAATCTGGTCTTTACCTGAATCTGCCTTCGCGAATACATTGTTTACACATGTAATCGAACGAGGTGCTGTATGCAGATCTCCGACGCGGAATGGACTGTGATGAACCTGATTTGGGAATCACAGCCAACCGCAGCCAGTGATGTAATTGAACAACTTGCTGAAACTCATGCGTGGTCGGCCGCCACCATCAAGACGATGCTGCATCGACTTGTCAGGAAGGGGGCCTTGTCTGCAACTTCCTCCGGCAGGAAATACATTTATTCATGCCGCGTGAAACGGGCAGACTGTGTGCTGCATGCAAGTCGTTCGTTTCTGGATCGAGTGTTCGGCGGCGACACTGCTCCGGCATTGCTTCATCTTGTAGAGTCTTCGAAACTCACGGCAGATCAGATCGATGAACTGAAAAAACTTCTGGATTCGATGGAACGATAATAGATAAGGGATCAATGGAATGATCGACTCTTTTTTTGAGATCGTGGCCGAGCGGGCACTGTATCCGGTCTGCATCGCTGCATGGCGAGCATTGCCGCTGACTGGCTTCGCGTTGGTTTTTCAATTGCTGACACTTCGTCGCATTTTGGCTCGTTATCATTGCCTGCTGTGGATGCTGGTTGTGGTGCGGATGATGGTACCGTATTCGGTGCCATTCGGGATGAGTATTCAGCCGCATGTCGATCGAATCGCCGAACAGTGGATGTTTGGCGAGTCGAATGAGGAAGTCGCCGTCAGCAGTCATGGGGATATGCACCACAACCAGAATGGGCCAGGCGAATGGCAGCCTGCTGTCGAATCTTCGGCCTACTCTGTGGAGGCACCGCCATCCATGGCCGTTGAATCCGGAGTCGATTGGAGTCTGATCGTGGCGTATTCGATAGTGTTCTTGTGGCCGTTTGTTGCCATACTCCTGATCGGCCGCAATCTGATCACATACTTCCGATTTGCGTTGCGACTCAGACGATCTCCGGAAGTTACGGATCCGTCCGTGGTCGATATCGTCCTGCGGGTGTGCGATCAACTGAAAGTCGGACGACGGCCCAGGCTGAAGGAGGTTCCGTCGCTGGCAGTTCCCGCAGTCTTTGGACTGTTCAAACCGGTTGTCTGCATTCCGTCAGGTGATCTGCAGACGCTGTCTGCGGACCAATTGAAATGGGTACTGCTTCATGAACTGGGCCACGTACGTCGTCGCGATCCTTTAGTCCTGGCGATCGCAGTTTTTGTCCGAGCAGTCCATTGGTTTAATCCGTTGGCTTGGCTGGCAGTGTCCCGTCTGCGAGCCTGTATGGAACTGGCGGCGGATGAATTTGTCGTGCGGCATGTGCCTGGTCGTTCCGTCGCAGACTACGGTCGAATGCTGGTGCATTATGCGTCACTGGGATTGCAGAACAGAGACGCAGCGACGGTAGGGCTGATTTTTATGTCCGCCGATCAAAGTCTGAAGAAAAGAATCGTGATGCTGGACGCCTATCGACACCAATCCCGCTGGATGCAATATGTGGCTGCTCTGATTGTGCTTGTGGCGGTGGCCACGGGACTGACCGAAGCGCAAGTCGTCGAAGTATCCGAACGGCCAGAAATTCATCTGCCAGTGTTTTCGGCGAGTCAAGTCAACATCCAGCCAAAGACGGCAAACGATGGGCCGCTGGAGACCGTCACGTTTGATGTCAACAATGCTCTCGCAAGCATTCGCAGGCTCCATCCTGAAGCAGACGCTGAACAGGAACTGCTCTATCACTTTTGGATGTTTGTGCCAATCGGATGCGATGTCATCGATGGCAAAGTCACTGTTGAAGCAACAGCTCAAACTCAGCAGGCAATCGAGCATTTACTGAACGGGGTCGAACGCAGTGGCCTCTGTCAGGTGACGATTGAATGCCGCTTGATGTCAGTGACGGACAATGTGATCAACAAGCTTGGCTGGCTTGATGATGCTATTCTTGCGGAACTCAGGCAGAGTGGCTCACGTGGAAATCCGTTTCATTCTGAAAGCCTGCAGCAGGCGGAAATTCCATTCCAGCCCACTTTTCAGGCTCATCAAGGCATGATCCAATCGTGCCCTGTTTTTGATTCGACGATCACATATCAACAAGCCTTTGAATTACTCCAGCTTGCCCAATCAGACTACCGCAGCCACATCATGTTTGCCCCTAAAGTTACGGTCTTCACTGGGCAAATTGCATCAATTGAGGATTTCATTCAACGGCCATTTGTGACCAACATGCGTCTGGCTGGCGACACTGGCAGCAAAATGGAACCGGTCGTCGAAATGGTAGGCGAAGGAACTCAGATTGAGCTTATCGCTGACGTCACCGAAAAAATGGACGTCGAACTTCAGGCGATCGTGAACCTCTCACAGATTCAAAAGGTTGAACTGGCAAACCTGCCGTTTGCATCTCCGGACAATCCCAACGCGAACGTCACGGTTCAGGTTCCTTCCGTCAATCGCACGCTGATCCGTTCGAGCGTCCGGCTGTCCCGCGATCAGAGCCTGCTGATTGCAGTGCCCCAGGTATTTTCAGCAGATGGAGACAAAAAGGACTACAGCCCCGCCGCAACCCTGATCATGCTGACACCGCGGATCATCCCGTATGAAACGGTTGTTGAAAAATGAATCGCAGAAAGACCTCGAGTCGTGAGGCTGCATTTTTTTGCCGATCATTTTTCTGCCGGACCTGACGTCTGCAAACAGACGTCTAAAATTCTTCGCCAGAGAACGAACATTCGTAACCGTTCACAGAAAGAAAACGGGACATTCTACTTATCCATTAAAGCACAATGTCCCCTTTTGCGATTCGCTACTTATCCGTTAAAGCACAATGTCCCCTTTTGCGATTCGTTAAAGCACAATGTCCCCTTTTGCGATTCGAAGAAGCTGCCGCAAGATTCGGCGACGATCCGCGTGCGTTCTGTATTCAGACGGCTGAGTTTGTGGATGACGGCAAAGGCAACGTCAAGGCTGTGAAAACGATCGAAGTCGATTGGCAGGTGATGACCGAAGGCGGTCCGCCATTCGTCCCGATTCCAGGGACCGAAAAAGAATACCCCGCAGATCTGGTCTTCCTTGCGCTGGGCTTCCTTGGTCCTGAACATCCCGTCGCCGATCAGCTCGGCGTGAAGATCAAAGAAGGTCGCGGCGGGATGAGCTGGTACGATGCGGAACACGAAAAGTACACCACCGACAACGAAAAAGTCTTCGTCGCCGGCGATTGTCGTCGTGGTCAAAGCCTCGTCGTCTGGGCCATCAACGAAGGCCGCGGTGCCGCCCGCGAAGTCGATCGATATCTCATGGGCTCAACCGACCTCCCGTAGCTTTTCAATTGTGTTCCCGTCGGGGCAAGTCCGACGGAAAACGAACAAAGATACTTCGCGCGGTCATGAGTGAGACAATTGGCGAGCGGCATGCGTCAGCTTGCCGGTACAAAAACGAGATACCGGAGGGCTCAAGTCGCTCCGCGCGCCGAACTCAGTTTCGACCGCGTGGACTAGTGCTCTATCACGCATTCATTGATGGGTTGTGTGCCACTGGCTTTGCCAGTGCCCCCCATTTGCAGGAAGCACTGGCAGAGCCAGTGGCACACATCAATACACGATTGACAAAGCACTGGAGGTATTCCGCAGGCAGCTTGGGAAAAACAAAAATCAACATTGACAGACGGTCGCTAAGTCACTACTGTGCTAGTACTATATTACAGTAGCCGGAGACACGCATGATTTGTCAGATTGAAACGAACAACGGCATCCCGATTTACGAGCAGATTTGCCGGCAAGTGAAGTTTGCCGTGGCGAATGGCTCTTTGCTGGTGGGTGAGCATGTGCCGTCGGTTCGCGAAATGGCGACTCGGACGGCTGTCAACGTCAACACGGTGGCTCGAGCCTACCGCGACCTGCAGGGCGAAGGCGTGCTGGTTTCGATCCGTGGTACCGGATTGGCGATTGCTGCGGACGCACCGGAGAAATGTCGTCGCGGTCGGCTGGAAATGGTGCGTGAACGACTGCAATACGTCCTTCGTGAAGCAATGCAGAATGGCGTGTCGTCAGACGAGATTTATTCCCTTGTGCACAGCGAATGGGATGCGTTGCAGAAGGAATCTCCGCCATGAATGGAATAATGGTCGCCGCTTGTCTGAAAACAATCACCTCTAAGAAGAAGGCCACCCCATGAATCCCGTCATTTGCTTAACTGGTGTTTCCAAACGTTTCGGCAGTGTCAAAGCTCTCGATGATGTTTCATTGCAGATTCAGCCAGGGACTGTCTGCGCCGTGCTTGGTGCGAACGGTGCCGGCAAGAGTACTGCGATTCGGTTGCTGCTGGGATTCGAACAGCCTGACAAAGGCGACATCGATGTGCTGGATATGAATCCGAAAACGCATGCACTGGAGATTCGGTCGCGGGTCGGCTACGTATCAGATGCTCCGCCGCTGTATGAATGGATGACGGTCGAAGAGATCGGCTGGTTCGCGGCCGGCTTCTACCCGACAGGCTACCAGCCTGAATACGACAGACTCACGAAGCGTTTTGATCTCGATCGAAAGCAGAAGATCAAGGGGTTGTCCAAAGGGACTCGTTCCAAAGTCGCACTGTCACTTGCGATGGCACATCGCCCGCAGTTGCTGATCATGGACGAACCGACATCGGGGCTCGATCCATTGGTGCGGCGGGAGTTTCTGGAAAGCATGATCGATGTCGCCGCTGAAGGCCGATCGGTGCTGCTTTCCAGTCATCAGGTCGGAGAAGTGGAACGCGTGGCCGATGACGTGATTGTGCTGATGAACGGCAAAGTTGTCGCACACGAACGACTGGACGAACTGAAGCAGTCAGTGACCGAGGTTGCGTTGAGCCTGCCGTCGGCCAGTGTCACGCCCCCTGCGATGCCAGGAACTGTCGTAGCGCATGTTGCCTGGGGGCATGAACACATTTGGCTGGTGCGGCATCTGGACGCAGGCCGACTGGCCGATCTCTGCCGAGCACAGGAACTGCCGCAGGCAATTGTCCGCAAGCCCTCTCTGGAAGAGATTCTGCTGACGCTCCTGCGTCAAAATCGGAATCAACAGACGGCACTTCATCCGTCCCCCACCGACCCGGTGTCTGTGGAGAAATGACTTTTCGCTACGCAATTTGAAATCTCAAATCTCAAATCTTAAATCCATACGGATCATCGCCATGAACACCACCTTCACTCGTCTGATGTGGAAAGAATACCGGGCTCAGCGGATGCTGTGGACTGTGCTGTTGCTGGGCTGGCTGGGACTGCATCTCATTTTTATCTTCAATGAGGAATCCGTGCTCGATGCCGCGCCTGTAATTCTGATGATTCCAATCTGCTTCCTGGTGGCTGCTGCGACGATTGCGTTCGCAGGAGAAGAAGATGACAAGACGTCAAACCTGCTGCGCATGCTGCCGTGTCGTACATCGTCGCTCATGTCGGCGAAGATCACCACGATTGTTTTGGGATGCATGACGCTGTGCCTGGCGATGCTGGTCCTGAGTGCCGCTCTCGAATTCATGTTGCGGGTCGTTTTCCTGATCCTCCGGGATTCCGGTTTTCAGCCTTTTGGATTACATATTCGATTGGGAGTACTGTCCGACATAAATGCTGCTTCGTGGCAGGATGGCGAAATGCTTTATGCTCCGGCATTCCTCGCACTGGTTTTTGCATCCGGGATGTTCGCGTCGCTGAATGCGCGAAGCATTTTTTCTGCAGTCGGAGCCACGGTAGTTATCGTGCTCGGAATCATGATCACCGCATTTACGATCACATCGGACGTGCATCAGTACCAACTGGGAATTATCGCGCCGTGGATCGCGGGTGTGGCGGCAATCCTGATGGTGATCTCCACTGTTTTTCTGTCGCGGCCCTGGCATCTGGGACGCTTGCCGCGACGCTGGGCGATGCCGGAGGCGGCCGGGGATTTCTCTGCGCGTCGTATTCCTTCATTCGCCTGGTTCTGGCACGGCTGGCTGAGACGAATCGTCGCGCAGCCGCTGACGCTGCGACGAGGCATGCGCACGCTGATCTGGCGGGAATGCCGTTCGGCAATCCCCTTTGCCGCGACATGGCTGACGGTCGGTGCGGCGATTTGTGCGGGACGATGTTTCAGCACCAGTGGATATCCATGGCCGTTCATGTTTCTGTTCATCTTTATTCACGAATGCGGGCAACGCACGATGCGGGAGGATCAGCGATCAGGTTCCGTTTTGCTCCTCGCAAATGCAGGGGTCCATCCGCTGCAGATCTGGATGTCCAAAATGTTCAGCTGGCTGCTAGCGATGTGCGTCGTGGGATTCGCAGTGATCGCAATGGATGCCTTCGTCCCATTCGCCGGCCCGAGCCAATCATCGCAGGGCTTTGAAACCCGTATCCTGAACATCATCGACACACTGCGAGTCCCGGAATTTGGCAGACCGTTTGGCAGACACGACATCCCATCAACGCCGGCAGATCACTGGCTCCAGGCCGGCGTGTGTCTTGCGGCAGTGCTCGGATTGTTCAGTCTGGGACAACTCACGGCGTGCTGGATTCAGCGGCAGATCATCGCGTTCGCCGCTTCGTTGGTCGTTACAATCGCGGCTGCGATGCTGTGCTACTATGTAAAAATGAAGGATTGGCCAGTCTGGATCGCACTCGTCCCGATTCCGTGTTGCCTTCTGTTGGCGACAGCCACAACGGCCCGGCAGTGGATTGACGGCAGCGTCACTTGGCGACTGCGAATTCGGCAAACGTTATGGCTGGTCCTGCCGTGTGTCGTATTCCCGTTCCTTGGATTGCTTTCATGGAGAAGTCAGCCTTTGTTCGCGATTGCGTCACTCGATCGCGATCCCGGATATGCGGTACACGGTGTCTACAACCTTCAAAACCCGGCGGGTGTGCATGAAATTGCCCAACTGTCTGCCTTGGCAATGTCGCCGTGGTCCGAGTGGGAACGGCTCGACAATCCCGAAGAGAAAAAGTGCTGGCTCGAATTTTCGGTAGCAACCGAAAAATTCCCATTGCATCGCATGATGCTGGGCTGGGTTGGGTACGTCGGCAAAAAAACTTACGATGTTCAGCGGCCCGTGTTGTTAAGTCAGTTGCAGTTTCTTGAAAATGATCCCGTCATGATTCGGGATCTTTTGAAACCATTTGATGCGGCACTTACTGAAAAGAACAGGTTTCCAGCCATTCCGGTGATGTGGACATCTCCGTGGTCGAGTACTCCGGCCGTTGCATTGTCTGTGGCACTCCTTGAAGACGCACGCCATCGGGAGAACAACGGCGACATCGCGGGTGCTGTTCAGCAGATCGTGCGGGCCATCCTCGCAAACCGCTCCCTGGCGATGCAAACGTCGTCCTGGACGAATTGGCTTGTTTGCCTCGACGCGGAACGCGTCGCCCTGGGACGCCTGCGATTACTGCTGGGATCTGCGGATCTCTCGACCGTCGATCTGGTTGCGCTCCTCGCGGAATTGAAGTCCGCGTTGGTGATGACGCAACGCGACGGCAAAAATGTTGTGCAATGGCAGGACCCGACACTGATGCTTAAAAGACGCACGTTGTTTTGGTCCACAGCAACCTTTGCCGATGAGGCATTTTTCGACAAACTCAGGAAACTGCCGGACAATCAACGCGGCTTTGAATCGCTCTACGGATTTGCCGAAATGGAAGCTGCGATCCGCTACGGCAATCGAGCCTTCGAACCTGCACGAGCTGTCTACACGATGTGGCTTTCTGAAGCACTTCTGGTGGAAAAACACCGCTCGATGATGATCGACGGGCGTGTGCGTTTTCCGGATGACGCTCCGAAAGAACGAATCCTCCAACTCAAGCGATTCATGGCAACCAGCAACGTGGCCGATCTTGACGTCGATCTGTTCGTGGCTGAGAACAATGTTTTCATTCAGCATGTTGAAACAATTGCGTCAGAGAGAGCGACACTCCTGACTATCATGCTGCAACAGTATCGGCTGACTCATGGAAGGTTTCCTGACAGCCTGGTCAGCCTGCTCGACCTGCCGAATGGCGACCCGTCCAGTACCAGAATTCCAACAGATCCCTGGACTGGTGGACCGTTTCTCTACGCTGCGACTGGCCACAAATCGCCACTCAAGCTTCAACTCGGCCTCACATCGCCTCGGATCACGCCCGCACAACCCTTGCTGTTTTCAGCCGGAAACTATGGCTTGAGTCTTCAATCGTATTTCGCGACACCGTCGATGAGCGAACCGACTGAGATGTACAAGCTGCCTCCAAACGTGGTCGTATTCCTTGGATTATCAGACAACGTCGATTGGCGAATCGGCCAGGTTGCAACGTCCGTGACCGCTGTTCCGGCGCCCGTCGTTGATGCTCCAGCGCCCGCGACCAACCTGCCGCCTGGCCAAATGGATGCCGTTAAAGAGCTCCGAGAATGAAATCGCGGCTCCACGGTTCGCCTGCGGCGAAAGTCCCGCCCGGCAGGCGTGACCTAAATGTCCGCGTCTCTGCTGACTGCGATTGGCTGAGGCGCTAGCCGAACCTGTTGTCAACTCGGCTAGCGCCTCAGGCTCAGATGGTGCGATCTCCCCAGTCCTGAGTTATCAATGGGTAACCGTGCATGGGAAGAAAAGGTGTCAAGGAAGAAAAGGTGTCAGGAACCGTTTATGAGTTTTGGTCTTCCTTGTGGGCGGGTGGTGATCTCAAGTCCGAGTTTCCTGGTCGCTGTGGTCGCCCATGTTTCATCTCCAGACGCCGCCCCTCGATTGACGCTCCGACGGATGGCCGCGAGTTCAGCGGCTGTCTGAGGTGAATTCACATGGTCCAGCCAGCCTGCATTGCGCCGCAGTGGCCATGCCGACAGAAGTTCCTTTTCGGCTGCCGTTCCCGAGAACCAGCGATACAGAC
>CAMAVB010000118.1 GCA_945861465.1 Candidatus Kuenenia stuttgartensis
CCCTTCGATCCAAGTCTCAGGACGATATACGACCCGATGAACGCGGTGAAGAACATGATTTCTGTGCCCAGAAACAGCCACAATCCGAGTTTTGAATTCGGAATGGGAATCCCCATCTTCAGGGCAGTCGGTTTTGCAGTGTGTAACATAGCGTTCAGGTGAATTCGAAAAAGACAACTCCGAAAAGGGGTCTGACCCTCTCAGGCAAAAACTAAACACGAACAGCATCAACGTGCCTCCAAAGGGTCAGACCCCTTTTCGGAAAGCAACTCAGGAAACCAACCGCAGATAATCGCCCACCAGACACAGCAACAGGACTGGAAGACAGATCAGCGAACCAACCATCAAGTGTCGGGCTCGGACGTTGGTTCGGTCCATCACAAACCGAACGGTCAACCACAGATAACCCAGTGACAATACCAATGCTGCCGACATGTAGCCTGGCCCAGCCAGTCCAGCGATTCGCGGCAGACAACTGACGGGAACAAACGCCAACGCATACGACAGTGCAATCCAGCCCGTGCGGACCCCGTTGTCACTGAATGACGGCAGCATTTTCAAGCCAGCTCGTTCGTAATCGTCGCGATAGATCCAGCCGATCGCCAGGAAGTGCGGAAACTGCCAGACAAAGAAGACGGCAAACAATGCCAGCGCTTCCAGCCCGAACTCTCCGCCAGCCGCCAGCCATCCCAGAACTGGTGGCATCGCTCCAGGAACAGCACCGACCGTCGTACACAGTGAGCTGATTCGCTTCAATGGCGTGTAGAGCAGAACATAAGTCAGCATGGTGCAGAATGCTGCGATACTTGTCGTGTGATTCACAAACACCCACAAGAGGGAAGCACCAATCGCCGAAGCCACAATTCCAAAAGCAGCGCCTTCAATGCGTGAGATCCGTCCACTGGCGACCGGGCGGTCGGAAGTCCGGTTCATTTGCTTGTCTGTCACTGCCTCCAGGACCTGATTCAAGACACTCGACGCAGCGACGAGACAGCAAATACCAACGATCGCAATGAACACTACCGGCCAGGACATCACAATGGGTGATGCCAGGACGAAACCGGATAACACTGCCGCCGCTGACATGATCATAATGCGGGGACGGGCCATCTGGCGGTAATCAGCGAAGCGACTCATCAACGTGGCCAGAGCTCCTGATTTCGCGGAGTCCAGAACATGCGTCAAGTTGTCAGCAACCGGTGCAATCGTACTCATGCGACTGTCCCCCGATCCCCAACTGCCGGCAATTCGATCTGCAGGCCAGTCAGCCGCCCGGCGTTGTGCAGTACAGCCAGTGACGTGGCCGCCACCACAGAACTGGAGAGCAGAAACATGCCGAACACCGTATGCATCGAGCACGTGATTGTTTGACTGAGTGAGCCCGCTACTGCGACATAACCAATCTGCGGCAGGCCAAATTTCGTCACATAGGATCCTGCTCCCAGCATCACCTGCAGGAGCAATGCGAAGACGATCATCAAACCAGAACTTCGCAGGAGTCCGTTCTGTGAGCGCATCAGGGCAAGCGCTGCCAGTGACGCACTGAGCGTGACAATCGCAGCACCGGCAAGATGCTCATCGAGCATCGTATGGAAATGCCGCAATGCGCCTCCAAGCACATACTGTCCCAGAATGATCATGGGAGTCAGCGCAATCAGGGAGGCAAAGAGTGGACCGATGCGTTCATCGCTTTGTTGACGCCAGTTCGACCACTTCGGTGAACACATCAGGCGAAACACGACGCACAAACTGAAGAACGCCGCTCCTGTGACACTGTGAAGCATCGCCAGAAGCTGCCGGTCAAGCAGGACACGAGCCCCACCCAAAGCACCCTGAGCGATGACTGCGAACAGGATCGCCGTCGTAAACCATTTCACCCAGTTGCGATCAAGGTAATAGCTGGTCAAGGCAAGACACACGCTGACGAATCCGATCAGCATTCCCGCCAGCCGATGACCATGTTCCGTAAATTTTTCCGGATTGGCGGCAAAGTCGCGGAACCAGGGGTAGAGCAGCATGTTGTGTCCGTCAGAAGACGGCCAATCGGCAAACGCCATCCCGGCATTCAGCGTTGTCACAAGCGCACCCATGCTGATCGGAAGCAATGCGACAAGGCACGTGACCGTCGCAAGCTTCCTGACAACCGGATGAACATTTTCACGCTGCACAGACACAAATACACTCTTTCAAGAACCAGACGACACACCAACCCGACGCGTCAGCGAGAGAACACATTGTACTTCCAACGGCTGTACTAATGATGTGCAAACTTCGCGACGCCCTTGACATGCGGCACTGTTTGCAGAATATAGTCCTGACCGATCGCTTCGGCTTCAGGTGATGAGTATTCATAAGGGCCACGATAGACCACCGGAGCGATGTCAAAGTTACCGTGACCTGGTGGCGATGGAGCCGTCCATTCCAGACCATTCGCGTTCCATGGGTTGCGTCCGACCTTTTTGCCGCGAAAAATGCTGTAGAAGAAGTTACCCAGCAGCAGAAACTGTGCGAACCCCATTACGATGGCCGATAGCGTGATGAATCGATTCATCGGCAACAGGTGCTCAAGGTAACCATGCAGATACGGATCCGCGTAGCGACGTGGCATTCCGGCAATTCCCAACATATGCATCGGAAAGAATGTGAAATTGAACGCGATGAACGACAACGCAAAGTGCCATTTCTGAACAGTGTCGTTCATCTCTCGTCCGAACATCTTCGGGAACCAGAACTGAATCGCGGCGAACACACCAAACAGCGTGGAACCAAACAGCACGTAATGGAAGTGAGCTACGATGAAGTATGTGTCATGGAAATAGATATCCACGGGCACAGCTGCCATGAAGATGCCGCTCAAGCCGCCCACGATGAACATCGCGACGAACCCGGAGCAATTCAGCATCACTGCGTTGAACCTGAGATCACCGCCCCAGATTGTTCCGATCCAGTTAAAGACTTTGATCGCCGATGGAAGAGCGATCATCATCGTGGACGTCATGAAGGTCATGCCGAGGGCCGGGTTCATGCCGCTGGTAAACATATGGTGTCCCCAGACGATGAAACCGAGGCCCGCAATAGCAGCCATGGAATAGACCATTGGTTTGTAGCCAAACACTGGCTTGCGGGACATACAGGACAGCATGTCCGAAACCATTCCCATCGCCGGCAGCAGCATGATGTACACCGCTGGATGCGAATAAAACCAGAACAGGTGCTGCCACAACAGCGGCTGTCCGCCACCAACAGTGGGTGCGGAGTTATTGACGATGATGTTAGCGGGTATAAAGAATACCGAATGAATGTCGGTTGGAAAGATGGTGCCTAGTCGGTCAAAAACCAGCATGAAACCTGCTGCGGTCAACACAGGCAAAGCAAATGCCTGCAAAATCGCAGTAATGAACATCGACCAGATCGTGAGCGGCATCCGGAAGAGCGTCATCCCGGGAGCACGCATGTTGATGATCGTGGTCAAGTAATTCACCGACCCCATCATTGATGACACGCCCACGAGTGTCAGCCCGATGAGCCAGAACGTCTGTGACGACCCCGAACCCGGAGCAGCCGTCGGAAGATCGCTGAGCAGTGGATAGCTCGTCCAGCCATTTCCTGGTCCGGCGGTGCCACCTGCTACAAAGAAGCTGCACCCAAAGCAGAGGATTGCCGGCCACATAAACCAGTAGCTCAGCATGTTGAGGGCCGGGAAAGCCATGTCATCGGTCCCGATCTGTAATGGAATCAGGAAGTTGCCGAACGCCCCGGCCAGTATCGGAATGATCACAAGAAAAATCATCACCGACGCATGCATCGTGAAAAGCATCGTGTAGAACTCGGGACTGATCTGACCACCCTCGCTGCGGAACAAACCGAACAGTTGGCCCACCACAGGCATATTTTCCCAGGGGAACGCCAACTGCCAGCGAACCGCAAGCGCAAGTGCACCACCGACCATTAACATGATCAGCGTTGTCATCAGAAACTGGATGCCGATGATCTTATGGTCCAGCGAGAAAACGTATTTCGAAATGAAGCTCTGCTCATGATGCACATGCGAATGATCATCCGCGTGTCCATGAGCATCAAGAGCCGGTGAAACAGTTGCCATGTCAAAAATCCCGAATACTAAAATACTAAATATCTTTGGGCAGGGTGTGTGCAGCGACAGCGAAACATGCCACTCGCTTCAGCCTTTCGGACTGGTGCGTTGAGTTCCGCTTCACGCACCCTGCGATTCAATCTACATTGAACTGCCATTGCAGCATCGACACCCAGGGCTGACGCCCTGCGGTTCGCCGTTCTACGATTCAATCTACTATTCATCCGACTTTGCAGCTTCAGACTTCGTACCGTCTTCGTTTTGCTCAGCTTCGAGTTCCTTCAGATACTTATCAACCGAACTCTGCGACTGGGCCACAATTCGCGCCTTCATCTTGTAGTGACCCCAGCCACACAGCTCGGCACAGACGAGGTCGTAGTTACCGACTTCGAGGACGTCGAACCAAACGGGGATCACCAGGCCGGGTACGGCATCCTGTTTGACACGAAGTTGAGGCGAAAAGAATGCGTGCTGCACATCCTGGGTGCGAAGATTGATGATCACCGGTTTGCCTGTTGGCACATGCAGTTCGTTGACGTAATACAGGTCCCCCGGATTCTCTTCAGTCGTGAGTTTCTCGCCGGGTTTTGGATAACGAATTCGCCACTCAAACTGTCGCGCGGTCACTTCGGCAATTTTCGTGGCCTGTTCCGGGAACTTTGAAATCACGCGGATTTCTGCGAGTACATCCAACTGCGACAGGGAAATGAAAACCAGGATAAACGACGGTACAATCGTCCAGATGATTTCCAGCTTATGACTGCCGTGTGAAAAGTGTGCCCGACTGGCGGAGTCTTTCGTGGCGCCCATCCACAATGCATATCCGAGAGCGTACTGCGTCCCGACGAAGGTGATCGAGACAATGATCAGGATCAGGTAAAACAGCCCGTCAATCTGGATTCCGGTGCGGGACATCGGTGCGCTTGGAAACCACCATCCGCGCGACGGTGCGATCAGGCACGAAATAATTGCCACCGTCGGCCAGAAAAAGAAAAACAGTGCCCAGAACTTTTTCACGATTGAATACTCCTGACAGGCAGGTCACCTGTGCGCTGAAACGATCCGAAAAATCACTCGGCAACTGGCACTGTCACTGCTGCTGGTACGGCCACTGCTTCGGCTGCGCTGGGCGCAACACCAGTCGCACCTGGCTCCGTTTCAAACGGGATACTTAAAACGTAATTGACAATGTGCCAGATATCTTCGTGCGGCGTGTTCTTGAAGGATGGCATTCTCGAGCCTTGAATTCCCGCGTGGATGCGGCTGAACAAATCGATCGGACGTCGGCCACCGCGGTACATACCAAGCTGCAGATTTCGCGGCTGGTTGAGATTGTCCCAGATATCATGCAGACCAGGCTCGTTGTAGAGTTCGTCGCCCTTCGCCGGATTTTTTTCGAATGCAATCGTTTGAGGCCCGTTGCCTGCACCGTCAATCCCGTGGCAGTCGGCGCAGTTGAGGGTCTTGCTGAGATACAATTCACGACCGCGACGTCGGGATTCCGGGGTGTTCGCTTCGCGTGGAACCGACGGCACGATGGCCGCTTCTTCTGTATCTGCCGTTGTCCAGGTTTCCGCCAGATCGTCACCCAGTGAACCGGCAGACTCCTTCAGGTCTTCCGCCAAAAACTCGTCCAGTTCCTGCAGAATCTCGGCCTTTTTCTCGCCACTCTCCACGCGTGACTCATATGCGGTCTGGGAGTAATCGCTCGACAACTCGGCAACCAGTTTTCGCTCGTATTCACCGCGCATCGAGAGAAATCGAACATACTCGATGATCGCATGATGTTCATCATCCTTCATGAGCAGAAATGACGGCATGTAGGTTCCGGGAATGCCGTACTTAACGATTCGAGAAAGATCGTCTCGACTGGCCTTGGACATGTCATTCGTGGACTTGAACTTGAAGACTCCGTTACGATAGTCGCGTGGTTTCGGGGTCATGTATCGAGCGGTCGGACCGTTGCCATCGCCGGATGTTCCGTGACAATGACTGCAATGCCGCATGTACAGCATCCGTCCGGTCGAAAGTCCAGCACCACGATCGATGACACAGGAATCTCCCGCTGCGATTTCATTCCCGGATATTGCAGCCAGAGTCGCTTCGCCCGTTTTGGCATTCCATTGAGCAACCTGGACGGTTTCTCCCTCGCAGGCACCCGTCATGAAATGCACAGTACCGGCCTTCGCGGGCAATGACTGCCCTTCTTCAACCGTCAATTTGACGACTTGACTGCCGCTTTCTGATTGCTTCACTTCCGCAACGGACGTCAACGCACCTCCGAAATCAATGGGCATCTTTTCCCATGCTTTCAGTTGCTGCGGATCGCCAAAGCGATCATCCAGCAATTTCTTTACGCCCGGATTTGCCTTTGTCCCTTCCCGCGCTTCGCGCACAAGGGACAACGTACCTTCGCTATAAGCGAAAGATGATTCAAATGCAGAATCAGAGCAACCGCCGATTGCAGCGACAGCCGACAGTAAACCTGCGAGAGCCAGTGGCTTCAGACTGGGAGTCAGTGACATTCCCAAACCTCTAATCACAAAACGAACAGAATTTCAGACTTCAGACAACGCTCAGGGTTTCAAACGATCGGCGGGATAATCAATCTGCATCTCCGTCGTTTCACCACTCTTGATTTCCACCGCAAATTTTCGTTCAACATACCCACCGTCGGCCGCTTCGTGCCACACGACAAATGAATGCTTTCCCGGCGGTAAATCGGCGATCGTAAAAGCTCCGTTTTCATCGGTTACGACTGCATAGGGATGATCGACGGGAAGCTGGTAAGCCGTCATCCAGGTGTGGTAGTCACACTTGATCGACAAAGGCACAGATTCAGCCTTCCGATACGTGAAATCCAGCTTGCCTTCGCGATCGCCGGGTGCAACGCCGGAATTCACAGATGGATTCTTTTGAGGATATGTGTGCGTGTTATGAGCAACAGAATCATCGCTCAGGACTTTCACCATCTGTCCGACCGGTATGATGACGCAGTGCGGAAAGAATCGGCAGTTTTTCTGGTCGAACATAAACGGTTCAGCAGGAGCCGCAAGTGCCTTACCGCCCTTTGGTGCCTTGTTCAGGTAAACGAAGACACCCTTCACCGCATTGCCAGCACCAAGGACGAGGCTTTCATCCGGGACATCAACCGCCGCGCAGACTGCGGGGTCCTTGATGGCGGCTCCCTGCCTGAACAATGGCGGAAGTGCAGTCACGGAACCGGTCATGACAACTTTTCCAGTGAAGGTACCAGGTGCTCCGGCGGCTGCCGATCCAGTGGATTCTGCAGGTGCTTCGGACGCCGTCGCTGCCTCCGAGTCCGCACTTACAAAAGTGACAGATGGGACGACACTCGCGCCTCCGCCGAAATCCGGGACGTCGCTGCAACCTGATGAGCCCGGCAGGAGGCAAATCGCGATGACGACAGAAATCTTCTGCATCGCGGTCACGTCACGCAATGGCACATACAGTTCAAAGTTGAGTAAACTTCGCATTACTTGTTATCTCCGTTCGCAGCAGCCACTGACGATGAGTCACTCGACAATTCTGCCTTCGCCGAAGGGGGAAACGAACTCGAATCGGCTTGGTCAATTGCCGCAGCAGCATCGGGAGGCACAGCATCAACCGCTGGTGCTGCACCATCCGCTGGAGTCGCACCATCCACTGGTGTTGCCGCCGGAGGTGCATACGTCGTTGGTCCGATGTCTTCCATCAGACGGGTGTAATTCAGCAGTGCATCACGTGTTGCTGTGACCTGCACGTCCGGATCTCCGCCAAACAAGTCGGGGAACTGCGTCAAATTGTTCTTCGGATAGTTGAGCGGCATCGACGTATACGGTGTGATCCAGGTTGGCTTGTACAACCATAATTTCACCCAGTCGGCGCGCAATCGATTCTGAACGACGTTCAGATTCGGTCCCTGAATATCTTTCACCGGATCGGATACTTTGAATTTGCGACCGCCAAGTGAGTGACATTTCACACACAGCGGTCCATTCAGTGCCTTCCAGGATTCGCCGAGATATGTCTCGCCGTCCTTCAGAAAGCCTTCATGTACCAAATCTGTTTCGCGAGCAGCCAAGTATTCCGCATCTTTCGGTGCTTGTTCCTGATACGGGAACTCAGCACCATCGACTGCAGCGAAATAATTTGCCAGCGTCTGAGCTTCTTTTTCACTCATATTGAACTTCGGCATCCGCAGCACGGTCGTATAACGCAGCTTTGTCGGCTCCAGGAGGAATTGATACAGCCACGGTGTCTGCACCTTGAAGCCTTCCTGATACAACGGCGGCGGCGAAGCCTGCCATGCCAGCGATCGATTTCCCCCGGTCCTGGTCTTCATCAGATCTTCAACCAGCCATTCAGCAAAATCTCCGCCGCGGCCAGCCTGATAGTCGACCAGCATCTTTTCAGTGAATGTCACTTTATGACCCGGAAGCTGTCGCTTGGCCGTGTCACCAGTCCCAAAATCGGCAGTCTCCCAAACGTCGAAACCATACTCGCGAAGCTCAGGATCTTCTTCCTCGGGATCAGGTTTTGACGCGATAAATCCATGGAGCTTCGCAATCGAAAGGCTGACCTTCTCGTCGTCAACGACATAAGGGCGCACTTCACCAGTGAGCGCTTGATGAGGAGGTCGCAGTTTCAGCAGCATTGCCAGACCATTTTCATGGTCTGCCGGAGTCATTTCGGTGGCAGTGATATCGTCGAGTTTCGTGGCAAATGTCACCTGCGGCAGATCGACCACATGGCAACCTGTGCAATTGTACTTTGCCAGCAGAAATTCGCCTTCCAGACGATTCTTTGCCCGTTCATCAGGCGTGTAAATGTATTGAGGTGCCGGTGGTTCGGCGATCAAGCCCAGGACGAAGGTTGCGATGGCTTCGATCTCGTCTTCTTTCAACGGAAACTTCGGCATCCTCAGACGTTCGTCGTATCCTTTGGTTTCTGTCTTTTCAAAGTCATAGGTCCGAGGACCACGAAGCTTCTGCCAGATGAATCCAGGCCGCCCATGGTGCTGCAGGCTTTCAAAGAAGAACGCCGTGGACATTTCCCGATCAACTTCCTCTGGAGTCATGTCGCCGTTCTTATCCTGCCCGGCCGACATTGCCCTTGTGGCCTCTTCGACTCGTTCAAGTGTCGATGAAAATTTGCCGCCCGCAGGTTCGCCATGGTGATGCAGGAATTCTTCGACGTGCTCGAATCCCAACTTGCTGGTATCCTTGCGACCCCAGTCCTGGAGGGCCACCCCGATCGGGCGAGCCGTTTCAAAACCAGGCATATCGTGACATGCATAACATCCATAACGACTGATTGTTTTCCGACCGACGAATTCCAGCTTGCGATTGTGCCATTCTGCTGCGTCGGTAATAGGGGAACCGTCCTCAGTTGCCAGAGCCACCTCATCACCCACGACGTCGGCCTTCTTCATACCGAAGGCACCAGATTTGACAATCTCTTCTGCCTTCTCCTTGCTGAAACGACCTTTCCGCAGAAACAGGCTGACCAGATTATCCAACTCAACTGTGTCGACTTCTCCCACAGGAAAGTCGCCCGGCGCACCCTGACTCAGCAGGAAAGCCGTGATGTCTGCAGCCGGATCAATCGAAGTGGTCCCATCCACATCCATATACGCATCGAGATAAAGATTCGGCATCCTGGTCCGAGCGTGATAACGCTGCGGTTCGCGGATCCATGTGTAAAGCCAGTCACTGAACGCCGGATTGTCAGGGTTCCGTTTCACCTTCTGATGTATGTCGCTGATGTTCGGCCCGAAGTCAGCCGTGGTCCCTGGCACGGCACCGTGCTGGTGACAGGCGAGACAACCTCGCTCTGTAAACAATTTCTTGCCGCGCTCTGAATCTGCGGTGTATCCTTCGGTCGGCTTCAGCAAATCGATTGGTTGAGAATTCCCCAGCAGAACATGTGCAATCCCCGCCAATTCGACCGTTTCGAGTGTCTTTGTATGAGCCGCATCAGCCTCGGAAAGGTGTTCGAACTGATCAAAGAATTGAGGCATCTTCGTAGTCGGTCGATACCGCGATGGTATCTCAGTCCAGTACTGAATCCATGAGGAAGTGGTCTTCGACGCGATGTGCCGCAGGCTTGGCCCGACTTTTCGGAATTTTCCTGCCACCTGAGTCGGATCAGAGGCGATTCGGGCAGTTTCTTCAGCGGTCTGAGGTTCAATGCGCAGATCCGGACCGATGGCCACGCCAGCATCCTGGCCATGAATCTCGTGGCATCCAAAGCATCCGTATTTCTGGATCAGCTGATAGCCCTTAAACGCCTTTGGAGCAGTCGCACCGAATTCCGGATTCACACCGAGTTCAGTCATGCCATGATGACACTTAATACAGGTCGATTCCGCAAAGCGGGTCGGCTGCATCGGGTACTCCCAGAAGTGATTGGCGTGATAGCCATACTCTTCATGCCACACATCGGCCAGATGTGGATTGTCCGGCGTATGTTCGGCGTTTCCGAAACTGGTGCCGGAACCCTGCCCATCATGACAAATCGTGCAACCGAATTTCTCAACCGGATGAGGGCTCGAAGCTGTGCAGAAAAGTTCTGTGTTGGAATGGGTGGCATACGGCTGAGGAAACTTGTTTTCGCTGACCCATGTCGCGACGTCTTCATCTGAAGGATGGCCCTCAGGAAACGCCGGGAACCCACCCGTGGCTGTCTTGTCGATATTCAAGTGGCAGGTGCGGCATCGATCAAAACGAGCAATCTTTGCCATGCCCAATGTCTGCCGCAGATTCGGCATCCAGTCCTGAACGATCTTCAGATGCGAATTGAAGCCGTCAATGATCGGCATTTCCATCAGGGAACGCTTCATACTCGAGATCAACGACGGCGGTTGAATCTTTTCCAGCGCAGCCCGAACTCGCGACTCATCCTTTGTGACCTTGTCCATGGCCGCCACCAACTCATCGTGCTCTTTCGTGATCCGTTTAGTTTCATCAATCGTGAGCGCGAGCGCCGCATTTGCACTGTCGAGCAGCGCTTGAGTCTCGTTGCAAACGGCCTGGCGAGCCTCGAAATCAGAAAACTTCTGGCTCGTCGCTTCTTTCGGAAGTCCCACACTGATCGCAAGATCGTATTTGGCGCGAGCTTCGTCGCGGAGACCATTCAGTGATTTCAGCTCTTCGCTCAGGCGATCGACTTCTCGCTGCTGTTTATCCAGCGACGCGAAGAGCTCTGCATTTTTTGCTTCAGTTTTTGTGGTCTTGAGAGCGGCAGCAGCAGAGTCAATCTTTGCCTGAAGATCCGTTTTCTGTGCCTTAAAATCATCGCTTTCAATTGCCGCTAATTCGACTTCACGGAGTTTGGCTTCCAGTGCGAAGTTCTTGCGCTGAATCGGACGCCACTCGTCGTCCTGATCCTTTCGCATCATGACGATGACAGCCAGCAACAACGCGACGCTGCTGAGCGCAAAGACGATGTTCAGCGTCTTCTGATTCCACCAATATGTATCATTTGCTGGCATGACTTTGGCTGGGCCTGTGCCCGTCCTCAGTAGTTTACAATTATGGAAAACCTGCCGCCGACCTGAGGCCCGCTTCAGATATTGAAAAAGTACTCTGGAATTCCGACGATATATTTCAAGGAGAATGACCAACGCAACAGCATCTTGATCGGAAGAATCGCCATCCACAGGATGAGGTTTGAGAACACCAGAAACCGAATGACACCCATGCGTGCGAAATACGTTCTTAGCACGGTCAGGCCCAATAACGGGGGCAGTGCAAAGAAGTACCCGAGCACCAACAGAATACCTGGTGATTCACGAAGAAGAATGTCCAGTGCTCCTGAACCTTTGGGGATACCCCCCAGATTCTCCCAGAAGAACTGACTCAGATTCTTATTTGTAGCCGCTTCGACCTTGTGGACATCCCAGTACTCATAGATTCCGAAGAAATTCCAGTTTGGACCGCGCAAAAACGTTCCTAAAACGATCAACGCTACCCACAACGGCAGAAACCCGAACAGGAATGTTGTCACCGCAAACGATCGCTGTTTGAACGAATAGTATCCATTCCCCAGCTTATTGAAGTCGATGTATGGGACCGCCATCAAGCCGCCCAGAATGATGCTCGGCAATACCACGCCCGCCAGCCACGGATCGAAATACACGAGCATTTCCTGGAGACCCAGAAAGTACCATGGTGCCTTTGAAGGGTTCGGCGTTTTCATTGACGACGCAGGTTCTTCCAGAGGAGCCTGCAGCGCGATCCCCCAGAAAATCAAGACGGCCGTCACAACCACCATACAGATGAGTTCTGTGTACACCAGATCCGGCCAGACCAGGACTTTTTCGTTGTCTTCCTGCTCGAACAGCGGGCGGCCTTCATCCATCCGTCGGTCATTGTCAACCGCCCGCTTGAAGTAGATCCATGTGAAGAAAGCCACAATAAAAAGCATCGCCACAATCGGCACATTGTCAGGCTTGCCGACGATCTGCCGGAAGTCGTAGTCGGTCAGACTCAAACCCATAAACAGCAAAGACAGATTCAGCAACACCCAGGCCACAGTCGGCTTAATCCACCATTCGCGCGCCGCGATCATAAAGACCAGGCCACCAACGGACAGGAAAAAGTAGAGCACCGGATTGGAGAAGTAGGCGTTAAAGAAATTCTTGAACCACAGCGGCATGAAAATCAGGAATCCGTCCGGCGGATAGGTGAAGTGATATGCCGACGTCATCAGCAAGACGGCTGTCACGACTGCCCAGAACGATGCCTTTGGCACACCATTCCTGAATTCACCGTCATGCTTGTAACTGCGGAATGTCCACAGCAGATTCATGCCGAACAGAATCAGGTAGTACCAGCCAAGGCCGATCAGAACGCTGGCTGTCAGATCGGGATGTGGATTCAACATTGACTCAACCCGGCGAAGAAAACACCAGACACGAAACAGGACAAAACACAACAGCGACGGTTCCAGACGACCCACCAGATTACAACGGCTGACTGATCCCGCCGTCTTTGCGAACACGCCAGAAGTGGATCGCGATCAAACCGCTGACCACCAGTGGAATTGCCACGCAATGCAGAATATAGAAGCGATTCAAGGTTGCTTCACCCACAAAACGACCGCCGAGCAATAGGAACTTCGCGTCGGAAGCGTTCGTGATCAGCTCATAGCCACTGGTATTGAATAACTGAAATCCAGGTCCTTCGGTTCCCAGACCGGGCGTCGCTTTGGCCATGTTGGAACCGACGGTAATAGCCCAGATCGCCAACTGGTCCCACGGAAGCAGATAGCCTGTAAACGACAACAACAGCGTGAGCACCAGCAGCAAGACACCGATGACCCAGTTGAACTCCCGCGGCGGCTTATAACTTCCTGTCAGGAACACACGATACATGTGCAGCCAAACGGTAATCACCATCGCATGCGCAGCCCAGCGGTGAATCTCACGCATGATTCCCAGCGTCTGCACATCGCGCAATGCCTGGATGTCGTAAAACGCCCATTCCAGCGTGGGTCGATAGTAGAACATCAGCAGCACGCCAGTGATCGTTTCCACCAGAAACAGGAAGAACGTAATGCCACCCATACACCATGTGTAGGACAGCGCGATTCCCTGTTGTTTGATCGACACCGGATGCAGATGCAGGAAAAAGTTGGTCAGCATCACCACGACGCGATTACGTCGATCCGTCGGAGCGGGATGCCGAAAAACACTTTTCCAGATCTGTGAGTTACGAATGTAGTCGCCGACAGACACCTTTAGACCCTCAGAAAACAACACTTATAAACCGAAGTCAGCTACCGCAGCACATTCATGCTCGTCTCATAATCTTAATCCTACTCTTAATCATAATCTTAATCGGTTAGGGCCAATCGACTATGACCGGCGACCGATTATGATTAAGAGTAAGATTAAGAGTAAGAAAAAGGCACGAAACGCAACCCTATGTCACACCTACAAAAGACGATGAGTTGGCCCATTGGCCAAGCTCTTTCTGGAACTTGACGCTCTTATCGACTTCCAGCATACCGTCTTCTGCCAATCGCAAACCCACGCGCTCAAGCGGTCGCGGAGCTGGACCTTCAAAATTCACGCCGCTCTTGTAAAACCCTGAGCCGTGACATGGACATTTGAATTTCTGCTCGCCTTCGAGCCAGTTTGGCGTACAGCCCAGATGCGTACAAACGGTGCTCAAGGCGTATATCACTGGCGATCCATCCACTTCGGCATTCACAACCCAGATATTGAACTGAGCCTGCCATTTGGTGGATACAGTCCCCGGAGCATAATCATTCGGCGGGCCGATCTTAAATTTTGTTGGTGGCTCAACCAGCACGTTGGGCATCATAAATCGCGCCGTAGCCAGTAAACTGACAATAGATGCCGCGATCATCGAACTCCATGCCAGCACAACCCAGGTGCAAACTGCACCCACCATGATCGTCAGCATACTTCGCCGACCGACTTCTGGTTTCGCTTTCGCTGCAGCCGACTTGCCAGGCAGCGGCTTGGATGGCAACGCAATCTTAGGCTTTGCCGGCACCACTGGTGTGCCATCTGTTTTGGTGCGCGCCGCCTTGATCATTTCAGCCGCTGACAAACCAGCCGCTTTCGAAGGATCTATTTTGGCAGCTGGAGCCGCAGCGCCAAGCACTGACTCGCCTGCTTGTGTTGCTGCCGCAGGAGCCGCCCCTGCCTTGGCGCGGATCGAGGCCATGATGTCCGCAGGGCTCTTGGGAGCTGCACTGCCAGCCGGAGCAGACCCGGCTGGTTTTTTGGCCGCCGCCAAAATGTCTGAAGTGCTGCCGGGCTTCGCTGCGGCAGGTTGTGCATCATCGGCAGGCTTCGCTTTGGCACGAGCCGCAGCCATGATGTCTGCGGTGCTCCTGGGAGCTGCCACAGGGGTGCCGCTCTCCAGAGGAGCAGTTTCGGCAGACACGGCTGGCTGTGCTTCAGGATTCACGGCAGATTCCGGAGCTGCTGACGCTGCAGCCTTGGCACGAATCTTCGCGAAGATGTCATTTGTTGAGGGCTTTGGATCAGTCATTCAACCCTGCCAGCCATCAGAAAGATGCTGTGGAGCGAACCCGTTCTACGGCTCACGGCACAACTTCTTGGGTGACCACGATTTGCGGAAAGAGATTTACGGAGAGGCATCGGGATTCTGTCTCTCATGTTTCACAGAGACAAGGCGGCTGAAACAGCACCACTTTCTTTTCTCAGAGGCAGGAAGCTATCAAATTCACCTTCCCGCGCGCGGGAAGCAATGTACGTCACTTCTTCGATCGATCTTGCGGTGCAACCCGCAATGTCACTAAGTCACGCGCGATCGTACTGTCTGACGGATCCCAGGGAGAGATCCCGGTGGCAGTGATCGTTCCGTCGTTGTGCAGGATCAACTCGCGGGGTGGCACGTGACTGAGATCCGCCGGGCGATAGCGAGCTGTCAGAAAGTGAACGTTTTGATTCAGTGAACCACGCAGCCCGGTTGAGTGAGGAAGGGTCGCTGCATAACGACCGGCGATGAGAATGTCGATGCGCGTGATACAATTGCGTGACCAAGCGGTTGCTCCCGGATTTCAGCCAGCGTATAGCCGCTGAAGATGAGGACACTCAGGCCGCTGTCCGCGAGCTGCATGGCTCAGCAGCGTGAAGGTGAATTTGCATGTTTGGATTTCCTGCATGGCGATGCCTCGCTGGAGTATATCTTCAATGCATCCGCATGGCGCAGAGTGGCTGGCGGCGCGCGAGCTGTTAGAATCAAGCCCATCGCCTGGACTTCCGCCGCAGTACTTACGCATGAGCGACAATCAATGTACCGCTTGACTCAACAAACTCTCGTCATTGGACTTCTGATCGCAGCATCGTCCAACGCTTTGATTCTGGCCGAAGATCCTCTGCGGTTTGGTCGTGACATCCTGCCGATTCTTTCCACCAGCTGCTACGCCTGCCATGGGCCGGATAAAGCCGAGCGAAAGGCAAATCTGCGATTTGACATCGAAGCGGACGCCAAAGCCGAACATGACAGTGGCATCCCCATCGTCGCTGGAAAACCTGACGAGAGCACGCTGATCCAGCGCATCGCGAGTACCGATCCGGACGTCATGATGCCGCCGCCGGACTCGCACAAGGATCTGAAACCGGCACAGATTGAAACGCTCCGGCGGTGGGTTGCCGAAGGTGCCGCATGGGGACGACACTGGTCATTCGAACCCGTTGAGCGACCAGTGATCGAGGTTCCCGCCGGCGATTCACCAATCGATGTGCTGGTTTCCAGGACGCTGGCTCGCAAACAACTCACGCTTCGACCGGCGGCTCAGTCACATCAGTTGGCACGGCGTGTCTGGCTGGATGTGATTGGTGTGCCTCCCACAATCGAAGCCGCCGATGAATTCTCAGAAAACCCGACCGAAGCGGCCTATGAAACGATGATCGATGAGCTGCTCGCCAGCCCGAAATTCGGTGAGCACTGGGCTCGGATGTGGATGGACCTGGCACGCTATGCTGACACCAAGGGCTACGAAAAAGATCTGGGACGCACGATGTGGCCGTATCGGGACTGGCTGGTCAATGCAATCAATGCCGACATGCCGCTGGATCAGATGACGCTGGAACAGTTGGCGGGAGATCTGCTACCGGACCCCACAAACGATCAGCTCGCAGCAACTGCCTTCCATCGCAACACGATGAGTAATGATGAAGGTGGCACCGACGATGAAGAATTTCGCACCGTCGCAGTGAAAGATCGAGTCGATACGACGATGCAGGTCTGGATGGGACTGACTGCCGGTTGTGCCAAATGTCATACACACAAATACGATCCGATTTCACAGGCTGAGTACTACAGTCTGTATTCGATTCTGAATCAGACGCAGGACGCCGATCGACCGGATGATTCGCCGACACAGGAGATCATCAACCCGGCGGCTGAAGAAACCCGCAAACTGCTGACGGCGAAATCAGCAGATCTGAAGTCTCAGTTGGCGATCGCGGATGAAGCGGCCGCGAAAAAAGAAGAGGCTCGCTGGAGTTTTGGCACACTGGAATCAGCCACGTCCGCCAACGGTGCAACTCTCACCGCTCAGGATGACGGCTCCATTTTGGTAGACGGAGCATCAGCGCCCGAAGACGTCTATTCCATCGCGCTAAGATTCAAATCCGGGCGACACACCGTCGTGCGAATCGAAGCGATCCCGGAAAAGTTTGCAGATGGAAAAGTCGGAGTCGGCCGAAATCCGCGTGATCCGAATTTCGTGCTGTCGGAACTGGAGGTCGAACTGCTCAATGGATCGGCCAGCAGGCCCTTGAAACTGACCAGTCCGCGTGCTGATTACGAGCAGGACAGTTGGCCCGTCACGGCGGCGCTCGATGGTGACACGAAGACCGGCTGGGCCGTTAGTCCTCGACAACGCGAACGGCATGTCGCACTGTTTGCATTCGCGGAGCCACTTGAACTTGCTACGAAGGCAGTACTGAAACTGACAATGCGTCAACATTATGGGGATTCACTGACGCTGCGACGATTCCGAATTTCCACGATCGGCGAAGACGCGACCTCTGTGAAGCTGCCGGAGACTTCACCCGAACAGCGGCGGCTCATGGATGAAATCGCAGCCACGAACGCCGAACTGGAGAGCATAAACAACCGCATCCCCAAAGTGCCGGTGATGCGTGCGCTGGATGCCGACAAATTGCGAACGACGCACATTCATCGCCGGGGGAATTTTCTGGATCCTGGCGATGAAGTGGCCGCTGGCCTGCCTGCGGCATTTCATAAACGACCGGACAACACACCGTTGAATCGTCTGGCGCTGGCCCAGTGGCTGATGAGTCCCGAAAATACGCTCACACCGCGCGTCTGGGCAAACCGCATCTGGGCGAGACTGTTTGGCATTGGCATTGTCGAGACCGAAGAAGACTTCGGAGCCCTCGGAGCCTTGCCGACTCATCCGGAGTTACTGGACTGGCTGGCAGCCGAGTATCGCGACAACGGCTGGTCGCTGAGGAGATTTTTGAAGGTGATTCTGATGAGTCGCACGTATCGGCAGTCATCGGCAGTCACCGCAGAACTGCGCACGATGGATCCGCGTAACGAGTTGCTGTCGCGTGGAGCGAGATTTCGTCTGTCGGCAGAAACGGTCCGGGACGAAACACTGGCAGTGTCCGGTCTGCTTTCAGCGAAAATGGGCGGTCCTCCCGTGATGCCGCCTCAGCCCGACGGCATGTGGCGATCCACGTACAACGGCCAGAAATGGATCAACGCGGAAGGTGCAGACCGATTTCGACGTGCGCTCTACACGTACCTGAAACGCACAACACCCTATCCATCAATGACCACATTTGATGGCGGCAGTGGCGAAGTCTGTCAGATTCGCCGCATTCGCACGAACACTCCGCTCCAGGCACTGGTCACGCTGAATGACCCTGTTTATCTGGAAGCAGCCGGCGCATTGGCGAAACGGATGGCGGCGATCGAAGGCCATGCGGCTGCCAAGTCTGAGCACGGCCTGCGACTAGCGCTGATTCGCCGCGTGCAAGACGACGAATCCCTGCCGCTGACCGCGCTCCAGCAGGACGTTCAGAAATCGTTCGTCGCGAATTCGTCAGCCGCATTATCGCTGATCAAATCAACTCGCACCGCCACTCCAGCCGGCATGACCGATGCCGAGTTCGCAGCCTGGATCGTCGTGGCAAACACGATTCTGAACCTCGATGAGTTCCTGACACGAAATTAGGCGGAACCTGCAGGTCCATTCTGCCGGAATGGACTTTCGGTCTGTTGATTTAATACCAACCCGAAGTCCCCACCACATGTCGTGCCAAATGTGATTCAATTACCCATTAGCTTTGAACGGAACACGAAGAATGCGGCTCCCAGCCATGGTCGGTCCTTCAGATCTTTCAGATGTCCGTACCATGCGAACGTCATGAAGATGTTACTGAGAATCAGCAATCCAATCGTTGTCCAGACACGAGCCATGAATTTCTCCGTTGCGTGGTGAGCCACTTTCTTCGCATGCGTGGCCGTGGCCGAATTCGTGAGAATTCAGGGGACGTGTGAATTCTCAGGAATTCAGCTACGGGAAATTCTGTCAGTCATCTGAGTTGCCCGAACCCTGTGGCAGGTGGCGTTCAAGGAATGCGGCTGACCATGCGGCGTAGCGGTTGGCTTCGATGGCCTTGCGAATCGCACGCATCAGATCCTGATAGAAATGCAGATTATGGAGCGTCGCGAGCGTGCCATACAAGGGTTCATCCGCAAACAGCAGGTGTCGCAGGTAGGCTCGACTGAATCCGCCGGCACAACTCGGACACTCACACGAAGTATCGATCGGATATCGATCCTTGCGAAACTTTTTGTCCTGAAGTCGCATCTTTCCGTCCCACGTAAAGACGGTCCCCTCGCGGGCGTAGCGTGTGGGAATAATACAGTCAAAAATATCCATGCCACATTCCACTGCGGCGACCAGGTCTTCCGGCAGACCAACTCCCATCAGATAACGAACCTGGTCGGACGGCATCAAGGGTGCCGTATGTCGGACGATCCGCACCATCGCGTCATGACCTTCGCCAACCGATACGCCGCCGATTGCGTAACCAGGCAGATTGAGTGACGTGACCTGCCGCACGGCTTTTGAGCGCAGGTCCAGTTCCATTCCACCCTGAATGATACCAAACAGATGCTGGTGTTCCTGCAAGGGTGCGGCAGCACAGCGTTTCAGCCAGCGGTATGTGCGATCAAGGGATTCGGACATGTACTTCGGCGGCATGCGATGATCGACGCATTCGTCAAATGCCATGACGATGTCAGCACCCAGTCGCCGCTGAATATCCATCGCGCTTTCGGGAGACAGCGTCATGGGAGTTGTGTCGCCGTCTTTCTTCCCGGATCGAAACTGAAAGCTGACACCTTCCTCGGTGATCTCGCGATCCGGCAGGCTGAAGACCTGGAACCCGCCGGAATCTGTGAGGATCGTCTGATTCCATCTCATCATGGAATGCAGGCCACCAAGGCGTTCGACAATCTGGGTGCGATCCAGAATTCCCAGGTGATACGTGTTGGCCAGCACGACCTGAGCCCCCGTGGCGGCCACCTGGTCCGGCATCACGCATTTGACCGTCGCCTGCGTTCCGACCGGCATGAACGACGGCGTTTCCACAACGCCATGCGCCGTCACAAATCGTCCACGTCGCGCGCGGGCGCTTTGAGACAGGAGCTGAAAATGAAGGCCATTGCCTGGTGTCCAGGCTGGCATAGAACTGGTCATGGAGTCAACAATTCAGAAGAATGCATAGTTCAGGCAACTCCCCCTCAGGACTGAGACAGAAATAAGTGGGGCACGATTCCATCGTGCCGAGCACGTTAAAAACGTGCTCCACGTCCGGAAGACGACATCATTTCTGCGCCGGTCCTGAGGGAGCAAATCAAGAGGCTGTTCCGCGGCTGCTTGCAGCACACCGGGCCGCGTAGCGTAGCCACCAGGCACGGTCGGGCGAAACAGTGCGGGCATCAAAACAGAAAAAGCCCGGCTCTTGAGAGAGCCGGGCTTCAGGTCTGACTTGTCGATTCATCCTGCGACTAGTTGCGTCCGAGACCGCTGCCCAGGAGATAGTTGATCTGGAACATATTGATCAATACGTTTCCAATTTCTTCCGTGACCTTGTACTTCAGAATCACGACGTCGTTCGGTTTGATCAGAATTCGCTGCGATGGATCTTCGAGGGCTTTGTTCAGATCGACTCGCATCGCGATTGAGCTGCCACAAGGCAATTCCCGGACGATGATGACATCTGAAGCCTGACAGGCCTGCTGACGACCACCACCACCACCACCGCCGTTGCCAATCGCACCGATACCTGTTCCGGTACTTCCCAGTTGTCCTCTGGCGAGGGCGATGGCACCAAGGACGTCAAGGTCTTTGTCTCGCGGCAGCGGATGCTCACCACCAGGCAGCAGACCTGCCGTGAGGAACGTCTCTGTATCGCGACTGCGGATGATGACGATGTCACCGTCGTTCAGGATGATGTCTTCTTTGGTGAATGACGGAGGATTTGCAGGATTGTATCGCAGCGGGATGCGGGTTACATAGGGCGGATCAGGGACCGCGCGTTCGTCGCAGAAGCAAGGGTCAACGCACTGATCCTGACACTGCGAGTGGCACAGATCTTCGAGGATCACATCGGCATTCATCGCTTCGTCATACATCCCACGATAGATCATCACTTCGTTTTTCGCGTCCGTTCCCGGCATACCACCGGTCTCGCTCAGAGCGTGCAAGAGGTCGTTTTGATAAGCTGGCAGGTCGACCACGTGGCCTGTACCGCGTTTGCTGACGCCATTTAACCCGCCCCCTTCTTCACGAATCACCTGCACCCGAATTTTCCGTTCCCGGATGAGCGTCACGATGATCTGCTCTTCGCCTTCCTTGATGATCATCCGCGGATACGTGTAGGCGTTGCGGACAGCCGTTGTGGCTTCGACAAGCGACATGCCTTCGACCTGAATTGGATCAACGATCGGCAATGCGAGCGTTCCGTCGGCACGCACGGGAACCGGATATCCGATTGCTGGTGGTCGGTTTGAGTCTTCCGGGAAATGCACTGGGGGCAATTCCTCTTCGTTGCCAAGAACGCCTTTGATGTAAACACCCAGCACGTCACCAGGCCCCAGCAGGTAGACTTCCGGTGGATCCTGTCGAAGTCTCAGCAGAGAGATATCGATGAAATCGTCCTTCAGTTCTGTGGCCAGTATTTCGCTTGGCACACGCGAAACGGGGATGGAACTGATGGTGTTGCATCCGGTAAGGAATGAGCTGACCATCGCCAGTGCCACGAACGGCATCGCCCCGGCGGCTGTTCCCGAAATCAAAGTTCGGCGCTGAACATCAGTGACTAACAAACTCTTCGACATTTGAGCATCCTCCGTGAGCCCGAAGCAGCAGCTTGAACCGCTGGTCTGCATCCGATTCTGACGAACGTTTTTGAGAAATGAGGACGATGGAACTTCCGTTTTAGGCGAGCGGCAGATAAGAATTTACCTGCTGTACGACGGACATCCTTGTCCGTCGTTTGTTTCGGCGGACTTGGAAGTCCGCTGTACGGTAAGAACTTATCTGCCGCTCGCCTTATTCCGCGTCTGCGGGCAGAGACTTCAGCAATTGCGTTGCTTCTTCCATGTGCTTCAGCACGGCTGGATCATCCTTGTACAATGTCACGGTCGCCTGCAGTGCTGCTTTGGCGGCTGGCAATTTCTCTGGATCACCGGCGGCCGATTTGACGCGAACAATGATCATCTCGAACAGTTCGTCCCGACCCCTGGATAAGGTCTTTCCGTCCCATTGTTTGAGCGTCGCATTCAGGAATTCAACGAGGAAGGCATTGCGAGGATCCGGTTCGGCAATGTCCAGAATCAGCTTCAGCTGGTCGCGTGCCGTCGCGGTTTGGTCCTTATTGTACAGATCAAATGCCTTGCGAATGATTCGCTGGATTTCTGAATCTGCCGTCGCACTGCTTTCTCGATCTAAGCTGAGGGAGCTGGTAAACTCATACTGGTCTGCCTTTTCGAT
>CAMAVB010000119.1 GCA_945861465.1 Candidatus Kuenenia stuttgartensis
CTGACACTGCCAGCCGGGACCGTCATTGAGACGGTCCTCGCAACGGCGAAGAACGATACGATCCTCGGAAATGATGCCGACAACATTCTGGTTGGTAACGCCGGGAACGACGTGCTGCACGGCCGTGCCGGTCGCGACATTCTGATTGGTGGCCTGGGAGCGGACACGCTGGATGGCGGGGACGGTGATGACATCCTGATTGGCGGCAAAACGACGAGCGACGCCGTAATCAGTAAATTGAACGACCTCCGCGCTGAATTGATCTCGGGCAATTTGTATGGGACTCGCATCACGAATCTGCGAGCGGGCGTGGGTCCATCAGTCGCTTCGTTGAAGGCCAAAGTGACGGTCACGAATGATGCCACGTCTGGATCAGTGGACACGCTGACCGGAGGCACTGGCCAGGACTGGTTCTTCAAGTCTCTTGACGATGTCATCACTGACCTGTTTGACGGAGAAACGCTGGATCTGCTGTGACCAGATCGGTTCAACGACAAATGCGGTGCGCAACATCAACTGGTTTGTGGACAGGATAAATCTCCATAGTCTTGCGATTCACCTTGGCGCGGGCTTTTCCCCGCAACCCAAGGAAGAACGTGAAAGAGATCTTAACCGCGGATTTCGCGGATTTCACAGATAAACACAATGTGACTTATCCGTACCATCCGCGAAATCCGCGGTCAGAAAACTGCGACTGGAAATACAACTGCATCCCAAATGCACCGACCAAAACTCTTTCGTCTTGCGCAAATTCAGAACGTTAGTAGTACGGAGAACACGGAGGGAGTCGCGAGGAGGAATACCGCCAGTCTGAAAACGACAATGCAGATTCAATCGGTTCATCGACACGAGAGTTCAATCCTTTTTGCCCTCTTGATTCTTCGTGCTCTCCGTGAACTCCGTGGTAGAGGCCGCCACGTGTGCCGGAACAGCGCAAACCCGAGTTCCGCATTTGGACAGCCTGTCGGCAGGACCTGTGCTTGACTGGCGGTCGCCGTTCCGGATTTTTCCGGGTTTGCTCGGTCCGGCCTACTGTACTACTAACAGTTCAATTCTTGTTGCGCCGCGAAGATTTTCCGGTGCTGTTTTTGTGGGAATATCAAACGGAGTTCTGGCTGTCACGGTGAGATGCAGGCGAAGTCCCCGCTGGGTCCTCCGTGGTGAAAAATTGTCCCCGGGAGTTTTTGTCTGATTTCAATCGCAGTATTCGACCGCAGATTTCGCGGATCGCACCGATGATTGGCACTTGCCTGTTGTGCGATGGACAGATTGCCAAAGCCCATTTAGGCAAGAAGATTTCAGGTTGGAAATTGAACTCAGGCACCTGCAAATTTTCTTACCCTGAATTTTCTTGCCTCTTTGCGTTCTTAGCGGCCATCTGCTGTGGGTTGCGGGCGAAGCCCGCGCTGGGCTTTTGGGCGTGATCACTCCGGTATTGCATTTTCTGACTCTACCGGATTCTATGTGCAGCTCCCTGCGGGTTTTGAACCGAAAATCGAGTGTGGGAAAATGCATTGTTTAACGGCGAGCCGCAGGCGTAGGCGGCAGAGAATTCGCCTACGCCTGCGGCTCGCCGTTAAACGAATGACTTTCCCGTAAACACACACGTAGAATCCGGGAGAGTCAGGCATTTTTGTACCGGCAAGCTGATGCATGCCGCTCGCCGATTCTTTTGATCATGCCGCGGCGGATGTGGAATTGTTTGGCCGTGATCGTGGTTGATATGCGGGATCTGCGGTGCGGTCAATTTCATCCGCTGCCGCAGCGTCGCCCTGTTGCAGACGCAGGGCGATTAGTTCCAGTCGTCCCATTTCTGTATTCACGAATTCCGCCCACGTCGCCATTTCTTCGCGCGACAATTCGGGCGGGACCGTGATGGGAGTGCCGGCGATGAGGATCACTTTTGAAAATGGCTTTGGAATCGTCATGTCAGACCAGTGTCCGGGGATCGCCCAGTAACGATCGCAGACCAATGCCGTCGGCACGATTGGACGTCCGGAACGCGATGAAATGTAAACGATGCCTTCTTTCATTTCTCGACGCGGCCCGCGCGGACCATCGGGGGTCATTGCCAGGTGCAGATCAGGGCGATCGAGGATTTCTCGCACAGCTTCCGCACCGCCGCGACTTGTGCTCCCACGCACCGGTTGAATTCCCGCAATCAGCACGGAATCCGCAAGGTAACCGCCGTCGCGATGCTGACTGATGAGTCCTGCCAGATTCCAGGTGCGCAGCGAAAAGACGGCAAGGACAATTTGATCATGCCACATGCAGAACGTGAATCGTTGCGGGCTCTGCGGTCGGGCGTACGGGGTGGCGTCGCTCACGATCTTACGATGCTGCACACGGACTGTCAGGAACAACAGCCTCAGGCAGAACGTCGCCAGATACGACAGGATGATATTGAACCAGCGTGAGCGAATTTTCATCGGCTTCCGTGCCCTGAAGAAAAATAGTCAACCAGTGGATGTGGCGGAAAATCGGAGAAGTTGACAGACATCGGCAACTTTGAACAGGCGAGTTTACTGAATTCGCACAATCTTGTTGAGGCCAGATGCCCGCGCCCCAGTTACTGATGATTGGCAACTCGCAGGGTGTGACGAACAGCAGCGCAGGGACACTAATTTTTGGATGTGGTGGGCCTGCGCTCCGCTGGTCCCACCCTACGAATTCACATATCGGCCAGCCATACCCGCGCGCCATGTGAAAAATCCCCAGCGTACGAATTTGCCTTAGACGGTAGCGGCAAATCGCAGCGCCGCACCTCCAGAGGTCGATTCGTCCAGCAGCTCTTCAGAAAAAATTGATATTTTAACAAAAGATCTTGGCAAGTGTTTGTTTTCGGCTAAGATCCGGCAGCATAGACGTCATGGACGCTGGCATTCATGATCAGAGAGTTGAGTTTGCTGGGGGGTATGCAAATCCTTGGCACATCTTTTGCTCTTCAATGTTCGGTCGGTGGGGTCCAGGACCATGTCCTGTCACCCATCAGTAAATGCGTGACTGTTGACAATTTCAATTTGGGTTTATTCGCTTTAGGGAGTTAACGCTCCCCAAGGCGGTTTACATCCTGTGTCCGGGGGGTGCCGGACAATGCTCGCGTGGTTCATACGGAGATGATCAGTCGGTTCTCCCGTTCTTGTTTATTTGCGAGCGTTCATTTCGGGCGGCTTCAATTGCAAAAGCAGTTGGAGCCGTTTTTTTTACCTATTTGGTGTGCGCTCGGCGTTAAAGTCGCTTTCGACCGCGTTTTGTAGATGCCTCCAATTCTCATCTTCCTACACTCGAATATGGGGGTTCGTTGCCAAATCGCCAGGTAAATCTTGCCCCGTCGGAATAATGGTGCCGCTCAAATGCAGAATTCTTCATGAACGTCAGATGAATCTGCCTGCTGGTTTGGAAGTCCTGGGGCTGACCTGGTAGACTGTCTTTCATCCGGCTTTCATCCAGGAATGCGTGAATTCACTGCGGACTCACCTCAGTCAGTCTGAAAAAGGGGTCAGGAACCAATAGTGCGAAGCACCCTTCGGGCCATTTGGCTATTGGTTCCTGGCCCATTTTTCAGACCACGCCGGACCATTCAATTCTCTTCTCAGGGGAGTCCTCACTCATGGCAATTCGATCTCGTCGCGGATTTTTGAAACACGCCAGTCTGGTCGGATTGGCCACGGCTGCAGCTCCGTACTGGTTCGCTCCGTCGTCGTTTGCCTCTCCATTCCGCAGCCCTAATGATCGCCCGATTCTGGGCTGCATCGGGACGGGAGATCGCTGGAATGCTGTCGGGCCGAATGCGATGGCGTTTGCCGACTGTGCGGCAGTCTGCGACGTCGATCAGGCACATGTCGAAAAAGGCAAGGCGAAGGCTCTGGAACTGCAGAGCAAGCCGGGGGCAGAACGCACGGTGGATATGTACGAAGACTACCGCAAGATTCTGGATCGTCCCGATATCGATGTCGTTACCATCGTGACACCCGATCACTGGCACACAAAGATCGCGATCGAAGCGATGAAGGCCGGCAAAGACGTGTACTGCGAAAAACCGCTGACGTTGACCATTGACGAAGGCAAGTTGATCCGCAAGGTTCTCGACGAAACCGGTCGGGTCTTCCAGGTGGGAACTCAACAACGCAGCGAAATGGGCCTGAATTTTCTGCGTGCTGTGGCGCTGGTTCGCGAAGGTCGGATCGGCGAACTCAGGACTGTGACTGTTGCCATCGGCGGGGCACCATCAAGCGGGCCGATTGATGTCGTCGATGTGCCGAAGGGGCTGAACTGGGACATGTGGCTGGGTCAGGCTCCGATGACTGAGTATCGCTTCAAAGACACCGACGGCAGGTATGGAAAGTCCCGTTGTCATTATGAGTTCCGCTGGTGGTATGAATACTCCGGCGGCAAAATGACTGACTGGGGCGCACATCATGTGGACGTCGCGGCCTGGGCCTTCAATCTGGAAAATACGGGGCCGGTGAAAGTGGAACCGGTCATGGCCAAACATCCTGTTCCGTTTGAAAACGGGATGCCGACGGATGCCACGCAGTACAACACGGCAACAGAATTCCATGTCACTGCGACGTTCAAAAACGGTGCGGTGCTGCATATCCGCGACGATGCCAAAGATTTGGGCTTTGACAATGGCCTGATGTTGGAAGGAACCGAAGGCCGCATCTTTGTGAACCGAGGCAAACTGACCGGTGAGGCAGTGGACAGTATGAAAGACAATCCCATCAAGGAGGAAACACTCAAAACGCTGTACAAGGGCAAGCAGCCCGGTAACCACATGCAGAATTTTTTCGAGTGCATTGTTGACCGGACTCAACCGATCAGTGATGTCCACAGTCATCATCGTGCGATGACGGTGTGCCATTTGGCGAATATCGCGATTCGTCTGGACCGTACTCTCAACTGGGATCCAGAAACAGAACAGATTGTGGGCGACGCCGACGCGGCAAAATGGCAGGCTCGCGAACAGCGCAAGGGTTACGAAATTCAGGTGTAATTCCTGTGAGCTTTAACCAGTCTGTATTCGCGAAGTCCGGCCTGCTTGTGCAAACGGGCCGCTTCTTCACATTGTTTGGAGATGTCCATGGATGAAAGCGCAGTCGATCAGGACGCAACGCCTGGACTGTCATGTTTCGTCGATGTGTTTGACCGAGTCGATCTCTTCGACAGGATCGACAATCCCACGGTCGTTCGTTTGTCGTGCCTTGGACAAAAGGCCGGATTTGCCAGCGTAGAATCGGTACAGAAATCAACCGGGATCTCACTACGTCGGATGCTGAAATCCGGCGTCACGGCTCTCGATCTGGCGACAGCGGTCTTCGACAAACTCTGCCGTGTTTCCGATTACGCAGCGGCCGATTTTTCGGCGATCCTGCTGTGTCATTCCGGTGTGGATGATGAAGCTGCCGAGCAATTGGCCGCCGCCGTTGAACGCCGTTACAGGCTCCCGCCGCAGACCGTTCGACCATATAATTTCGGGTGCAGCGGATTCCTGAAGGCTCTGCAGGAAGGAACATTGCTGCTCGCCGATCGCAGAAGCATCAAACGCATCGCGATCCTGAATGTGGAAACACCTGAAACCTGGCATGACGGATCAGACCGGCTCTTCTGCGGGATCGTGTCTGCCGGAGCAACCGGAGTCGTGCTGGAACGCAATACGGGAATGCCGATCTCTGTGATCCGCGCGGATGACTTTGCCATTTCCCCATCGCTGCGCCCGAATCCGCATCCGCTGTTCCGGAAGGAGACTGGGCCGGTCTATACATTTCGAGGTGACTCCATCAGTCGCACTGTGATGCGGATGAATGCGGAAACCGTGTTCTTGAATGGCATCGAACTGATGCTCAACAACCTGCGTTCGGCAGTTGCGTCCGTTGATCTGCGCCCTGGCCAGCGCGTGGTTGTCATTCCTCATCAACCCAGCGGAAAATTGCTGAAGGCACTGATTGCTGCTGCGCGACTTGAGTATCCGGACTTCGAATTCCTGAATAACCTCAACCATTTTGGCAACACGATTTCAGCAGCTGTTCCGACGATCATGGCCCGCCTGCCGCAGGTGATTGAACAGAATGGCGGTCAGCCGATCCGCAACGGCGATCTCATTATTTTACTGGCTGCAGGGATCTGTATGCATGAGATTGCCAACCATATGTCTGCCGGTCATGCGTGCCTCGAATGGGTGTCCGCAGAATCAGGCGTCGCCCGCATTGAGTCTGTGGCAATGATGCGGTGAATCTCCTTGAGTGAGGAATGATGGACAATGCGATTCATATGCTCACTGGTGCTGATTGCAATAGCTGCGGCTCCTTCAGGGACATGTCCTGCTGACGAGGCTGACAACCGGTCTCACCGGATTGCGAAAGATATTCTGTATCGCAGCGATAACGAGGCTCTGACTGATTCCATGAGGGAAAGGTGCCCACTTGATGTGAAATCGCCGACAGCGGGCTCTGGGTTTCCCGTAGTTGTCTGGTTCCACGGGGGCGGACTGACTGGTGGAACCCGTTCGTTTCCGGCTGAACTGAATCGCAAAGATCTTGTTGTTGCGACGGTCGAATACAGACTGCATCCGGATGTGAAAGCGCCAGCGTATATTGAAGACGCGGCCGCGGCGGTCGCCTGGGTTTTTCAGCACATCGAAGAGTACGGTGGCGCGGCGGACCGAATTGTCGTGAGCGGACATTCCGCAGGCGGCTATCTCACCAGCATGGTTGGACTCGACAAACGCTGGCTGGCTGTGCATAACGTTGACGCGGATCGTATCGCCGGACTTGCTCCGTTCAGTGGGCAGATGATTACGCACTTTACGATTCGCGAAGAACAGGGCATCGAAAAGACACGGCCGGTCATTGATGCCTACGCGCCGCTTTATCACGTGCGGAAAGATGCTCCGCCGATCCTGCTGATTACTGGTGATCGCGAACTGGAAATGCTGGGACGCTACGAAGAAAACGCATACATGTGGAGAATGCTGAAGATTGTCGAACACCCCGATGTCAAGCTCCATGAACTTGATGGCTTCGATCACGGCGGAATGGCAGTCCCCGCATTCCCGCTGCTTCTGAAATTTGTGGACCGCGTGACGCAGAAGTCACCATAGTGACGAAAGTCGCAGATGCCGGATTTTATTGAAGTCCCCGCAGATATTCGCACCAGGCTGACTGGATATCGAACCATCACCTGCCTGCCCGTGCAATGGGGCGATCAGGACGCATTCGGGCATGTCAACAATGTCGTCTACTTTCGCTGGTTCGAATCCGCGCGAGTCGATCTGCTCAATGCTTGTCATTCATCCGTCACGATGAGCGGTACCGGACTGGGGCCGATTCTGGCTTCGGTGAAATGTGACTACCGTCGGCAGTTGCGATTTCCGGACACGGTGTATATTGGCTCGAAAATCACACGGTCGGGTCGTTCAAGTGCCGACATGACTCACGCAATCGTCAGTCGTGAACAAGGCGAAATCGTGGCTGAAGGCGTTTCCGTCATCGTCGTCTTCGATTACGACGCCCAGCGCGTAACTCGAATTCCGGACGATTTGCGGCAGCAGTTTGAGGCGTCGATTGAGGGCAATGACCATGCCTGAAGCGAATCGCACTTCGGTTGCGACGGTTCGACGGAGTATAATCGGAGTGAGTCATCAATGTTTGGTTCCAGTCTGATCAGTATCCATGGCGCGGACTTCGCCCGCAACCGAATCTATGATGCCGCATTAGCAGCTTTGCCGCCGTGTGTGGTGCGAGCCGACGGAGCGGCTCGCCTACGTAGGTCCGCCGCTCCGTCGGCGGATATCTGTCGCTTCTTCATCGCCGCCGCGACATTTTTCATGGTCGTTCATGCGAGCGCGATGGCAGCGGAAAAAACAGTTGTAATCGAGTGTTGCAATCTGTTTGATTCAGCATCCGGGACGATGCAGCCGGAGCAAACGATCGTGATTTGCGGATCGCAGATCATCCATGTGGGAGGGATAAATGATGTTCCTGACATACCGCCGGATGCGACAAGAATCGATGGGCGCGGGAAATTTGCACTGCCGGGATTGATCGACGCTCATGTGCATGTCGTGCATGTACTCGACTTCGCGCATGTCACTGGCGATGAAGTGCTGCCGCTCTACCTTGCGGCAGGTGTGACTTCGATTCGCAGTACCGGGGACGAAGTCGTTGCTGCCACACTGGTCGCGCGATTTGCCGCGGCACATCCGGAGTTCTGCCCGCGTGTCTTCACCTGCAGTCCGCTGCTCGATGCGGATCCCCCGATTCATCGGGATGTCGGTCGTGCAGTGACCGATCCGACCGGGGTCCCTGCGCTGTTCGACGATCTTGCGCAGTGGGACATTGCGACGGTGAAAATTTATGCCGGAACGTCGCGACCGGTCGGACGTGCCATCATCGAAGAAAGCCATCGCCGAGGACTGTTTGTGACGGCTCACCTTGGCAATTACTCAGCCCAGGATGCGGTGTCCGACGGCGTGGATGGCCTGGAACATATCTGGTCAGTGTTCAATTACGTGATCCCGCCTGAAGTGGCCAGTCAGCCTGGTCATCGGGGGCAACTGGATCTCAATAACCCGCTGTGCGAGTCACTGGTCGCGGAGCTTGCCAAGCGCAGAGTTTTTGTCGATCCGACATTGGCCGTCTTTCGAAACATGATTCTGCTGCCCGACGTCCCCGAGGTCCATGAACATCCCGACAATGCCGTCGTCCCTAGACGTCTTCGCGAATTCTGGCCGGTGTATCTGCAGCGAACAGGCTGTCCACAGGGTGGATCCCTGGAAGATCGCCGCCGTGAATTCGCAAAATTCCAGGAACTGACGGGCAAGCTCTATCGCGCCGGAGTACCGATTCTCGTCGGGACGGATTCACCTGAACCGCAGGTGACGCCGGGCTTTGCGATGCATCAGGAACTGGAAATGCTGGTGGAATCAGGATTGCCGCCGGCTGCTGCGTTAACCGCCGCGACTCTGACCAACGCCACAGTCCTTCGCGAACAGGATCACCTCGGATCAATCTCGGTGGGAAAGACAGCCGACATTCTGTTGTTGACGGAGAATCCACTGAACGATATTCGTCTCACACGGGAAATTGAGCTGGTGATTCACCACGGGCTGATTTGTCGTCCGGACGAGTTGCTGAAACGAGTTCCGTCTGAATAATGGAAATCACACAACCCGGCAGCTTCGTGAACTGTCGTTTTAGTCTTCAATGTCGGCATTTTCGTTTAACGGCGAGCCGCAGGCGTAGGCGAAACTTGGCAGCGACGCCTGCGGCTTGCCGTTAAACGATTAAAACGACAGTCCCCTCGTAAACAGGAAACGGCGGAACAATTGTGCCAGCAATTTTTGAATATCGACATCAGGTAACAGCGGACGAAATTGACGGCGTCGGGCATGTCAACAATATCGAATACCTGCGCTGGATGCAGCATGCCGCTATCGCACATTCAGCAGCTCAGGGCTGGCCGTCGCAGGCGTATCATGAGATTGGACAGGGCTGGGTCGTGCGTTCGCATTTCATAGAATACCTGGTGCCTGCGTTTTCAGGTGATGAAATCGTGGTTCGCACGTGGGTGGCCGATATGAAACGAGTCACTTCAATGCGTCGTTATGAACTGCTGCGAAAGGCCGACGGAAAGCAACTGGCGACTGCCGCTACAAACTGGGCCTTTGTCAAGTTTGCGACTTTGCAACCATGTCGCGTCCCTGCGGAAGTGCTGAATGCGTTCGAACTTGTGCCGGATGCGAATTCTTAGGCGAGCGGCAGAAATGAATTTACCGGTACGACGGACTTCCAGTCCGTCGTACAAATTGCGGATGGTAAGTTCTATCCTGCCGCTCGCCTTAAAAGTCCGGATTGATTCTCTTCAAATTGCCAGATACCTGAATTTGGCGGGACAGGATGGTTGAACCTGAGCACAGCATTTGACAGAGTGCGAGAGAATCTCACAATTCAACGAGGTCGCGACGATTCTTTTCAGGCCGGCTTCCTGGCATTCAGGCATATCATCACCCATGATTCAATCCGCAGGAGATATCCTTGCACGCTGATTATTCCTCTTCATCCGACGATCAATCTTCAACGGCCAGCGGCCCTTGGTACAAAGAACTCAACCGGTACCACTGGTTTGTGTTCGTGGTGGCGGCACTCGGCTGGCTATTTGACACGATGGATCAGCAGTTGTTCACATTGGCTCGCCCTCTGGCGATGAATGAGTTGATCAGCATTCAGAGTCTCGGTGACACAGAGATGCCTGCGGCCCGCCGCACCGAGCTTGGAACGCTGTGGACCGCGTCTCGGGTCCCCGATCAAGCAGTTCCGGACGGCAAGATTGTCGTTCCGCCTGGGCAGGCAGAGTTCGAAAAACAGAATCTCACGCCTGAAGAGAGCTTGTTTCTTGGTGCGAAACGAAAAGAGTACGGCGGCTACGCGACATCCATCTTTTTGATCGGCTGGGCGACTGGAGGTTTGTTTTTCGGTGTCCTTGGGGACCGCTGGGGGCGGGTAAAAACGATGCTGGCGACCATTATCGTCTATTCGGTTTTCACAGGCCTGAGTGCCCTGTCGACGGGATTCTGGGACTTCTGTTTCTGGCGATTTCTCACGGGGCTTGGTGTCGGCGGTGAATTCGCGGTCGGCGTTTCGCTGGTCGCGGAAGTCATGCCTTCCCGTGCACGTCCGCATGCTTTGGGACTATTGCAGGCTCTGTCGGCCGTCGGCAACGTCACCGCCGCTTTGATCGGGATGGCGGGAACATCCTGGCGAGTGATGTTTCTTATCGGCACAGCTCCGGCCTTGCTGTCATTGTTTGTGCGTCGTCGCCTGAAAGAACCCGAACGATGGCAGTCCGTTTCCGCCACGGAAGGCGTGGCGAAACAGCTCGGTTCCTATAGCGAACTGTTTGGGAACCCCGAGCTGCGGTACCGGGCTCTGATTGGTCTGCTGCTGGCCAGTGCAGGTGTTATCGGACTCTGGGGCATCGGATTCTTCGCGGCTGACCTTCAACGGGAAGTCTTCAAACCTGTGTTCGAAGCGGAAGGAATCAAAGGACCGGAGCTGGAAGCGGCCCTGAAGAAGTGGTCGGGAATTACATCTCTCGTGCTGAATCTCGGAGCATTCTTCGGTATCTTCATGTTCAGCTACCTCAGCCATTTCCTGGGCCGTAAAACGACCTTTGCGATCTGCTTCGTCGGAGCGATGTTTGCCACCATGAATGTGTTCTGGAATCTCGGACGCTTCTCGGGAGTCTACGACATCTTCTGGATGGTGCCGTTGATGGGCTTCTTTCAGCTGTCAATCTTCGGAGGTTACGCGGTCTATTTTCCGGAGCTGTTCCCGACTCGGCTTCGCAGTACCGGCACCTCTTTCTGCTACAACGTCGGACGGTTTGTCGCGGCGCTCGGGCCGTTCACGCTGGGCAAGCTGATTCGGCATGTCTATTCCGGCCCTGGCTACGAAGGTGTGATGTCGTTTCGTTACGCAGGCGTCACGATGTGTGCCATCTTCCTTGTCGGACTGGTAGCCGTGCCTTTCGCTCCAGAGACAAAAGGCAAGCCGCTGCCGGAATAGTTCCAAGAGCCGTTTACCATGAATGATCGATTCGGCACTCCATTTCGTCGCACGACGGCTGTCGGCATTTGTGTGTTGTTTCTAGCGGCATTGCACGGCTGCGGTGGCGATTCTTCACAACCCCCAGCTGTTTCTGACATCCCCGAAACATCGGACGCGACGGCCAATGAACCGGTTGATGAAGTCCCAAAAGTTCCATCAATGGTGCCGGAGACATCGACCGTCGTATTAACCCCGATTTCCACGTCGCCGTCGTCTCTAACGGCTGCACAATCGACAGCCGCTCCTCCACAGCGATTTCGTTTGCCCGATGATCGACCAATGTTGAACCGCGATGAACTCCTGGCGGAAGGACTGCGGATCGTCGAATCGAAACACTTGATTCTGATCACCGATCTGCCTCTGGAATCCGTGGCTGATCTGCCGCCACTGGCCGACGCTTTGTTCGCGACTCTGGAGCAGCGTCTGGGCAAACTGGCACCCGATCTTGCCGGGAAGGAGTTTCAGGTCACCGGGTTCTTAATGGACGCGCGAGACCGTTTTGAACGTGCCGGTGTGTTGCCGCCGGAACAATATCCGATTCGGCATGGTCGACATCTGGGTTATCGATTCTGGATGAACAATCAGACGGCGGACTACTACCGACGGCATTTGCTGCTGCATGAATTTGTCCACTGCTTCCTGATGTGCGAATACGGAATGCGCGATATCCCGCCATTGTGGTATACCGAAGGCGTTGCCGAATACTATGCAACTCATCAGCTTCACGCGGACGTTGCGAAGAGCGAATTCGGAATCCTGCCGTCGTCCGTTGCAGGATTCGAGGGCTGGCATCGGATTGCGGAAATTCGCCGACATTTCAATCGGGAGCCGTCGGCGACGGGTGAGCTGGCTGAAATCGTGCCGCTCCAGACCGTGCTGCACCCGCCGGATACAACGTTTCAGGACGATTCGCAATATGCCAATGCGTGGGCATTGGTCTGGCTGCTCAATCATCATCCGGAGCTGCAACCTGAGTTCGCGGCCGTTGCCGCATGTCGCACGGACCGGCAATTTGAGGATGCGCTTGCCGATGTTCCGGAATCAACATGGAAGCAACTGGATCAGGTATGGCCGCTGTACCTTGATGGACTCCACGAGGCAGATGTCGCCAACGTGCAATTTCCAGCCCTCACGCCGTTAAAACCACAAGGTTCGAATGGTGACATCAGATTGCCAGCCGAATTCGTGCTGGACGTCGCCCACCAATGGGTTTCGACCGGGTTGTCGATGATAAAAGGACAGGAGATCGTCATCGAGTGCAAGGGCCGCTATGTCGTTGAAGAAACGACAGAGCCCTGGATTTCTGAGCCGGAGGGAATCACAATTGACTACGTCGATGGCCGACCACTGGGAGAAGTTGTCGGAACCATCATCTCAGCCGATGGCACCCAAACCACACGTCGCATCCCCATCGGGTCGGAAAAAAAACTGCAATCACCAATCGACGGCATCCTGTGGCTGCAGACCAACGACCAATGGTCAAAACGCAAAAAGAACCACGGGACGGTCGCAGTCCGGATCTCAGTTGGAAACCCCTGACAAGGAGATCTTCATGCGTCTTGTTCGGCAATCGCGTGATTGAGAGCTGCTCGTCCGACCGGCGGTTCGATCTGCCATGAGATCAGTGCCGTTCGAATCGCCTGTTGAGACACGACCTCGCTGATGTAACGCGCTTCATTTCGCTGGCGTTCGATGAGCAGTGGATCCGTCACGTTCAGCGGTGACAGACTCTGGTTGATGACCCAGGCGTACGGCTCTATCTCTGCGCGACGCAGGTCGCGCTGCAACTGAGCCGCTTCATGAACCGGAGTGGCTTCCGGGAGTGTGACAATCAGCACGCGCGTGAACTCCGGATCTCGCAATCGAGGCAACAGGTTCTGCACGGCCTCCGGCATTCCGCTTGTTTGTCGGGTCACTTCGCGATGATACGCCAGGGCAGAATCCAGCAGCAGCACAGTGTGGCCGGTGGGAGCAGTGTCCAGTACGACGAACCGGTTTGTACCCTCCGCGACGGCGTCAGCAAATGCGCGGAAGACGGCAATTTCTTCCGTGCAGGGTGACCGAAGATCTTCGGCCAGCAGAGCTTTTCCGGATTCATCCAGACCAGCACCGGCGTTTTGCATGACTTCTTTGGAATAGCGAGCGGTTTCGGCCACGGGATCGATGCGGCTGACGGTCAGATTGGCCATGGTCAGGCCGGCCACTGCAGCCGCGATATGAGCGGCAGGGTCGGTCGTCGACAGATGCACTTCGAAGCCACGATCCGCCAATGCTACCGCGACGGCAGCAGCGACCGTGGTCTTGCCGACGCCGCCTTTGCCCATCGCCAGAATCACGCCATGCCCGGGCGCGGCGAGGTCATCAATCATTGCCCCCAGTGAATGTGGTATCTCACGTATTTCCAACCCGGGAGGGCGAAGCTCCTGCTGAGCCGCCGCTGTTTTCTGAGCCGTCGCTGTGGAAGTCCGGCCCAGATCTCTCAGAGCCGCGACGCCGAGAACTCCACCGGCTGTCAAAGGGATCAAAGTCCGCGGAAGGTCTTTCAGCATCTCCGGCATTTCCGAAATCGCTTTTTCACCGCGAAGCTGCATCGCGACCGCAAACGGATCGCTTTCAGCATTCGCCTGAAACACGGCATTGATCACAAGGTGCTGATTATTGACCCCCAGAGCCTTCAATTCACCGCTGGTCCGAGCCGCTTCCCGAAACGCTGTGGCTTCCGCTCGGGTCACCATCACCAGCGTTGTGATCGTTGGGTCACCCAATGCATGCACGGTCTCCTGATACAGCGTCTGCTGAGTCTGTAGTCCGGCCAGTGGACCCAGACACGAAGTTCCGGTCGTATTCGATTCCATGAAACCCGACCAGGCAGACGGCAGCGTCAACAGTCGTAAAGTGTGGCCGGTCGGGGCTGTATCAAAGATGACATGATCAAACTGCGATGTCGCCGCAGCGTCACCCAGCAGTCGCGAAAATTCATCGAACGCGGCAATCTCCAGAGTGCAGGAACCGGAAAACTGCTCTTCCATGCTCTTCACTGCGGCGGGCGGCAGGAGTGTCCTATAGGGGCCAACCATACGTTCACGATAATCTGCAGCGGACTTTTCCGGATCCAGATTCATCGCAGAGAGATTCGGGATTGACGGCACCGGAGTCGGATGATGCCCCAGCGGTGTCCCCAGCACTTCATCCAGATTGGATGCCGGGTCAGTCGATACCAGGAGGACTCGTTTGCCAGCGTCAGCTAAGCGCACCGCCGTGGCACAGGCCACCGATGTCTTACCGACGCCACCCTTGCCAGTGAAGAAAAGGTTGCGAGTTGCGTGTTCGAGAAATTCCATGGATGAGTCCCTGCCTGGATTTCAGCAACAGCCGGTCTGACCGCTGCAACAGCCTTCGGCGACAACTGGCAGAGAAACTGGGTTCGGTACTGCGCCGCCGGTCCAAAGATCGAGCATCTCGCGAGACGGATAAATCCCGCGACTCACCACACGACCATTCACCATCACGACCGGAAGTACGTCAGTGCCCTTCGTGGAAAGCAGCGCATGAATCTCCGTGTTCTCAATGAACGCTTGTGGCTGCTGCGCAAGGTTGTAACGCTGGACAGTGTGTCCGGCAGTTTTGAGAGCATCCAGGTCGGCGGCAAACCGTGGCAGAACCGGATCCACCTGCGGTCCGCAAATTCCGGTCGAGCAGCACATGGGTTTGTCGTAAATCTGAATTGTTTTCATGGTCAAATTTTTCTGTAGATGTTCCTGGGAAATGACATCTGGCGAGCGATTATGTGCTTCTGCGGCACACTGTGCGAACTTGCGGTCGCAAAAACTCGTACACTGGCGGCATAAGCGTCGGCATCAAAGTCTCGCAATATTTGTGCCAGCTATTCCCCGAATAACGATTAACCAAACCCCAACAAGCCTGTCAACGGTGTTCATGGCTAGTTTTTTAAAACACAGAGCATTCCCCACGATCAGGACAACTGCACTCATGGCGGAGCAGGCGCGCACCGATGCAGGTTCGTTTCCTGGTCACACTGACGCCCAAACTCCCAATTTAACCATAATTCGATAGACTCCTGCGGCACGATGCCCTTGTCGGAATCTGTGAGGATCAACCATGGCCCATGTTTCTCCGCTAATTCCGTACGATGAATTCAACCTTCAGCTGGAGGCGGATGTTCATCCTCGTGACTGGAAGAACCCGACTCCATCGGGCCGGTACAATCTGGTTGTGATCGGAGCTGGTACTGCTGGTCTTGTCTCCGCTGCCGGAGCGGCTGGACTTGGAGCGAAAGTCGCACTGATCGAACGCAACCTGATGGGCGGCGACTGTCTGAATGTGGGATGCGTTCCGTCAAAGGGGGTCATCAGTGCCGCCCGCGCCGCAGCGACAGTTCGCAATGCAGGCGAATTCGGAGTCCATATTCCAGGAGACGTGCAGGTTGATTTCGGCGCGGTGATGCAACGCATGAGACGCTTGCGGGCTCGTATCAGTCCGAACGATTCTGCTCAACGATTTCGAGATCTTGGGGTTGATGTGTACTTCGGTGATGCCCGATTCATTAACTCCGATACGATCGAAGTCGACGGGACAAGACTGAACTTCAAACGCGCTGTCATCGCGACCGGTGCACGAGCCGCCGCCCCGCCGATTCCAGGGCTGGATTCTGTTGAGTATCTGACGAATGAAACGCTGTTCTCACTGACGGAACTTCCTCGTCGGCTGGGAGTCATTGGCGCTGGCCCGGTTGGCTGCGAGATGGCTCAGTCGTTTGCACAATTTGGTTCGGAAGTTTTTCTGGTTGAGTCCGAACGCGGCATCCTGCCACGCGAAGACCGTGATGCGGCAGAGATCGTGCAACGCAGGATGATGCGCGACGGTGTTCGGCGGTTGGGCTCTGGCGGGAACCTGGTGATCAGGAGTAATGGCGGAATCCGACTCGCGGTTGAATCGCCCGGAGCGGGATATGACGAATCGGTCGATCAGTTGCTGGTTGCGGTTGGTCGCACTCCCAACATCGAAAACCTGAATCTGGAATCGGTCGGTGTGGCGTATCACACGAAGGGCGTCACCGTCAATGAAGGCATGCAGACGACGAACCCCATGATCTACGCCGCCGGAGATGTCTGTTCTTCTTATCAGTTCACCCACGCCGCCGATTTCATGGCACGGATCGTGATCCAGAATGCGCTCTTTAAGGGACGAAAGAAATCCACATCGCTGGTGATTCCGTGGTGTACATACACCAGCCCCGAAATTGCCCATGTGGGACTCTATGAACACGAAGCGAAAGAAAAGAATATTGCGGTTGATACTTACATCCAGAAGTTCCACGATGTTGACCGAGCCATTCTGGACGGCGAGGACGAAGGGTTCGTCAAGGTTCACGTCAGGAAAGGCACCGATCGGATTCTGGGGGCCACGATCGTCGCATCACACGCCGGAGACATGATCTCCGAAATCTCACTGGCGATGACGCACGGCCTCGGACTTGGCAGGATCGGCAACACGATTCACCCGTATCCAACACAGGCCGAGGCCATCCGAAAGCTCGGCGATCAGTTCAGTCGCACACGACTGACGCCGTTCGTGAAAGCGCTGTTCCGGAAATGGCTGGCCTGGACGCGGTAAAGGCTGAGACAGGTAAGCACTGGTGCATAAGTAAATTGGCACAAATCGTTTAACGGCGAGCCGTAGGCGTAGGCGAATCCAGCGTGCTTCCGCCTACGCCTACGGCTCGCCGTTAAACTAAAAAACTTCTGCACTGGTGCTTAATAAGTGGGGCACGATTCCATCGTGCCGAGCACGTTAAAAACGTGCTCCACGTCCGGAAGACGACAGTAATTTCTGCGCCGGTCCTGGCGCGGCGAAGCCGCAAATCCGAAGTCCGAATTTCGAAATCCCAAAGAACTACGATCGAAAAGATGCGCGCAAAATTCGTAGTTGTTGAAAAGAAAGGATCTAAGCTGGGGCATCGTTAGTCTGATACGGGAATTGCAATAATCAATCCGGCCCGGCGATCGCTGGTGCTCTTCCGATCGGGCATATGGCATTTCAGACAGTGACTGCTGAGCGTGATCGGAGCCGCTCGGCGGTAAAATCCGTCTTTGGACTGTTCATGGAAAGGCTTTCCGGATTTCAGCGACTTAACGGCTTCGGTTTCAAAGGAGTCCTGTGGCAGGTGGTCGGTGTTCATCGCCAGTCCTTCGACTGCCAGCCAGCGGAGTCGGACATTTTGCTCGGTCTCCAGTTCTTTGAAAACGTCTCCCAGGATCGCAGCGGGAATCGGCAGTCCTTCGTCTTCGCGGTAATAGCGGTCGTGAACCACCCGCAATGTCGCGTGAATGGACGTGTGCAGGATTTCGGCCTGACGTCGAGCCTGCTGCGCCGTCGCACGTGGAATTTCCGTCGGTGACTGACTGCGTGGCTCGGCGGGTGACGCTTCGTCAGCAGGGACGAGGCCGCTCAGGACTCCGGCAAGAATCGTTCCGGCAAGAATCAGCACGCTGATTCGGCTGCAGCGAAGAGATTTCATTTCAGGCTTTCAGAGGACAGATAGACGTTACTGGTTCGCAGATTCAGCGAGGATCGGAATACTGATCACCAGCCCGGTGAACTTCGGCACTTTGGATGGCTGGTTGAAGAATCCCGCATGGCAACTGAGACAACCGCCAGTCATCGGAACCGCACCTGCGCGACGGTAGAAACCATTTTCGATCACTTCGATCTCTGACTCGCCTCCGACTATCTCTCTGGCTGCCCGCTTTTCGAAATCGGTCTGCGGCTCGTGATTGATGCTCATGGCCTTCAGATTGACAGAGATCCAGTTCGCTTTGGATCCCGTCTGATCCGCCATCGCCGAGAACACGTCTTCCATCGCTCGCGCCGGAACGATCGCGCGGTCGGCATGGAAGTAGCGATCATGCATCACATCAAGCGTCGTTGTATAAATGTCGTGCATGAGCTTCGCACGGTCGCGCGCAACCGCAATCGGGACACGCAGTGCATCCTGGTTCTGTGCATTCGAAGCTGGCGCATCCGCCGTCGCCGCGATGACGTCGTCTGAATCTTTGACTGGTTCGTCTGCTGCTCTGGCAATCAGAATTCCTCCCGCACATGCAGCAGCTGCCGTACAGATGATGACTCGCACTCTGAAAACCGATATGGATGGCATGTTGTTTCTCCCGTAACTCAAACGTCACACAACGGAATGATCCTGCTCTCTGAACGCAATAACTGCTCTATCGTCACTCGTGCAAATGCTGCTTCGGTCGCTGCGTAGGCCTTATCCAGCTCTTTGTGCAACGGACAAAGACTTGTGTGTGACGGCAAACCCAGCGGACAGTGACGGATGCGTTCCAGCGGAGCGACCGCATTCACAACGTCCAGAATCGTAATCTCGTCCGCCGCCCTGGCCAGCGAGTAGCCACCGCCCGGCCCTGGTCGCGACCGAACCAGCTCCGCCCGGACTAAATCCTGCAGAACCTTGTGCAGATATCGCCGCGGCACCTTGGTCTGTTCGCACAACAAATCAGCGGACTCAGCCTGACCCGCATCGCCAGCAAGACAGGCCACCGTACGGAGCGCATATTCGGCAGTTTTCGACAACATCACAGTTCCTCTTCAAGAGAATCGTCCAATACTACACCTTTATGTAAAGAATTCAATCGATAACCTTATTAGATTGGATGAAAAGGCGATTGTTCGTTTTGACCTGCGTCAAAGGAGTCCATCATGCGAGTTATTGGCATCCTGAATTTCGCTATCGCGGCATTACCAGTTCTGCTGGCGGGCGGTCTTTTTGCGGACGACGAGTTCGACAGCGCTCCAATACTGTACAGCCAGAGCACACCAGACAACCGCATCTCCAGGCTGCAGCAACGGCTTGACCAGGGCGAGCTGACATTCACGCATGAAGGTGATAAGAGTTATCTGCCATCGCTGCTGAAGGCTCTGGATATTCCCGTTGAGTCACAGATGCTTGTCTTTTCAAAAACCAGCCTGCAGATGCGCCGGATTTCACCGAGGACGCCACGGGCGATTTACTTCAATGATGATGTTTACGTGGGCTTCTGCCAGTCGGGTGAAGTTCTCGAAATCTCCGCCGTGGATGCGCAACTCGGAACAGTTTTTTATACGCTGAACCAGGAAGAAAACGAAAAGCCACAGTTTCAGCGGCGAAACGATAACTGTTTGGTTTGTCACAGTTCTTCTCGCACGGAAGGCGTGCCGGGGCATGTCGTGCGTTCGCTGTTTGTGGATGCCAGTGGCCAGCCGATGCTGTCAGCCGGCAGTCGGATGGTCGATCACACAACTCCCGTCGAACAACGCTGGGGCGGCTGGTATGTTACCGGCACGCACGGATCGCAGAAGCATCTGGGAAATCTGATCGTCCAGGGGCGCGACGTTGAGGAGCCTGTGGACAATTCCGCCGGGCAGAACGTCACGGAGCTCAAGGATCGCCTGAATGTCGATCGGTATGTGTCGCCACACAGTGACATTGTCGCGCTCATGGTGCTGGAACACCAGGTGCTGGTACACAACCGCATGGTGAAAGCCAGCTTTGATACGCGGCAGGCGCTGGATTATGACACCATGATGAATCGTATGCTGAAGAATCCCGCAGGGACACGGCTGGAAAGTACGACACGCCGCATCCAGAGTACGGGCGACCGCCTTGTCGATGCCTTACTGCTGGTCAACGAAGCAAAACTGACCGAGCCCATCAAGGGCACCTCGGGCTATGCGGAACAATTTGCGGTCGGCGGACCCCGGGATTTACAGGGGCGATCGCTGCGTGATCTGGATCTCACCACACGACTTTTCAAATATCCCTGCAGCTATTTGATCTACTCAGAGGCCTTCGACGGACTTCCAGTCGAGTCCCGCGATTACGTCTGGCAAAAGTTGTTCGACATCCTGTCAGGCCAGGACCAGTCCGGAAAATTCGTCCACCTTTCGAAGGATGACCGCCAGGCGATTCTCGACATCCTGCGTGCCACAAAAACCAGCCTGCCGGACTATTACAAGATCACAGCTGAAGCGATCACTTCAATCCCGTGAACACCGGCTTCTCGCTCGGGCCTGTTGTCGATTGAACCCACGCACTTGCCGCTTTGATGAATGGCCAACCAAGGTCGAGCACGATGAAATCGTGCTCCACGTGGAGCACGTTTTCAACGTGCTCGCCCCTCGCGCAGCGCAAACTCCCGAGCCGACGAATACCGATATTCCTCCGCCCGCTCCACCAACCCCGGCACGACGGGGTTGCCATGCACATACGTCACGATCCGTTCCAGTTCGTCCTCATCGCCCACGCAATGGTCGTAGGACTCGCGTTGCCAGAACCCACCCGTTTCGCCGAGCAACTTGTTGCACTCCAGCGCCGAGTGCCGATTCACCGAATGCTGAATTCGTTGCCGAGGCGACCGCTCATCGGCCGCCGGTCCCAGCGACCGCACCCATTCGTCTAGCGGCCGGAAGACCCAATGATAATGGCTGGGCATCACCACCCAGGCGATCAAGTCGTACCGTTCGCCCGCAAAGTGTTTTAGTGATTTCTCGACCTGGTCCGCCAACCGCGAGTCTTCCAGGTGTCGCACGGCCGGTCGCCGATCGAGCCAGTCGTCGCACTTGGCAAAGACCTGCTTCCATTGCCTGGCTTTCCAGTCTTCTGCGGACAGGTCCGCCGGTTTGGGTTGTCGTTCGAGTCTGATGCGGAACCGTTCGATCTCGACCAAGCCCTGAGCCGGGATACTGCCGAGCAAGCAGGTCGTGATGAAGTAGGTCGCACCGGGCAGGTCCAAATGCGGAAGTCTGCGGCGTGAGAACTTTTCGCGCATGACACAGCCTTTGCTTTCTGCGGAACGAGCACGATGAAATCGTGCTCCACGTCGTGGAGCACGTTTTCAACGTGCTCGCCCCAAATCCAATAAACCAAAACCAGTATCCTCGGTCAAGGTCACCGCCGCCAATCCATCCGCTGGCGCAATTCTTCGTTGCAGTTTTACAATTTGGTGGTTACTTTGACAAACCAGTGACGGGCACGATGAAATCGTACCCCACGTCGTGGAGCACGTTTTCAACGTGCTCCCCATCCCGATTCCCATACTCCCGCAAAAAATCCCTCATTCCCCCGGAGCCACCCCATGCGAATTCCAACTCTGCGGTTTCTGTTCGGGCTGTTGCTGGTCGTGTGGAGTGTGACGGTGTGGAGCGTGTCCGGCGCGAGTGCTCAAGAGACGCTGCGGCAGTCGTACAACGACGGCGGCAACAAGGCACTTGAAGAAGGCAAATACGCCGAGGCCGAGAAGCTGTTCCGCACCGCGATCCAGGAAGCCGAATCCGCTAAGGTCCAGGACAGCACGCTCGCCAGCAGCCTCAGCGGTTTGGCGGGAGCATTCAAGAATCAAGGCAAGTACCCCGCAGCCGAGCCGCTTTACAAACGCGCGCTGCAACTGGATGAAAGATTCAGCGGAGCCGATTCGGCGAACGTCGCTGCGGCCATAAACAATCTCGCGACGCTGTACGTGTTGCAGGCGAATTACGCGGAAGCCGAACCGCTCTACAAACGGTCACTCTCGATCAGCGAGCAGAAGCTGGGAGCGGATCACCTCAACGTCGCGGCGACACTCGACAACCTCGCGGGGTTGTACGAGTCTCAGGCGAAGTACGCAGAAGCCGAGCCACTCTACAAACGGGCTTTGATGATCAAAGAGTTGAAGTTGGGAGCAGATCATCCCGATGTCGCCACGACGCTCGCCAATTTGCGGAGACTGTACCTCACACAGCAAAAGTTCGACGAAGCGATCGTGCTGCAACGGCGGGTGATCGAGATTCGGGAGAAGAAACTGTCGGCGGATCATCCCAATCTGGCCCTTTCTCGGCGGGCACTGGCGGCGCTGCTCGAGATTCAGGGGGAGACCGACGAGGCGGCGAAGCT